>NZ_JBKJTG010000132.1:0-9966 GCF_046590535.1 Phenylobacterium sp. | reverse complement strand
GCCCGGGGCCGCTTTTCCCTGCACGACCTGACAGTCGTCCACCGGGTGGGCAAGATCGCGCCCGGCGAGCCGGTGGTCTTCGTGGCCACTGCCGCGGCGCACCGCCGCGAGGCCTTCGAGGCGTGCGACTTCCTGATGGACTACCTGAAGAGCCGCGCCCCCTTCTGGAAGAAGGAGCACGGTCCCGCCGGCGCCCGCTGGGTCGAGCCCCGGCCGCAGGACCACGCCGATATCGCCCGCTGGGACAAGGAGACCTCCCGATGAATGCGCCCGTGCTCACCCCCGGCGGCCGGATCGACGAAAGCCGGGCGATCAAGCCCGTCCGGGTGGCGGTGCTCACCGTCTCCGACACCCGCGACGAGGAAAGCGACACCTCCGGCCATGTGCTGGCCGAGCGCATCGCCGGCGCGGGGCATGACCTGGTGGGCAAGACCATCGTGCCCGACGAGGTCACCGCCATCCGGGCCCAGGTGAACGCCTGGATCGACGCCGGCCAGGTGGAGGCGATCATCACCACTGGCGGCACCGGCATCACCGGGCGCGACGTGACGCCGGAGGCGCTGGAGCCGCTGTTCGACAAGAAGATCGACGGCTTCTCGGTGGTGTTTCACCTGGTGAGCTACCAGTCGGTGGGGCTGTCGACCCTGCAGTCGCGGGCCACCGCCGGGATCATCCGCGGCGTCTTCGTTTTCTGCCTGCCGGGCTCCAACGGCGCGGTGAAGGACGGCTGGGACAAGGTGATCTCCGCCCAGCTCGACAGCCGCCACGGGCCCTGCAACATGGTCGAGCTGATGCCGCGGCTGCTGGAGACGTGAGCAAGCTGACCCACATGGACGAGACCGGCCGCGCGCGGATGGTCGATGTCTCGGACAAGGCCCCCACCGCCCGCGAGGCGCTGGCCGCGGGCTTCGTGCGGATGACCCCGGAGACCCTGGCCCTGGCGTTGTCGGGCGACGGCAGGAAAGGCGACGTGCGCGCCGTGGCGGAGATCGCCGGGGTGATGGCGGCCAAGAAGACCGCCGACCTGATCCCCATGTGCCATCCCCTGGCCCTGTCCAAGGTCGAGGTGCGGGTGGAGCCGGCCGAGGGCGGCCTGGCGGTCACCGCCCGGGTGCGGACCACGGCGCCCACCGGCGTGGAGATGGAGGCCCTGACCGCGGTCAGCGTGGCCTGCCTGACGCTCTACGACATGCTGAAGGCCGCCGAGAAGGGCATGGTCATCGAGGCGGTTCGCCTGCTGGAAAAGACCGGCGGCAAGTCGGGCGACTGGCGGGCATGAAGCTGCTGGCGGTGGACGCGGCGCGGGCCCGCATGCTGGCGGAGATCGAGCCCCTGCCTGCCGAGACGGTCCCCCTTGCACATTCCATCGGCCGGGTGCTGGCCGAGGACGTGAGCGCCGTGCGCGACCAGCCGCCGTTCGCCGCCTCGGCCATGGACGGCTGGGCGGTGCGCGCCGCGGATGCGCCGGGGTGCTTGCGGATCGTCGGCGAGAGCGCGGCGGGCCACGGCCATGCGGGCCGGGTCGAGGCGGGGCAGGCGGTGCGGATTTTCACCGGCGCGGCCGTGCCGCAGGGCTGCGACAGCATCGTCATCCAGGAAGACGCCCAGCCCGAGGGCGATGGCGTCCGCGTTCCCGAGACGGCCGTGGGCCATCACGTCCGTCCCGCAGGCGGGGACTTCAAGGCCGGCGCGGTCCTGCTGACCCGGGGCGTGCGGATCGATCCCTGGCGGCTGTCGCTGGCCGCCTCGGCGGGCCGCGCCGACCTGCGGGCTTATCGCCGGCCGCGGGTGGCGCTGATCTCCACGGGCGAGGAGATCGTCGAGGCGCCGGCGCAGCCTGGGCCGTTTCAGATCTACGATTCTGGCGTTCCGGCGTTGGCCGCCATGATCGCCGGCTGGGGCGCGGAGGCAGTCCGCGCCAAGCCGGTGCGCGACGACCTGGAGGCGGTGATCGCGGCCCTGCGGGACGCCGACGCCGACCTGATTGTCACCGTCGGCGGCGCCTCCGTGGGCGACCACGACCTGGTGCGGGCGGCGGGCGAGGCGCTGGGGCTGTCGCTTCGGGTCGCCGGCGTCAACGTGCGGCCGGGAAAGCCCACCTTCTTCGGGGTGCTGGGGAACGGGCGGCGGCTGCTGGGCCTGCCGGGCAATCCGGCCTCGGCCTTCGTCTGCGCCGAGATGTTCCTGCGCCCCATCCTCAACGCCTATCAGGGCGCGGCCCCCGATCCGGTGACCCTGACCGCGCGGCTGGCGCAGGACCTACCGGCCAATGGTCCCCGCGAACACTGGATGCGGGCCAAGCTTTCCTACGCCAACGGGGCCGTCACCGTGCGCCCCTACCGCGATCAGGATTCTTCGCTGGTCAGCGTCTTCGCCGCTTCCGACGCCCTGTTGCGGCGGCTGTCGGGGGCGCCGGCGGCGGCCGAGGGCGAGGTCGTCGAGGTGCTGCCGCTGGCCCGGGCATAACGCTGGGCCATGATCTCGCCGATCACCGAGACCGCCACTTCCCAGGGCGCCTTGCCGCCGATGTCGAGGCCGATGGGGGCGTGCAGGCGGGCGATGGCGCTTGGCGCGATGCCTTCGGCGCGAAGCTGGCCCAGCCGCTCAGCCAGGCGTTTGCGGGCGCCCAGCAGGCCCACGTAGCCGGCCTGCGACGGCAGGGCGACCCGCAGGGCGGCGCGGTCGGTCTCCAGGTCATGGGTGGCGATGGCGATGGCGGTCCAGGGGTCGATCCCGATGGCCGCCAGGGCGGCCTGCGGCTCCGCGCGGCTGTAGGCCAGGCCGGGGATCGGCGGCGGCGCCTCCGGGCCCTTGGGCCGCACCAGGGTGGTCTCGAAGTCGGCCTGGGCGCCGAGCTGGGCGATAGCCAGGGCCGTCGGATCGCCCCCCACCACCACCAGGCGGGCGACCGGGTCGTGGCGGCGCACCATGGCGCCTTCCCAAGGCTGCACTTGCGGGGCGCAGACGCGGCGGCGGCCGTCGCTGACCCAGGTCACCGGCCGGCGCTGGTCGCGGGCGGCCAGCAGTTCGGCCAAGGCGGGGTCGTCAGCCGCCACCCGCTCAACGAAGATCTCGATGCGGGCGCCGCAGAGCAGCTGGATGTCCGGCCAGGGACTGCCCTCGCCATAGACCAGCCGACGGGGCTCGCCGTCATCCAGGCAGGCCGCGGCGTGGTCGGCCACGTCGCTTTCCACGCAGCCGCCGGAAAAATAACCCGCGGCTATACCGGGCGCGAAGACCATCTGCGTCCCCACCGGCCGGGGCCCGCCGCCCTCCACCGCCACCAGGGTGGCCAGAGCGCAGGCCTCGCCCGCCGCCCGCGCGGCCCGCATTGCGGGGCGCACATCGTCGGTCATGCCGAACAGCGGCCACTCGGGAAGCGGGTCTCTCATGCCGGTTGCGCCTTAACTCCCGCGAAAGGTCATGGATACGTCTTCTTAGCGATCGTCGGTCCAAGATGGCGGCTCATACGGACCATATAAAGCCCTGCGCCCCTTCATGACCTCACCGCTCACCAAGCTTGGCCTCGGGTCCGGCCAGTTCGGCCTCGACCAGCAGACGGCCGTCCGCGGCCGGCCGCGCGACGCCGAGGCCCGCGATATCCTGTCGATCGCCGCCCGCTCAGGCCTGGGCGTGCTGGAGGTCGGCCGCCATGCGCCGTCCGCCGAAGTGACCCTGGGCCAGGTGCTGCCCCGGCCCAACCCGTTCCGCCTGACCATCACCACCGTGCGCCCCGACCGCGGCGCCGATTTCGCCGAGGGCGAGATCCGCGCCCAGCTCCGCCGGCTGAACGTCGACCAGGTGGACGCCATCCTGGCGCCCTCGGTCACCGACCTGTTCTCGCCGCTGGGCCCCCAGCTCTGGGACCGGCTGCGCGCGCTGCGCGATGCGGGCCTGACCAAGAAGATCGGCGTCTCGGCCTATTCCTCCGACGATCCCGTCGGCTTCGCCAAGCGCTTCAAGCCCGACGTGGTGCAGGCGCCGGCCTCGCTGCTCGACCAGCGGATGCTGATCGACGGGACCCTGGCCGAACTGGCCGGCATGGGCATCGAGGTGCACCTGCGCTCGATCTTCCTGAACGGCCTGCTGTTCCTGCCGCCCGACCGGGCGCCGCATCACCTGAAGGCCGCCGCGGGCCGGATTTCCCGGGCCCGCCGGCTGATCGCCGAGGGCCGCTCCGACCCGCTGCAGGCGGCGCTGGGCTTCGCCCTGTCGCGTCCCGAAGCCTCCGTGGTGCTGGTGGGCGTGGCCTCGGCGGCGGAGATGTCGGCGGTGGTGGCCGCCGCGTTGAGCCCACCGCCGGACCTCGACTGGGACGAGATGGCCATCGACGACCCCGCCGCCCTCGACCCGCGCGCCTGGGCCGCCGCCTAAGCAGGGGCTCATTGGTCGCCCAACGCATCCCTGCTCAGGTCTTTTGCTTTTGCAGGATTTTCATCGGAAAACCGGCGACCACTTTTCCGAAATCCTGCCTAGTTCCTTAGCCTCACGCCGAGATAGACCGCCCGGCCCGGTTCGCCGTAGCCGAAGGTCTCGTGGTAGCGGGCGTCCGACAGGTTCTCGATCCTGGCCGTCAGGCTGACCCGCGGGTTGACGGCGTAGGCGGCCGCAAGGTCGGCGGTGGCGAAACCCTGGCGGCGCACCCGGCTGAAGCCGTCGCGGGCGGTGTCGGTCTGGCTGGACTCCGCCCGGGCGGTGAGCGCCCCGCTCCACGGACCCTGCGACCAGAACAGGCTCGCCGCCGCGGAATGGTCGGGGACACGGATCAGGCTGGCGTTGGAGGCCGCGTTGATGGCGTCCAGCCGGGCGTAGGCGAGTTTCAACGTCAGGGACGGCGCCAGCAGGACCTCCGCCTCGGCTTCCAGGCCGGTGGATCGGGTGCGGGCGATATTGACGTAGCGGCCGGCGGTGTAGGCGATCTGGTCGCGCACCGACAGGCGATAGCCGGTGACCGCCGCGGTGACCCGTGGCGACGTCCAGCCCAGGCGCAGGTCGACCCCCTCGGCGCGCTCTGGCCTCAGGGTCAGGGCCGGGCCGGCCGGGAAGCAGAAATCGCAGATGATCTGGCTGATGGTCGGGACCTTGAAGCCCTGGCCGGCGGCGGCGGTCAGGGTGAAGCCGGCCGGCAGCGCCGCGGCCGCCGACAGGCGTCCGGTGGTGCGGGAGCCGAAGCGGTCGGGGTCGTCGTGACGCAGGCTGGCGGTCACCGTCAGGGCCTGGAAAGTGCGGCGGCCGACGGCGAACACCGAGGTGGTGGAGAGGTCGAGGCTGGGCCGGCCGGCCAGGTCGGCGTCGGTGGCCTGGCGTTCGGCGCCCACCACCAGACCCTCGCGTTCGGCGGTCCAGCGGAGCACCTGGCGGTCGGCCTCGAAGCGCGACGGGAAGGCAGAAAGATTTTCCCGAACAATATCATAGGCCGAAAAACTGATGCGGTGCGTGAAGCCAAGGCCGCCGTCCAGCGTGGCGCGACCGAAGCCCGACCAGGCGCGGCTTTTGTTGCGGTCGGCGGTGTCGCCGAGCTGGAAGCTGGGCGGGGCGAAGCCGTCGATCTCGATGTCGCTTTGCGTGTAGCGCGCGCGGCCGTCGATCTGCAGGGCCGGCGACAGCCGCAGGCGGCCGCCCAGGTTGGCGGTGACGGTCTCGAAGCCGTCGTCCTCGGTCCCCAGGTCGGCCTTGGAGACCCCGTCGGTGCGGAAGGCCGCCAGGCTGGCGCCCACCGCATGTGTCTCTCGCGCGACGCCGGCGGCGACGAAGCCGCGGGCGGTGGCGAAGGACCCGGCCTCCGCCTGCGCCCGCCAGCCGGAAAGCTCGCGGGTGGTGAAGGCCACCACGCCGCCGATGGCTTCGGAGCCCCACAGCGACCCTTGCGGTCCCGAGAGCACTTCGATGCGCTCCAGGTCGGCCAGTTGCAGGGAGGCCGGATCGAAGGTTCCGCCGGGGTCGGCGGGGTCGCCCACCGGCACGCCATCGACCAGCACCAGGGTCTTGTCGGCGCCGGCGCCGCGGATGCGGATCGCGCCGATCCCGCCGAAGGCGCCGTTGCGGGTGACGCCGACGCCGGGAACCGTGGCCAGCACGTCGGCGGCGAAGGCCACGCCGCGGGCCTCCAGTTCGGCGCGGTCGATCACCCGGGCGCCGGTGACCAGGTCGATGCGGCTTTCCAACCGGGTGGCGGTGACGATGAGTTCGCCGACCTCCGCAGCCAGGGCGTTGGCAGGGTTCAGCGCGGCGATGGCCGCAGATGTGAGCAACAGGGTTCGCATGGTCGTCCTCCGTTTTCAGCCAAGTCGCTGCGACGGAGGGCGCGCGCGCCATCCCGCGCCGACGGCCTGGACCCGGGCCACGGACGAGCGACGGAAGACGGCAGGTCTCCTGGCTTGCGGGTCGCCGGACCCCGCCCTCGCCTTCCCGGTTTCCCAGTGGCGCCGCCTCAAAGCCGAGGCGGACGGACGCGGTCCTCACCGCTCACAGTTGCGGGCACAGCCGGGGAGTCCGTGCGCAAGCACATCACCCCGTTCCCTCTTGGCCCCTTGCGGGGACCGCCTTCACGGATGGGGTTGTGGAGCGGATCGGGCTTTGCCGCAAGCGGCGGGCTCACCCGTGGCTCCCGCTTGGGGGAGCTCCCGCGATCCGGGCGTCCTTCGTTGAGTCCAGAGCCGAAACTCGCCGTCGCCGTGCCTTGTGGAGTTGTGCCAGGACAAAGGCGAGGAGCCGAACCACCGGAATAGGTCAGGCCGCGTCTCGGGCCTGGCCACCTGCGCCGACTATCGGGGCCCGGTTAGCCCACGGTGAATTTGGTCTGACAACACCGACGAGGTCGACTGACTACACCCCCTCGCCTTGCTGGCCATACCGATGTTGGCTAGAGACCGTTCAGGGTGGTGGCTGACCAACAATGTCCGAAGTATTCGTATCTTATGCCCGATCGACGGAACCGCAGGCTAGAATCGTAGTCGAGGCACTGCGTTCGAGCGGCTATAACGTTTGGCGCGACGATCAGCTTCCGGCCCACCGCGCTTACGGTGAAGTCATCGAAGAGCGACTGAGGTCTGCCAAGGCGGTAGTCGTCATCTGGTCGGTCGATGCAATCCGTTCGCAATGGGTCCGGGCCGAAGCGGATGTGGCGCGCGAGGCCGGCACACTGGTGCAGCTCAGCATCGACGGCGTTCCGCCACCCATGCCGTTCAACCAGATCCAGTGCGCCGACCTTTACGGCTGGACCGGGGACCTGACCGCGCCCGGTTGGGTGAAGGTCGAAAGCAGCGTCGCCTCCCTGGTGGGCAGCCGGGGTTCGGAATCCGGCGCGGGAAAGACCTCGGCCGCCCCGCGCAAGGCGGCGATCTGCGTGCTGCCCTTCATCAACATGAGCGGGGACGGCGAGCAGGAGTATTTCAGCGACGGCATCAGCGAAGACATCATCACCGACCTGTCCAAAGTTTCGGCCATGTCGGTCGTCGCCCGCAACACCGCCTTCAACTTCAAGGGCAAGACCATCGACGTGAAGGACGTGGCGCGTCAACTGAACGTGACCCATGTGCTGGAAGGCAGCGTGCGCAAGGCGGGCGGCCGGGTGCGGATCACCGCCCAGCTTGTCGACGGAGAGGCCGGCGACCCGGTCTGGGCCGACCGCTACGACCGCGACCTGACCGACATCTTCGCCATCCAGGACGAGATCTCCAAGGCCATCGTCGGCGCCCTGAAGCTCAAACTCCTGCCTCAGGAGAAGAAGGCCATCGAGCAACGCGGGACCACCAGTCCTGAAGCCTACAACCTATATCTGCTGGCGCGCCGCCACTGGGTCGATGGCAGCAACAACGATCACCGGCGGGCCGAAGTGGTCATCCGCGTGTGCCGCCAGGCGATCGCCGTCGATCCCGAGTACGCCCAGGCCTGGGCGCTGATGGCGCTGGCCCAGACCGAACTCCGGTTCTGGCACGCGAGGCCGGAGGATGGACGTGAGGCGGCGGAGCGCGCCCTCGCGATCGATCCGAACCTCGCCGAGGCGCACTGCGTCGCGGCCCGCTATCTTCAGAACGACGGCCTGATCGACGAGGCGAACCGCCAGCTCGAAACCGCCTTGCGCCTCGACCCGGAGTCCTGGGAGGTGAACAAGGAAGGCGCGTTCCTGCTCTTCCGCCAAGGGCGAATCGCCGACGCCATCCCCTATTTCGAAAAGGCGGCTGCCTTGGTGGAGGGCGACTACCACTCGGCCGGCATGCTGATGACCTGCTACGGGGCCCTGAAGGATCAGGACTCCCTACTCCGCGCCGCAAAGACCACCTTTGCCCGGGTCGAGCGTGCTCTGGCCCAGGACCCAACAAACTCTAAGGCGCTGGGCTTGGGCGCAGGGGCCCTGGCCGTCATGGGCGAGGCCGCGCGTACCAAGGAATGGATCGCGCGCGCGATGCTGATCGACCCCGACAACATCCTGCAGAAATACAATCTCGCCTGCTGCCTCACCGCTTATCTTAATGACGACGAAGGGGCGCTGGACCTGATTGCCTCCTATTTCGACCAGGCCAACAGGGGTCAGATAGAGCACGCCGAGGTCGATCCGGACATGAACCGGCTTCGCGATCATCCCCGGTTCAAGTCCATGGTCGCCACCGCCAGGGCCAGGCTCGAAGTCACCGACGGTCCCGAAGCGATCCGGGCGAAGGACGCCTGATGTCGGACATCTTCATCTCTTACGCCCGTCCCAACGAGGCGCTCGCGAGGCAGGCCGGAGATGCGCTACGGGCGGCCGGTTACGCCGTATGGCGCGACGACGAACTACCCGCCCATCGCGCCTACAGCGATGTGATCGAGGAACGGATCAAGGGGGCCAAGGCGGTGCTCGTCCTCTGGTCCAACGACGCCGTCCGCTCGCAATGGGTACGCGCCGAGGCCGACGCCGCGCGCGAACTGGGGACGCTTGTTCAGGTGAGCTTGGACGGCTCGGTGCCGCCCATGCCGTTCAACCAGATCCAGTGCGCGGACCTGTTCGGCTGGACCGGCGACACCAGCTGGCCGGGCTGGGCCAAGGTGGCAAGCAGCATTGCCTCGCTCGTCGGCTCCATCGACGCGGCGCCCGGGTCCGCCCCCTCACGCCAACCGGAGCGGCGCGCTGTCGTATGCGTGCTGCCGTTCGTGAACATGAGCGGGGATGCCGAGCAGGAGTATTTCAGCGACGGCATCAGCGAAGACATCATCACCGATCTGTCCAAGGTCTCGGCGCTGACGATCATCGGCCGCAACACCGCCTTCTCGCTCAAGGGCAAGCCGGTCGATCTTGGCGCCCTGAGCCGCGATCATGGCGCCACCCATGTCCTGGAAGGCAGTGTCCGCAAGGCGGGCACGCGCGTGCGGATCAACGCCCAGCTGACCGAGTGTGCCAGTGGCCACCAGGTCTGGGCCGATCGATACGACCGTGACCTGACCGACATCTTCGCCATCCAGGACGAAATCTCCAAGGCCATCGTCGGGGCGTTACAACTGAAGCTCCTGCCCCAGGAGAAGAAGGCGATCGAACGGCGCGGGACGACCAGTTCCGACGCCTACAACCTGTATCTGCTGGCGCGCCGCCACTGGATCGACGGGAACAACATTGATGAACGCAGGGCGGTGGTGGTCATCCGCGTGTGCCGCCAGGCGATCGCCGTCGATCCCGAATACGCCCAGGCTTGGGCGCTTATGGCGCTTGCGCAGACCGACCTCCGCTTCTGGCACGGCAAACCCGAGGATGGACGCGAGGCGGCCGAGCGCGCGCTCTCCATCGATTCCAGCGTGGCAGAGGCGCACTGCGTCAAGGCCCGCTATCTTCAGCACGACGGCCTGATCGACGAGGCGAACCGTCAGCTCGAAACCGCCTTGCGGCTCGATCCGGAGTCCTGGGAGGTGAACAAGGAGGGTGCGTTTTTGATCTTCCGTCAGGGGCGGATCGCCGACGCCATCCCCTATTTCGAAAAGGCGGCTGCCTTGGTGGAG
>NZ_JBKJTG010000026.1:0-4642 GCF_046590535.1 Phenylobacterium sp. | reverse complement strand
CTCGCCACCTCGCCAATGGCCGCGATGTCGCTTCCGGGAGCCGTTCCCGCGCGGGACCGTGTCCTGTCTGATGCGGAGCTTGGTCACGTGTGGGGGGCTAGTGGGGGGCTTGGTGCCGGCCTCGCGACCCCCCATTCGGTACTGCACCACGTAGCTCTTGGAGCCCTTGGGCGTGACCTTGAGCCCGAAGCCACGCAGGTCGGTGTCCCATACGAACAGGTCGCGTTCGCCCGCTTGAGCGCCGTCCACGCTGCGCTTGGAGAGTCTGACCGAGGGCATCGAGGCTCGCTCCAGCAATCACCCAGCAATCACACAGCAAGCAACTGGAGGCAAGCCACGGCGCCTCCACCGCGGAGTCGGCCTCACATCTTGCTGATATCACTTGAGATTATGGTGAACTTCGCAACTCGGTGCATGTGCAGGCGAGTATGAGCAGCTAATTCACACCGAGGGGGTCACAGGTTCAATCCCTGTCGCATCCACCATTCTTTTCAGCGGGTTGGCCATTCGGGCCAGTGGCGCTTTCTAGAATGCTTTCCAGCAACGTCCGCTGGGGGCCGCGGGCGTCATTGTCTCTGGACGTAGCTCTCAGCGACTTCAAAGGCCGCCCGCATCGTGAATGCGGGCACGGGCAGCGTGTACCTGGTCGACGTGAAGAGGCTGGCCAGCTTGATCTGCACGACGCCTGTCCGGCGTTCCCACCGCACCTTGGCGCTCCGACCGACGCTGCCGATAACTTCCAGGGCCATGGCGGTTCTCCTTTGCTGTGTCCGACCAAACCCTAGCCGGTTCGTCGTGGGGCGACGTTGATCGCAAGTTTGCGGGGCTGGTGACGGTGACGACGGCTTCGGCGAGCAGCCCGCAAAGCCCGTGGAGCCGCCGGACCGGCGCGGGGATTACGAGAGGGACGCGCGCCATCGCGCCTCAAGCCCGCAATGGGAAGGGGGTTGCGGCGCATGGCTGGCCCCTCCGGTGATGGCCTCGGCTATTGGGCCGGCCGGTGGCGGGCTCCGAAGCCAAAAAATGTAATGGCCCGACGTCCGCCGCGTCCTAGGGTCAGGCCCCCGTGAATCGGGGCGCGGCGGCTATGGGCCGCAGGAGCACCAACCATGCGAGCGGCGCGGGGCGGAAAGCGCATCCGACTCTCCCGGCGGGGCCGTGGTTTCGGCTGGCCGTGGGAACCACCCGCGGGCTGCGCACGCGCCCGCCGGCGGTCCGACTTAGGGCTGGCGGTAGCGCAACCCGCATGAGTCCGGCTCGCGCACCCCAGCCCGCGGGACGGTGGCGCAGGGCGTTCGGCGCGCCATCCCTTCGGTGGGACAACCCGGAGCCAATCCGCGAAGAACTCTTCGGGATCGAGCGTCTGGAGCAGCACGCCAGGAGCCTCGCGGCGGCGCAGGCCGTGGCGTCGCATTTGACGGCCGGCCACTCGCTGGCCCCGCGGCTCGCGGACAACGAGAGGGAGCTGCTTGAGGGCTATCGGGCCACCATGCGCGCCACCCGGGCCGGGATTGCGATCACCCCGGCGGCGGAGTGGCTCATCGACAACTTCCACCTTGTGGAAAGGCAGATCCGCGAGATCCGCGCCGACCTGCCGCCGGGCTATTATCGGCAGCTTCCGAAGCTGGCGTCCGGACCTTTCGAGGCCTATCCGCGGGTGTTCGGTGTCGCCTGGGCCTATGTCGCCCACACCGACAGCCGCTTCGACCTCGAGATCCTGCGGCGCTATGTGCGCGCCTACCAAGAAGTCCAGCCCCTGACGATCGGCGAACTCTGGGCGGTCTCGATCACCTTGCGGATCGTGCTGATCGAGAATCTGCGGCGGCTTGCCGAGAAGATCGCGCGCAGCCAGGAAGCCCGCCGGCAGGCCGACCAACTGGCTGACCGCCTGCTGGGCGCGGTCGGCCAGGCGGCGGCGGCGATGCTCGCGGATCGGGAGGAGCGGCCGCTGGCGAAAGCCTTCGTCGCCCAGCTGACGCATCGGCTTCGCGATCAGGACTTCCGCACCGCCCCAGCCCTCACTTGGCTCGACGAAAGGCTTGCGGCGCAGGGGACCACGGTCGACGCCGTGGTCCGCGAAGAGCAGGAGAGCCAGGTCAGCGCGAACGTCACGATGCGCAACATCATCACCAGCCTGCGCCTGATCTCCGAGGTCGACTGGCTCGATCTGTTCGAGAGCATCAGTCTGGTGAGCGACCTACTGAGCGCCGGCAGCGCCTTCCAGGACATGGATGTCGCTACCCGCAATCACTACCGCTCGGCGATCGAGGAGCTGGCCCGTGGTTCGGAGCGCACGGAAATCGATGTCGCCACCCGCGCGCTGCAGGCGGCGGAACACGGCCGACGGCTTGGAGGCGATCCGCAGGACCGACGGTCCGATCCCGGATACTCCCTTCTGGCGCCGGGCCGCCGCGCCTTCGAAAAGACCCTGGGCTACCGCCCGCCGCCAGAGGCCTGGACCGAGCGGCTGGGCCACGCGCTGGGGATCAAAGGCTACGGCGCAGCGATCGTCGGCGTGGCCGCGGCCTTCCTCGCAGCGCCGCTACTGATCCTCTCGGCTTTGCACGTCGAGGCGACCGGGCTGGCGGCGCTGGGCCTTCTGGGCATTGTCCCCGCCTTGGACGCTGCGGTGGCGATGGTCAACGTCGTGGTCACTCGGGTCTTCCGCGCGACCTTTCTGCCTGCGCTGGCGCTCCGTGGCGGGGTGCCGTCGCGCTTGCGCACCCTGGTTGCTGTGCCGATGCTGCTGAGCACCCAGGAGGTGATCGCCGAGCAGATCGAGGGGCTCGAGATCCACCATCTCGCCAGCCTGGACGGGGATATCCACTTCGCACTGCTTTCCGATTGGAATGACGCGGCAAGCGAGACCGTCGAGGACGACGAGGCCTTGCTTGCCGCCGCCTCCGAAGGCGTCGAACGGCTTAACCGGAAGTATGGGCCGGCCCCCGGCGGCGATCGTTTCCTGTTGCTGCACCGCCGACGGGTCTGGAGTGACGGCGAACAGCGCTGGATCGGATGGGAGCGCAAGCGCGGCAAGCTGCACGAACTCAATCGGCTACTGCGCGGGGCCGCCGACACCACCTACGCGCCGCAGGCCGGCGGCTCGCCGGCCGTGCCGCCCGACATCCGCTATGTCATCACCCTCGACGCCGACACCCGGCTCCCGCGGGACGCGGTGCGGCGCCTGATCGGCAAGATGGCCCACCCGCTCAACCAGCCCCGCTACGACAGCGCGCTTGGACGGGTGGTGGAAGGCTATGGGGTGTTGCAGCCTCGGGTGACCCCCTCCCTGCCGGGCCGCGACGCCGGGTCGCTGTTCCAGCGCATCTTCTCCAGCCCCAACGGCATCGATCCCTATGCCGCCGCCGTCTCGGACGTCTACCAGGACCTGTTCGGGGAGGGCTCGTACGCCGGCAAGGGCATCTACGAGATCGACGCCTTCGAGGCCGCGCTCGCCGGGCGCACGCCCGACGCCACCCTGCTCAGTCACGATCTGTTCGAAGGCGTGTTCGCGCGCGCCGGCCTGGCGTCGGACGTTGAGGTCGTCGAGGAATTCCCGGCCCGCTACGACGTCGCATCGCTGCGCCACCATCGCTGGGCGCGCGGCGACTGGCAGCTCCTGCCATGGATCTTCGGATGGGGCGGCGGGAAGCGGAAAGATGGCGGGCTCCCGACCGTCGGCCGCTGGAAGATGCTGGACAATCTGCGCCGCTCGTTGACGGCGCCGGCCGGGGTCATCGCCCTGTTTGCCGGGTGGACGCTGCCGTTGGCCGCCGCGTCGGCCTGGACCGCATTCGTGGTCTGCACGATCGCCGCCCCGGCGGTCTTCCCGTTGATCGGCGACCTCCTTTCCCGCCGCCCTGGGGGCGCCCGGCGCAGCTATCTTGCCGGCCTTGGCGACGACCTGCGCCTGGCGACCTATCGCTCGGGGCTCATGGTCATCCTGCTGGCGCACCAGGCCTGGCTGATGGGCGACGCGATCGGGCGCACCCTGTGGCGGCTGTTTGTGACGCGCCGGCATCTTCTGCAGTGGGTGAGCGCGGCCCAGAGCGCCAGCGGCCTTGGGCTGGAGACCGGACCTTTCTATCGCCGCATGGCTGGCGGCATAGTGATCGCGCTCGCCGCCCTGGCCCAGGCGTGGGTGTTCGGCCGCGACGCCTGGCCCCTAGCCGTGGGATTCTCGGCCGCCTGGATTCTTTCGCCCGCGGTGGCGCAGCGGCTGAGCTTACCGCAAGCTGATAGCGAGGCCGCGCCCCCGACCACCGAGGACGCGCTGGCGCTGCGACGGATCGCGCGCCGGACCTGGCGGTTCTTCGAGACCTTCGTCACCCCCGCCGACAACATGCTGCCGCCGGACAATTTCCAGGAGGATCCGGCGCCGGCCCTGGCCCATCGGACCTCGCCGACCAATCTGGGTCTCTATCTCCTGTCGGTGGCCAGCGCCCGCGACTTTGGCTGGATCGGAACCCTCGAGGCCGTCGAACGGATCGAAGCCTCCCTGGCCACCATGGGGCGCATGGCCCGTTACCGTGGCCATTTCTACAACTGGTACGACACGAAAGACCTGCGTCCGCTCGACCCGCAATATGTCTCCACCGTCGACAGCGGCAATCTGGCCGGTCACCTGATCGCGCTCGCCGGG
>NZ_JBKJTG010000240.1:0-49108 GCF_046590535.1 Phenylobacterium sp. | reverse complement strand
GAGACGAAATTGCCGATAATTACGGATTCGGCGCGAAATCAGGGAATCCGGCGCGATTCAGTGCGGTTTGGGCCCAAACCGTAACAACGGTTCGAATCCAACTCTCTGTCGCCAAATTATGGAGATAATTCAAAGGACTGCGTGGCGGTGAGAGAGGGATTCGAACCCTCGTTACGGTTTCCCGTAAACACGCTTTCCAAGCGTGCGCCTTCAACCACTCGGCCACCTCACCTCGCCGTCTTGTGGCGCGAGGCCCCAAAGCGGAAGGCGCGCAATATACTGAGGCGGCCTAGCCCCGCAAGCGGCGCTTGGCCGATTGTTGCAGACGGTTGCGGTCGAACAGCGAGGCGGGTTCCCGCGCCGCGAGCCTGGCCTCCAGGGCGGGCGCGCGGGCGAGCCAGGTCCCCAGCCCCGCTGCGCCCTGGGGACGCCGCTCGCGGATGGCCTGCTGCTGGGCGGCAAGCCGGGTGTCGGCGCGGCGCAGGCGGGCGCGCTCGGCGGGAAGGTCCGCGAACCGTTCGTCGATCAGGCCCAGGCGCGCGCGGGCGGCCGCGACCATCATCACGGCAGTGGCCGGGTCGCCCTTGGCGAGGCTGGCCTGGCTGGCGGCCAGGGCGCGGCGGGAGTCGGCCATGAGGGTGGCGACGCTCACCGGCTCCCGGTCGGCGGTGGGGCAGGCCGCCGGGTCGAGGGCGCGGACGTAGGCCGCCAGGCCGTCCAGCACCGCTGGTGTCGGCCGCGGTCCGTCGAACTCCTCGACGATCAGGCCGGTGACGAAATCTTCCAGCGCCCGGCCTGAGCGCGCCTGCTCCACCTTCAACGCCGCCTTGGGCGCGGCCAGATCGGGGATTGGCCTGGGGTCGTCGAGGCCGTTGCCGCGCCGGGCGCTGAACAGCGAATGGGTGACGTCGGCGGTGCCCGGCGCACCGGAGACGCCGGGGAACTGGAAGTCGGGATTACCCCGCCCGCCGCGGTGACAGCTTTCGCAGGAAAGGCCAGAGCGCGCCGCGTGGCCTCCCAGGACAATCGGCGTGCGGAACGCCGCGCGGCCCACCTCGACGCTCAAGGCCGTGGCCGGATCGGCGGGCGGGCGAAGGCACTCAGTGGGCTGGGTGGCGAAGGCGCGCACGGTATCGACGTCCCGCGGCGCCCACAGCATGGCCCGAAGCGGTGGGCCCGCTCCGGCCGCCATGGCCGCCGCCGCCAGCCCGGCGAAGGCGCCGCCCGCTAAGGCCGCTGCGGATCGCCGCCCAGGTCGATCCAACGGCGCAGCTCCTCAGCCTCGGCGCAGCCGAAGGCGCAGGACCGCTCCAGGCTCGCCAGCATCAGCTTCGCGCCCTTGATGTCGCCGCGCTCGACCTTCAGCTCGCCATAGTACTCGGTGGCGCCGCGGTGGTCCGGTGCGATAGCCAGGGCCTCTCGGTAGTAGGCCTCCGCCCGCGCCGCGTCGCCCAGCTTGCGCCACGTGTAGCCCTGGTAGGTGATGATGTCCGGATGCGGCCCGAACACCGCCTGGGCGGCGCGCAGGGCCGTCAGTGCCTCCGGATAACGCTTCTCGTTGATCAGGCTCACCGCCTGGACATAGGCCGCGTCGCCGGCGGCCGCGCCCGCGAACAGCATGGCGCCCTCCAGGGCCGCGCTGGGCTTGGGCGCGTCAGGGTTCGTAAGCGCGCTTTCTACAGCGTCGGTCAGGGCTTTCAGGTTGGCCGCGTCGGAGCAGCTACCGCAGGCCTGGGTCTTCATCTTCAGCCAGTCGAGTTCCGCCTGGGCCTTGGCGTCCTTCAGGTTGGCCAACGCCAGACCGAGGCCCGCGTGGCTGAGGTGGTCGTCGGGGCTGATCTTGACGGCGCGCTCATAGGCCCGCCGGGCGCCCTTCCAGTCCGTGGAGCCGGCCTTGGCCGCGCCCAGCAGGCGCCAGGCGTCGGAACTGCGCGGCGCGGCCTCGGTCACATGCTCGGCGGCCCGGGCGGCGGCCTTGTAGTTCTTGGCCTGCATCGCCGCGATCGCCTTGGCGTATTCGGCGGCCGGATCGTACTGCGGCCGGCTCTCGCTGGGCATCGAAGCGCCGCCGCCGCCGCCCGAACCCGCCGCCAGGGCGGCTCCGGCTGAAAGGCCGACGATGGCGCCGGTCAGGAGCACGGCTCGCAGGATAGGCGTCATGGCGTTTCCTCCCGTAACGACGTTTGGCGAAGAGTGCCATGAAACGCGTTGGCCGTCAGCCACGTTTGGTAGGCGATGCAAAACCACGGCCGAGCCCTTATCTTGCAGGCTGCCAAACACCACGAGAGCCGGAGCCCGCGATGTTCTTCGCCAAGAAATCCCTCGAACTGCCGACGCCGGAGACCGCGCTGGCGGGCCGCCCGCAGCCGCTGCCCACGGCGGACGTCCACTTCGTCAACGGCCACCTGCTGAAGGGCCCCTATCCCGAGGGCTTCGAGACCGCGGTGTTCGCCATGGGCTGCTTCTGGGGCGAGGAGCGCAAGTTCTGGCAGGTCCCGGGCGTCTATGTGACAGCCGTGGGCTATGTGGCGGGGGCGACGCCCAACCCTACATATGAGGAGGTCTGCTCGGGCCGGACCGGCCACACCGAGGCGGTGCTGGTGGTATTCGACCCCAAGGTGGTGACCTACGCCCAGCTTCTGAAGACCTTCTGGGAGGGTCACGATCCCACCCAGGGGATGCGCCAGGGCAACGACATCGGCACCCAGTATCGCTCGGGAATCTATCCTGTGAACGAAGCCCAGGCTCAGGCGGCCGAGAGCTCCAAGCTCGCCTATCAACAGGCGCTGGCCAAGGAAGGCTACAGCAAGATCACCACCGAGATCGTACCGGCCGAGACCTTCTTCTTCGCCGAGGATTATCACCAGCAATACCTGGCCAAGAACCCGCACGGCTACTGCGGTGTCGGCGGGACCGGGGTCACCTGCCCCATCGGCGTCGGCGTCCAGGCTTGATCATGAACCCGGGGGCCTTCGACCGGGCGGCGCTGGCTTTGCCCGCGGCCACCCTGGGGATCGCCGAATGACCCGCAAGGAGGTCGATGCCGCCGCTCTGGCCCTGCCCGCCACGGCCAAGGTCGTGCAATGGGGAGATTCTGACGTCTACAAGGTGGCCGGGCGCGTGTTCGCTATCTGCACGACAGAGGGCTCGCTCTCCTTCAAGGTCACCGACATCGGCTTCGTGGCCCTGACCGAAGGCGGGCCGGGCCGCCAGGCGCCCTATCTGGCGAAGGGCGGCTGGGTGGCGGTGGATATCGATGCGTCGCCCGACGCCGACATCCTCGACTGGCTGGCCACGTCCTATGGCCTGATCGCGGCGAAGCTCACCCGCAAGGCCCGCACTGAGGCGGGCCTAGCCTAGCGGTCCTCCAGCGCCTTGCGCAGGTCGGCGATCGCCCCGGCCGCGGGCGAGCGTCGCTGGCGCCACAGCAGGATGGCCATAGCGCCCAGCGTCGCTGCCATGAATGGCCAGGCGCCGAACAGCCAGGCGGCCGCGGCCAAGGCGAAGTAGTAGCCCCGCACCCCGGCGTTGAACGACGACAGCGCCGGATTCAGTAGACGGGCCGCCATCGCCCCGTAATCCCGCGCCTCGCCCTCGGTCAGCATCTCCGGCGCGGCCCCCACCGCGGCGATGCAGTAGTTCATCTGCCGGATCGACCAGATGAAATCGAGCAGGCCGCGGGCGAGCGTCAGCAGCACCAGGGCCAACTGCAACTCGAACAGCAGCCGCGACGAGGTCTGGATCACCTGCAGGGCCGAGACGCTGCGGAAGGTGTTCTCGCCGCCGAACAGAGCGCTGGCCGAGGCTGCGATCAGGATCAGGTTGGAGGACGCGAAGAACGACGCCGAGTTCAGCGCGTGACCCAAGAGCTGCCCGTCCAGGAAGCGGTCCTTGCGGGCGGCCATGTTGCGCATCCAGGCGGTGCGAATCACGGTCATGTCGGTGTTGATCGCCCCGCCGTGCCGGCGCGACATCGCCCCCAGCAGCGGCTGGTAGAACAGCCAGCAGGCAGCGAAGAGCGCGAAGGCGGCAATATCCAGCGCCGGCACGCCTCAGTCCTCCTTGATCAGGCTGGTGACGTTGGTGTTGCGAAGCCGCAGCGCCACCAGGAAGGCGGCGGCCATGACCACGGAGACATAGACGTAGAAGCCGCTCTCGTTGCCGGCCTGCTTGAACCACAGCGCCATGTATTCCGCCGTGCCTCCGAAGATGGCGTTGGCCACCGCATAGGGCAGGGCGACGCCCAGGGCCCGCACATGGGCGGGGAACAGCTCGGCCTTCACCAGGCCGCTGACCGAGGTGTAGCCGGACAGAACAATCAGCAGCAGCACGATCAGCCCCAGCGCCGTAGCGGCCGAAGCTGTGGCGCCGATCGCCGACATGGCTGGGTAGGTGGCGAGCATCCCGCCCGCGAAGGCGAAGGCGATGGTGTTCTTGCGGCCCACCTTGTCCGACAGCCAGCCGAACAGCGGCTGGGCGCACATGTAGAGAATTAGGGCGATGGCGGTGATGCCGGTGGCCGCGTCCTTGGCGAAGCCTGCGGTGTTGACCAGGAACTTCTGCATGTAGGTCGTGTAGGCGTAGAAGGCCAAGGAGCCGCCGGCGGTCAGCACGAAGATCATGGCGCTCTCGCGGGGGTACTTCGCGAACAGCATCATGGTGTGGGCGCGGGGCGCGCCCTCAGCCTTGGCGGCGAGATAGGACGCGCTCTCGTCCATGCCGGTGCGGATCCAGAAAACCACCACGGCCAGGAGGCCGCCGATGGCGAAGGGGATGCGCCAGCCCCAGCTTTCGAGGTCGGCCAGGTCCATGGTCCCCTGCAGCAGGATCAGCACTGACAGCGCCAGGAGCTGGCCCATGATCAGGGTGACGTACTGGAAGCTGGCCCAGAAGCCGCGCCGTTTCCGGCCGGCCATCTCGGACATGTAGGTGGCGCTGGCGCCGTACTCGCCGCCGATCGACAGGCCCTGCACCAGGCGCGCGATCAGGAGGCCCGCGGGCGCCAGGGCGCCGATCTGCGCGTACCCGGGCAAAAGCGCGATGGCGAAGGAACCGAAGCACATCATGCCGACGCTGACCGCCAGCGCCTGGCGCCGGCCCGCCCGGTCGGCGTAGAGGCCCATGATCCAGGCGCCCACGGGCCGCGCCAGGAAGCCCACGGCGAACACCGCGGCGGCCTGCAGCAGCTGCGCAGTCTGGTCGCCCTCGGGGAAAAAGTGCGGCGCAAAATAGAGCGCGAACGCCGAATAGGCGAACCAGTCGTACCATTCGACGAGATTTCCCGCCGATCCGCCCAGAATTGCCTTGGCCCGCTTCAGGGGCGTGAGCCCCGGAGTGGTCAGTTCAGGCGGCGCCAGGGGCTCACCCCCGGTTTCTGTGGCGGTCATGTATCCTCCCCCGAACTAGTCAGGGGAGGATGCTAAGGGGTTTGGCCCTTAAGCCAAGGGTGGACGGTTACAACCGGCCCATCAGAACAAGGATGATGAGCACCACCAGCACCAGGCCGAGGCCGCCGCTCGGGAAATAACCCCAGCTACGGCTGTGGCCCCACGTCGGCAGGGCGCCGACCAGGAGCAGGACAAGGATGATGATCAGGATTAAGCCAAGCGACATTGAAATCTCCTCCAGGCTCTAACCGGCCCACGGGACTGCGAACGCGCGCCCTACAGTAGAGGTTCCGCAAGCCGTGAGACGCTCACTCGGCCCGGTCCGCGGTGTGGAAGCGGGCCTCGGTGTCCTTCACGCCGAGGGCGTACATCAACCCGATCCAGCCTCCCTTGACCCGCGGCAGGGCGGCCAGGATGACCGCGGTGAGCGGGATCAGGATGCCCGGCAGGGTGATGTAGGCGGGCGCTTCCCAAACCCACGGGAAGAACAGCAAGGGCGCCACGATCATGTGCCCCACCAGGATGATGGTCAGGTAGGCCGGCCCGTCGTCGGCCGGGTAGCGGGCGATGGCCAGGCCGCACGTTTCGCAGGTCTCGTTGATCTTCAGGTACTTGCGGAACAGCCGGCCCTGGCCGCATTGCGGACAGCGGTGCTTTAGCCCCCGCAGGATCGACGGGACCACCGGATGGTGTTGTTCAGCCATGGCGGGGGTATGCGCCCTCGACGCCTGGAACGGAAGTCTCTGCGCTCGTGAGGCCGCCCACGCCGGGCTAGAACCACCGCATGAACCCAGGCCTCCTCGCTCAACTCGTGCTGGCGGCGCACGTGGCGGTGATCGCCTTCAACGTGGCAGGGCTGGTGGCGATCCCGCTGGGCGCCCGGCTGCGATGGCGGTTCGTGCGCCTGCGCTGGCTGCGCCTGGCGCACCTGGCCTCCATGGCGGTGGTGGCCGCCCAGGCCGCAGTGGGCCGCGCCTGCTTCCTGACCCTGTGGCAAGCCGACCTCGGCGGCGGCGGGGCCGAGGCGCCGCTGATCATGCGGGTGGTCAACGGGCTGATCTACTGGCCGCTGCCCATGTGGGTGTTCACCGCGGCCTATCTGGCAGTGTTCGCCTATGTGATCGCGCTGTGGTGGCTGGTCCGGCCTAGTCGCCATCCATCTTCAGGGCCGCGATGAAGGCTTCCTGGGGGATTTCGACCTTGCCAAACTGGCGCATGCGCTTCTTGCCGGCCTTCTGCTTGTCCAGCAGCTTGCGCTTGCGGCTCATGTCGCCACCGTAGCACTTGGCGGTGACGTCCTTGCGCAGCGCCCGGACCGTCTCGCGCGCGATGATCCGGCCGCCGATCGCCGCCTGGATGGGAATCTGGAACATGTGCGGGCTGATCAGCTCCTTCATCTTCTCCACCATGCCGCGGCCGCGGGCCTCGGCCCGGTCGCGGTGCACCAGCATGGAGAGCGCGTCCACCGGCTCGGCGTTGACGAGGATGGACATCTTCACCAGGTCGCCCGGCCGGTAGTCCTCGATCTGGTAGTCGAAGGACGCGTAGCCCTTGGAGACGCTCTTCAGCCGGTCGTAGAAGTCGAACACCACCTCGTTGAGCGGCAGGTCGTAGACCACCAGCGCCCGCGAGCCCACGTAGGAGAGCTCGCGCTGCGCCCCGCGGCGGTCCTGGCAGAGCTTGATCACCGAGCCCAGATATTCGTCCGGCGTTAGGATTGTCGCCTTGATCCAGGGCTCGGCGATGGAGGCGATCTTCACCGGGTCGGGCATGTCGGCCGGGTTGTGCAACTCGATCTCGGAGCCGTCGTTCATGCCGATCTTGTAGATCACGCTGGGCGCCGTCGCGATCAGGTCCAAGTCGAACTCGCGCGACAGCCGCTCCTGGATGATCTCCAGGTGCAGCAACCCCAGGAACCCGCAGCGGAAGCCGAAGCCCAGCGCCGCGCTGGTCTCCATCTCGTAGGTGAAGGATGCGTCATTCAGGCGCAGCCGCCCGATGGCGGCGCGCAGATCCTCGAAGTCGGCGGCGTCCACGGGGAAAAGGCCGCAGAACACCACCGACTGCACTTCGCGGAAGCCGGGCAGGGCGGTCGCCGCGGGCTTGCGCTCATCGGTGATGGTGTCGCCCACGGCGGCCTGGGCCACCTCCTTGATCTGGGCGGTGATGAAGCCGATCTCGCCTGGGCCTAGCGCTTCGACCTCAGTGCGCTTGGGGGTGAAGACACCGATACGGTCGATGAGGTGGGTGGACCCCTGCTGCATCATGCGCACCCGCTGCCCTGACCGCAGCGTGCCGTCGACCACCCGGACCAGCACCACCACCCCCAGGTAGGGGTCGTACCAGGCGTCCACCAGCAGCGCCTTCAAGGGCGCGTCGCGGTCACCCTTGGGCGGCGGCAGGCGGTTGACCACCGCCTCCAGCACCTCGTGGATGCCCAGCCCGGTCTTGGCCGAGGCCAGCACGGCGTCGGAGGCGTCCAGGCCGATGACATCCTCGATCTGCTGGCGCACCCGCTCGGGCTCGGCGGCGGGCAGATCGACCTTGTTCAGGACCGAGACGATCTCGTGGTTGTTGTCGATGGCCTGGTAGACGTTGGCCAGGGTCTGGGCCTCGACCCCCTGGCTGGCGTCCACCACCAGGATCGAGCCCTCGCAGGCGGCCAGGCTGCGGGAGACCTCATATGCGAAGTCCACGTGACCGGGAGTGTCCATCAGGTTCAGGACGTAGTCGTGGCCGTCGTCGGCGCGGTAGTTGAGCCTGACGGTCTGGGCCTTGATGGTGATCCCGCGCTCGCGCTCGATGTCCATGTTGTCGAGGACCTGCTCGGTCATCTCGCGCTTGGTCAGCGCGCCGGTCTCCTGGATCAGCCGGTCCGACAGGGTCGATTTGCCGTGGTCGATGTGCGCCACGATGGAGAAGTTGCGGATGCGCTCAAGCGGGGTCGTCATGGGCGGTGCGTCTAGCACATTCCGGGGCGGGGGCGAGACGCGCGGCGCCCTGTCACGGCGAACAGAGTTAATCCCTCGTTAAACTGGCTGCCGCATTGACTGGCCCTGGGCGGGAGCTGGTTTCAAGACCCCCGAAGGAGAAACGCGCCCATGGATCGCCGCACCCTGATCGCCGCCGGTATCGTCACGCTCGGCACGGCCGCCGTGGCCCGCGCCCAGACGCGGCCGGCCAACGATGTCGCCACCGTGGCGCCGCCGCCATCCGCCGCAGACCCGGCGCCGCGAAGCGCGCCGGCCGCAGGCTCCAACACCACCGGCGTCCCGCCGAAGACCGAGACCTTTTCGCGCGACGAGATCGTGGACGGGGTTTCCGACTTCCTGGGCGTGACGGCGGAAGCCGCCGGCGGCGCAGTGGAGCGGATCTTCGCCAACAACGGACGGCCCACCGGTTATATCGCGGGTGAGGAAGGCTCCGGCGCCATCGTGCTCGGCGGCCGCTACGGGCGAGGCCTGCTCTACATGAAGGACCGCGAGCCGGTTGAAGTGTTCTGGCAGGGCCCCTCGGTCGGCTGGGACTTCGGCGGCAACGCCAGCCGCGTCTTCACCCTCTGCTACAACCTGGACGACCCGGAGACGATCTTCCAGCGCTTCCCCGGCGTCGAGGGCGTGGCCTATCTGATTGGTGGCCTGGGGGTGAACTACCAGAAGGCGGCTGGCGTCACTCTGGCGCCTATCCGCGCCGGCGTGGGCCTTAGGCTCGGCGCCAACGTCGGCTACCTGTCCTACACCAAGAAGCGCAACCGCCTGCCGTTCTGATCAGGGCCCGGCGGCCTCCCGCGGCCGCCAGCCGTCCTTATCCCCTCAGTTTTGCGCCCACCGCCTTTTCCGCGGCGGCCACGATGCGGCCCGACAGGGCCTCGATCTCGGCGTCGGTCAGCGTCTTCTCGCGGGGCTGGACGCTGACCTCGACGCCCAGCGACTTCATCCCCGCGGCCACGCCCGCGCCCTGATAGACGTCGAACACGCGCGCTCCGGCGATCAGCTGCTTGTCGGCCCCCATGATCGGGCGCACGAGGTCGCCGGCCGGCGTGTCTTCCGCCACCACGAAGGCGAAGTCACGGGTCAGCGGCATCAGCGGCGAGAGCTCCAGGGCGGGCTTGGTCTTCACCGCCTTGCGCTTGGGCTCGGGGATGGCGTCCAGGTTGACCTCGAAGGCCAGCATGGGCCCCTCGGCGTCCAGCGCCTTGAGGATCCGCGGGTGCAGTTCGCCGAACTCGGCGACCACGGTCTTAGGGCCAAGTTGCAGCCGGGCCGAGCGGCCGGGACGCCACCAGGCCTGGCCCTGGCCCTGGACCACCTGCAGAGCCGGCGCGCCCATCTCTTCCAGGAGCGCCATCAGGTCGGCCTTCAGCTCGAAGATCGGGTCGGGGTCCTGCCCGTCCCAGCGGCGCTGCGGATGCGGCGCGATCAGGGCCGCCACCGCCGTCATCTGATCTGCAGGCTGGTCGCCGCGGAAATAGGGCCCGACCTCGAAGATCGCCGCGTCTGCGAAGCCCCTGCGGGCGTTGCGGGCGGCGGCCTCTATCAGGTTCGGCAGGATCGAGGGGCGCATAGTCGACAGGTCGGTGGCGATCGGATTGCTCAGCACCAGGCTTGGGTCGCCGCCGCCGAACAGCTCGGCCCACTCCCGGCGCATGAAGCTCCAGGTCACTGCCTCTGCATAGCCCCGCGCGGCCATGGCCCGGCGCGCGTTGCGCATCCGGGTCTGGCGAACGGTCAGGGCGCCGCCGACTGGCCGGGGCAGCTGGGGCAGGGGCTCCGAAGGCAGGGCGCCGTAGCCCTCGATCCGCGCCACTTCTTCCACCAGATCGGCCTTGCCCTCCACGTCGCGGCGCCAGGAGGGTGGCGTCACCATGTCCCCGGCCACAATGAAGCCGAGCCGGGTCAGGATGTCGTCGATGCGGTTCGGTCCGACGCTGAGACCGGTCAGCTTGCGCACATGGTCCCGGTCGAAGGCGATCGCCGTGGGCGGGGCTGGCGTCTGACCAGCCACGCGCACCTCGGAGGCCTCGCCGCCGCAGATCTCCAGGATCAGCTGTGTCGCCAGTTCCAGGCCGGGGACCAGGGACTGGGGGTCGACGCCCCGGGCGAAGCGGTACTGCGCTTCGGAGGCGATGCCAGTGACCCGGCCGGTCTGGGCGGTGCGGATCGGGTCGAACCAGGCGCTTTCGAGGAACACCTCGGTGGTGGCCTCCGAACAGCCCGTGGAGGTCCCACCCATGACGCCGCCAAGCCCGATGGGCCGCTGGCCGCCGGCGTCGGCGATGACGCACATCTGCGGGCCGATGTCGTAGGTCTTGCCGTCAAGCGCGATGAGCTGCTCGTCGCGATGGGGCGCGGGGGAGGCTTCGTCGCCCGGGGTCGGCTCGCCGGGGCCACGTCCGAGGCGCGCCTCGATCAAGTCGCCGACCATCAGGGCCCGGTCATAGACATGCAGCGGCCGGGCGCGGTCGTAAGCCATCAGGTTGGTGACATCGACCAGCGCGTTGATCGGGCGCAGGCCCACCGAGACCAGCCAGCGCTGAAGCCAGGCCGGCGAGGGGCCGTTCTTCAAGCCGCGGATCACCCGGCCGGCGAACACCGGGCAGGCGTCGCCGTCGACGCGGATTTCGACCGGGCAGGGGAAGCTGCCCTTCTGCGGCACGGCGGGGCGGTCTTTCAGGGTCCCCAGGCCTGCGGCGGCCAGGTCCCGGGCTATGCCGGCCACCCCCAGCCAGTCAGGACGGTTGGGGGTCACCTCGAAGTCGATCACCGCTTCCAGGCCCAGGGCCTCGGCGGCGCCTTGGCCCACGGCCAAGCTGTCGGGTAGCTCCAGGATGCCCTCGGACTCCGCGGCGGTCTCCAGCTCAGCAGCCGAGCAGAGCATGCCGTTGGAGACCACCCCGCGCACCGGCCGAGCCTCCAAGGTCACGCCGGAGCCGGGCACATAGGCGCCGATGGGGGCGTAGATGGTGGTCAGGCCGGCCCGAGCGTTGGACGCCCCGCAGACGATCTCCTTGCGGCCATCCGCCGTGTCCACCTGGCAGACCCGCAGCCGGTCGGCGTTGGGGTGCTGTACGGCCTCGACGATCCTGGCCACGGAAAACCTGGCGAGCTTCCCGGCGGGATCGTCCACATGCTCGACCTCCAGGCCGGCCATGGTCATGGCCTCGACCACCTGTTCGACGGTGGCGTCGGTCTCCAGGTGAGCCTTCAGCCAGGAGAGGGTGAACTTCATCGATCGGCTCCTTCGCCGAGGATCTCGACCAGGCGGAAACGCTCCTGGACGACTGGCGTGCTGGTCACCGGGCCTATTTCACCCGCAACGGCGGCTTCGCCCCGGACATGCTGCTCTGGTGCGGTCTCGCTGTCGCCGAAGACGAAACCCTCCAGCGTGTTCCAGTCCTGCACCTCGCCCATCACGACAGGCCCGTCGCCGGGTTTGGCTGGGCAAAGGCTGAGAAACCGTAGTGGTCGAGCCAACGGACGTCGGAGGCGAACATGTCCCGCAAGTCCGGCATGCCGTACTTGAGCGTCGCCAGCCGGTCGATACCGAAGCCGAAGGCGAAGCCTTGCCAGACGTCCGGGTCGAGGCCGCAGTTGGTGAGGACGTTGGGATGTACCATCCCGCAGCCGACAATCTCCATCCAGTCGTCGCCCTGGCCGATCTTCACCTCGGCGCCGGAGCGCTCGCAGCGTACGTCCATCTCCGCTGAAGGCTCGGTGAAGGGGAAGTGGTGGGGTCGGAAACGGGTCTCCACCACCGGCGTCTCGAAGTACCGCGCGATGAAGGTCTCTAGCGTCCACTTGAGGTGGCCCATGTGGATGGCGCGGTCGATCACCAGCCCCTCCATCTGGTGGAACATTGGCGTGTGGGTGGCGTCCGAATCCGAGCGGTAGGTGCGGCCGGGGACGATCACCCGGATCGGCGGCTCCTGGCCGTTGGCCACCCAGGAGGGCAGCTTCTCGTTCAGGCCGCGCATAAGCCGCACCTGTACGGGGCTCGTATGGGTGCGCAGCAGCTTGCGCTCGCCGCGCTCGTCCTCCGGCAGCCAAAAGGTGTCGTGCATCTCCCGCGCCGGATGCTTGGGCGGGAAGTTGAGCGCGGTGAAGTTGTGGAAGTCGTCCTCGATGTCCGGGCCCTCCGCCAGGCCGAAGCCCATCTCGGCGAAGATGGCGATCATCTCGTCCAGCACCTGCATGGTCGGGTGCACCCGGCCGCGGCGCTCGGGCGGCGAGGGCAGGCTCAGGTCGACGCGCTGGGCGGCGAGCCTTGCGTCCAGCTCGGCGGCCTCCAGGTCGGTCTTCCGGATGGCGATCGCCGCGGCGACCCGGTCGCGCAGGCCATTGATCAGCGGCCCGCGCTCGCGGCGCGCGTCCGGGCTCATGGCGCCCAGAGTTTTCAGCAGTTCGGAGATGGAGCCAGACTTGCCCAGCGCCCCGACCCGCATCGCCTCCAGGGTGGCCACATCGGCCGCGGCGGCGATCTGCGCCGTCAGGCCGGCTTCAAGTTGCGAAAGGTCGGTCATCAGGACGGTGTCCTAGCCTGCGGTCTTCATCGGGTGAAGAGGGCAGCAAAAAGCCCTCCGGCGATTCCACCGGAGGGCTTTGCGATGCTTCGGGAGCTTTTGGCTCCAAAGGCGATCAAGCCAGCGCGGTGCGAACCTTGTCGGCGATGGCCTTGAAGCCGGTGGGATCGTTGCCCGCGATGTCCGACAGGACTTTGCGGTCGATCTCGATCCCGGCCCGGTCAAGGCCGAAGATAAACTGCGAGTAGGTGAAGCCTTCCAGGCGCGCCGCGGCGTTGATCCGCTGGATCCACAGCGAGCGGAAGCTGCGCTTGCGGACCTTGCGGTCGCGGTAGGCGTACTGGCCGGCCTTGTCCACGGCCGCCTTGGCGGTGCGAATGGTGTTCTTGCGGCGCCCGTAGAAGCCCTTGGCCTGC
Source organism: Phenylobacterium sp. (assembly GCF_046590535.1). GTDB lineage: Bacteria > Pseudomonadota > Alphaproteobacteria > Caulobacterales > Caulobacteraceae > Phenylobacterium. Next base: position 35,786 of record NZ_JBKJTG010000240.1, on the reverse strand, counting down.
TCGAGAACCTTCTTATGCTTGGCGTGGGCGGTGACGCCCCTTTTTACGCGTGCCATCTGTCAGGGCTCCTTAGCTGAGGCCGTAGGGCATGAAGATCTTGATGATCTTGGCGTCGGCCTCGCTCATCACCTTCGTGCCGCGGTTCTGACGGATGTACTTGGCGTTGTGGCTCAGGAGCCGGTGGCGCTTGCCCGCGACGCCGGCCTTTATCTTGCCGGTCGCAGTCAGCTTGAAGCGCTTCTTCACGCCTGACTTGGTCTTCAGTTTCGGCATTTCACTGCGGAGCGTTAGCGGCCCCGTCCTCTGGAGTATTGATGAGACGCCCTGGCATGCCATTAGCCAGGCGCCTCCGAAGGGTGGGGCTGATAGACGAAACGCCGCGCGATGGCAAGCTCAGCGGCCGTCGCTCACCGTGGGTCCGGGACCCGCTTGCGCACCTGGCCCGCGAACCATAGGGCCGGCAGGATCAAGATCGCCGCTAGTGCGAAGGGGGAGCCGGGCGAGTCACGGCGAGGCCTCGACCCGCCGCGGGGCCAGGCGCGCCGCGGACAGGGCCAGCCAGATCGAGGGCGCGACGATCAGAGCGCCCAGAATGAAGGGGCCCTCGATGCTGACGTGGGCGAAGCTCATAGCCGCGCAGAACGGCCCCACCACCCGCGCCAGCGCCCCCATGGCGTTGTTGAGGCCCAGGATCTGGCCCTGCCGGTCGGGGTCGGCGGTGCGCGAGATCAGCGCGCTGACATTGGGCCAAGCCACCGACTGGCCGATGGCGGTCAGGCACATCAGCGCGATCACCATGGCCGCGTTGGTGGACAGGGGCTGCAGGGCGCAGGCGAACATGGTCAGCGCCATGCCGGCGGCCAGCATCGGCCCCTCGCCGAACCGTTCGGCCAGCCGGCCGGTGACGAAGGTCTGGGTCAGGGCCGCGGCGATGCCCACGAAGGCGAAGCAGACCCCGATCTCCCGCGGACCCCAGGCGAACTTGGCCTGCGCCCACAGACCAAACACGGACTCGATGCCGGTGAAGGCAAAGCCTACCAGGAAGGTCAGCAGCATCAGGCGCGAGATCACCGGATGGCGCGCCGCCTCGCCGATCGCCGACCAGCGGCTGGGCCGATCGGCGATGGAAAAGGTGGGCCGGCGGCTCTCGCGGATGAACAGCGCGATACACAGTGCGGAGGCCGCCGACAGCGCGGAGGCGATGAACAGCGGGATCTGGAAGCCGATGGGTCCGGCGTCGGGATGGGCGAACACTCCGCCCAGGGACGGGCCGACGATGAGGCCGATGTTCCACGCCGCCCCCATGTGCGCCATACGCCGGGTGCGCAGGTGTGGCGGGGTGACGTCGGCGATGTAGCCCTGCACAACCGCGCCGTTGCCGCTGGCCAGGCCGCCCAGCAGGCGGATAACGAAGGCCGCCTCCACGTTGGGCGCGAAGGCCAGCGCCAGGTAGCAGAGGCAGTTACCGGTGATGGTGGTGATCAACAGAGGCTTGCGGCCGTAGCGGTCGCTGAGCCGTCCCCAGAACGGCTCGCCGAAGAAGGCGCCCAGCGAATAGGCCGAGAATATCAGCGCGATCTGCCAAGCCTGGGCGTCAAACGACTTGGCATAGAAGGGCAACAACGGGACGATGATCCCGAAGCCCAGCATGTTGATGAAGATCACGGCGATCAGCGACGGCGCCGCCAGTCGGGGCGGCGTTGCCTCCCGCGGCGCTGTGTCGGTCATCTGATCGCTGTTAAGCCGCGCCGCGGCGCGCGGCAAGGCTCAGCGCGCGGCGTGGTCGAAGTGGCCTTGTCTGTTGAGCAGGATCTTCACTCGCTTCGGGTTGAAGCCCAGAGGGGCGGGTAGGGCCAGGCGACCGGATTCCTTGACTGCGCGGCGGCTGGAAAAGCGAAAGCGGCCGCCCAGAGGACGACTGCTCCCGAATCCCCAAGGCCGCTCGGCTCACCGAGGAGCCAGGATCATGATCATCTGGCGACCTTCCATGCGCGGCTCGTACTCGCACTTAGCGATCGGCTCGAAGTCGGCGCGCACCTTCTGCAGGAGCTTCATGCCCAGTTCCGGGTGAGCCAGTTCGCGACCGCGGAAGCGCAGGGTGACCTTAACTTTGTCGCCCTCCTCGAAGAACCTGTTCATCGCCCGCTGCTTCACTTCGTAGTCGTGGATGTCGATGTTGGGGCGGAGCTTGATCTCCTTGATCTCCACCACCTTCTGCCGCTTGCGCGCCTCGTTCTTCTTCTTCTGCTCCTGGAACTTGAACTTGCCGTAGTCCAGAATCTTGCAAACGGGCGGATCCGCGTTGGGGACGATCTCAACCAGATCGAGGCCGGCTTCTTCAGCGGCCTCCATGGCCGAGGAGGTGGGCATCACACCCTGCTTCTCGCCGTGCTGGTCGATCAGCAAAACCTTGGGGACGCGGATTTCATCATTGATGCGCGGACCGTCTTTGACGGGCGGCGCCTGCATGGGGCGGCGAATAGGCGAGGCTCCTGAGGTTGTTTCAACGCAAAGCGCCGGCGCGCAGCCTGCGTTCCGGTCGCTTGGTACTGTATATGACGAAGGGCTAGCCCGCTATCAAGCTGCGCCCGCCTTACTGAGCGCAAGAGAAGCCGCCGCCTGTGCCACGGTGGCCACAGGCAACTGGCTCAGGTCGTCGGCCTGCAAGACGGCCACATGGCCGCGGGGCGCCGACAGGGCGGGGTCCGAAGCCTTGGAGAACAGCACGATGGTCGGTGCGCCGGCCGCGGCGGCTAGGTGCAGCGGGCCGGTGTCGTTGCCAACCGCCAGCGCAGCCCGGGCGCCCAGCACGGCGATGCTGGCGAAGTCGGTGCGGCCGGTCAGGTCGCGGGCGCGCGGTACGCTGCGCTGGATGGCGTGGGCCAGTTGCGCTTCCTGCGGCCCGCCGATGGTGACCACGTCGAAGCCGCGGGCGTAGAGGATGCGGGCGAGTTCCGAATAGCGCTCCACCGGCCAGCGCTTCTCTGGCCGATGGACGGAACCGCCGGGGACGAACATCACGTAGGGCCTGGGCTTCACACCGCCGGAGACCGGCCGATCGGTCGCGGTCAGCCTCAGGATCCAGGAGACGTCCGGTCCGGGCGCCGTGCCGGGGGCCGTGGGGGCGTCGGGCCAAATGCCGGCGTACATCAGCTGGTCGGCCTGGCGCTCCAGGGTGTGCATCTGGTCGCGCAGGCGGTTCCTGTGCGGCAGGGAGCAACCCAGCGCCACCCCTGACCAAGCCGGCGGCGAGGGCCTCAGCGCCTGGAAGATGCGGTTGGACTGCGCCGAGGTCTGCAGGTCGTAGACCCGCTGGTAGCCTGCCGTCCTCAGCCGCCGGCGCAGCGTCATCCACTGCGGGAATCCTTCCGGCCGCCCGTCGGTCTCTACGGCGTTGAAGTAGGGGCAGGATCTGGCGAGCGCCTCGAAGGGCGGGGTGGTGAGCAGGGTGATGTGGGCCTTGGCGTGGGCTTCGCGGATCTTCTTCATGGCCGCCAGCGCCAGCACGAAGTCGCCCAGGGCGGAGAGCTTAATCACCAGGATCTTGGGAACGGCGCGGGGCATCAGCGGCGGGCCTCCAGGACCCGTTGGTAGGCCGACAGGGTTGCCGCGCACATAGCGTCCACGGAGTAGAGTTGGCGCGCCCGCTTCTGGCCGGCGTGACCCATCTCTGCCCGCCGCCCCGGGCCCTGGTCGATGGCGCTCGCTATGGCCTTGGCCCAAGCGCCGGCGTCGCCGGGCGGGACCAGCCAGCCGGTCACCCCGTGAAGCACCGTCTCGGTCGTGCCGCCGTGCGCCGAGGCGATCACTGTGCGGCCCATCGCCTGCGGCTCTACCGCCGCGCGGCCGAAGGATTCAGGCACAGTGGTGGGCAGGATCGCCAGGTCGGCCAGCAGGTATGCGGCCGGCATGTCGTCGCAGTGGCCGACGATGCGGACCTCGTCGGTCAGTCCCGCCTTGCCTATGGCGGCGGCCAGTTCCTCGCTGTAGCCCGCGCGGCCCTGGTCGTCCCCGGCGAACAGGATCAGGAAGTCCCGCCGGCCCTGGGCTTTCAGCGTCGCCGCAGCCTCGATGATGGTCAGATGCCCCTTGATGCGGGTGAGCCGGCCGGGGAGCAGAATACGGGTCCGCGCATGGCGGTCGGCGATCCCCCAGGCGGCGCGCAGGGCCTCCACCCGGCTGGGGGTCACCAGGGACGGGTTGAACCGGTCGAAGTCGACGCCTCGCGGGATGGTCACCACCTTGTCCGGATCGATGCCGTGCTCGGCCAGCACGTGGTCGCGGGTGTAGTCGGAGTTGGCGATCACCAAGTCGCCGCGGGTCATCACCGCATTGTACCAGCGCTTCAGCCCGGACTGGGCCTTGTAGACCCCATGATAGGTGGCCACGAAAGGGGTCCCAGTGGTGCGGGCGGCCCAGAGAGCTGCGAAGGCCGGGGCCCGGCTGCGGGCATGCACGATGCTGACCTTCTCCTGGCGGATCAGGCTGGCCAGCCGCGCGGCGTTGCCCAGCATCACGAGCGGGTTCTTGGTCTGCACCGGCATCTGCGCCAGGCGGGCGCCGTCGGCCTTCAAGCGAGCCGTCATCCTCCCGCCGCGGGTGGCCACCAGGGCGGTTCCGCCGGCGCGGACCACCGCCTGGGCGATGTCGATCGCGGACTGCTCGGCGCCGCCGGTCTCTAGTTCCGGGACCACCTGCAGCAGGGTGAAGCTCGACCGTAGGGACACCGCCTCTGCATAGACCGAAATGATGGCGCGTAAACATCGCCCGGCGCTATGACGCGCCCATGAGCGAAACGAGCGGCTTCCTGGAGCGTCCGGACGGCGAGCGGCTGGCCTGGCGCCGTATCGACGGCGCGGGCCCCACGGTGGTCTGGCTGGGCGGGTTTCGTTCGGACATGACCGGAACCAAGGCCCAGGCCCTGGCCGACTGGGCGGCGGGCGCCGGTCGCGGATATGTGCGCTTCGACTACCTCGGGCATGGCCAGTCGTCGGGGGCGTTCGAGCGCGGCACGATCACCCGCTGGCGCGACGACGCCCTGGCCGTGTTGGAGAGCCTGGCCGAGGGGCCGCTGGTGCTGGTGGGCTCATCCATGGGGGGCTGGATCGCCTGCCTGGCGGCCATGGCGGCGCCCGAGCGGATCGCCGGCCTGGTGCTGGTGGCGCCCGCGCCGGACTTTACGGAGAAGCTGATGGCGCCGGGCATCCCGCCGCAAGGCCGCGCGGCGCTGGCCGCCGAGGGAGTCTGGCTGCGGCCATCGGAATACGGCGATCCCTACCCGATCTCGCGAACCCTGCTCGAGGACGGCGCCCGCTGGTCGATCCTGCCGGGCCCCGTGCCGATCACCGCGCCCGTCCGCATCCTGCAGGGCGCGGAGGATCCGGACGTGCCCTGGCGCCATGCGCTGGAACTGGCCCAAGGCCTGAACAGCAGGGACGTGGTCTTCAGCCTGATCAAGGACGGCGACCACCGCCTGTCGCGGCCGCAGGACATCGGCCGCCTGATCGCCGCGGTGGAAGAACTCTAGCCGCCGGCGTCGAGGATCGCTCTGAGCCCCTCGCGGTAGGTGGGATAGGCCGGCCGCCAGCTCAGCTCGGCCTTGGCCCGGGCGTTGGAGACCCGCTTGCTCTCGGCATAGAAACGCAGAGCCACTGGCGAAAGCTCGGCGTCGTCCAGCGCGACCTCCGGCGGCGGCGCCAGGCCCAGCAGCTCCGCGGCATAGGCGACCACCTCGCTGTTGGAGGCCGGCGCGTCGTCGCAGAGATTGTAGATTCCGCCGGCCCGCGGCCGGTCAATCGAGGCCTCCAGCCCTCCCGCCAGGTCGTCAACGTGGATGCGGGAGAACACCTGTCCTGGCGCGGCGACCCGGCGGGCTTGGCCGGCCCGCAGGCGGTCCAGGGCCGAGCGGCCCGGGCCATAGATGCCGGGCAGGCGGAAGGTCGCGACGGTCAGGCCCATGCCGCGGCCAACCTCGCGCCAGTCGCGCTCGGCCCCGACCCGTCGCGCGCCCTCCACGGACTGGGCGGCGAGCGCGCTGGTCTCGGTGACCCAGCCCCCCTGCCGGTCGCCATAGACGCCGGTGGTGGAGAGGTATCCCGTCCAGTCCGGAAAGGCGCCTGCGATGGCCAGGGCGGGGACCAGGGCGTTCAGGCCCGGGCATCCCCCCGGCCCCGGCGGGGCGGTGACCAGCAGGGCCTGGGTCGCCTTGAGCGTCCCGGCGATGGCGGCGCGGTCGTCCGCATGCACGGGCCGCACGCCCAACGCCGCCAGTCGCGCGGCCCCGCCTTCGGCGCGCCAGGTTGCGGTGACGTCCCAGCCCTTGGCCAGCAGCCGTTTCGCCAGGGCCTGGGCGGAAAAGCCGTAGCCGAAGACGAACAGCCGCAACTGCTACTCCGCCGCCACGGAAGACTGCTGCGCAGTGGCCTGGACCCGCTCGGCGTTCCAGCAGGAGACGCAGGGGATCTTCGAGCGATCGGCGCGGTGGGCGTAGCTGCGGGCGATCTCAGCGATCTCCAGGAGCAAGCCGTCCTCGAGGGTGACCGGCTCCAGCCCGTAACCCAATAGGCGCCGGTTCTCCACCGTCAGGTCGTTCTCGTCGGCCTCCTGGCGCGGGTTGGGCAGGTGGGCGACCTCGGCGCCGGTGAGCCGGGAGACCATCTGGGCGAGGTCGCGGACCCGCCAGCACTCGGTCATCTGGTTCATCACCTTCACCCGCTCGCCCCGCTGGGGCGGGTGGGCCAGGGCCAGTTCCACGCAGCGCACGGTGTCCTGGATGTTGATGAAGGCCCGGGTCTGACCGCCGGTCCCGTGGACGGTTAGCGGATAGCCCACCGCAGCCTGCATCAGGAACCGGTTAAGCACCGTGCCGTAGTCGCCGTCGTAGTCGAAGCGGTTGACCAGCCGAGGGTCGAGGCGGGTCTCGCGGGTCTGGGAGCCCCAGACGATGCCCTGGTGAAGGTCGGTGATCCGGACGCCGTCATTGCGGGCGTAGAACTGGAAGAGCAGGGCGTCCTGGGTCTTGGTCAGGTGATAGATTGAGCCTGGATTGGCGGGGTAGAGGATCTCCCGCTCCGCCCAGCCGTCAGGCGTCTCCACCTTCACGGTCAGATAGCCTTCGGGGATCGCCATGCCGGCGGCGCCGTAGCCGTAGACCCCCATGGTGCCCAGGTGCGCCAGATGGATGTCGAGGCCGCTATCGACGATGGCCGCCAGGATATCGTTGGTGGCGTTCAGGTTGTTGTCGACGGTGTAGCGCTTGTGCCGGGCCGACTTCATCGAATAGGGCGCGGCCCGCTGCTCGGCGAAGTGAACCACAGAGTCGGGACGCCAGGCCTTCAGCAGGTCCAGCAGTGCGTCGTAGTCCTTGCCCACCGTGAACGCGGCGGTCTCGATGCTGCGGCCGCTGACCTCGCGCCAGGCCTGCACGCGCACGTCGAGGCTCTCGATGGGGGTCAGGGAGTGGGCGCCCAGTTCCTCGTCGATGCGCCGGCGCGAACTGTTATCGACGATCGCCACCTCATGTCCGGTCGCCGACAGGTGCAGTGCGGTCGGCCAGCCGCAGAAGCCGTCGCCGCCGAGGATCAGTACTCGCATTGCCGCTCCCCAGGTCGAACAGCGCCCCCATCGGTAGGGCTAGCGCACGCGCCGTCGTCTTGGAAGAGCTTCTGCGGCAGGCGGTCACAGATCTAGAGCAGCGCCCGGATCGCCGCGCGGGCGTCGTCGGCTAGTTCAGGCCGGCGCAGGGCGAAGGCGACGTTGGCCCGCAGCAAGCCGAGCTTGTCGCCGCAGTCGTAGGTGGTCCCCTCGTACTCCAGGGCGTGGAACGCCTGGCGCTCCATCAGGCTCGCCATGGCGTCGGTGAGCTGGATCTCACCGCCGGCGCCGCGCGCCTGGGTCTCCAGCGTGCCGAAGATTTCGGGCTGCAGGATGTAGCGGCCGGAGATGAACAGATTTGAGGGCTCGGTTCCCGGCGCGGGCTTCTCCACCATGCCGGTCATCCGGGTCAGGCGGCCGTCGCGCCCGTTCAAGGCGACGATGCCGTACTTGTGAGCTTCGCCCTCGGGGACCGGCTCGACGACGATGATGTTGCCGCCCACCTGCTCGTAGGCGGCCACCGCCTGGGCCAGCGCCGGGGTGTCGGCGGCCATCAGCATGTCCGGCAGCATCACCGCAAAAGGCTCGTCTCCGATCACGTCGCGGGCGCACCACACGGCATGGCCCAGGCCCAGCGGGGCCATCTGGCGCACGAAGCTCATCTGCCCCGGCTGCATGAGGTCGCGGCGGACCTCGGCCAGTATGTCCAGCTTGCCCTTAGCTTCCAGGGCGTTCTCGATCTCGGGGTTGGCGTCGAAATAGTCCTCGATGGCCCCTTGGCCGCGGCCGGTGACGAAGACAAAATGCTCGATGCCCGCCGCCCGCGCCTCCTCGACCACATAGGACAGGATCGGGCGGTCGACGACGTTCAGGAGGTTCTTCGGCGTGGTCTTGGCGCCCGGGAGCACCCGGGTCCCCAGGCCCGCCACAGGCAGGACCGCCTTGCGCACACGCTTCGTCATCGACGTCTCCGAGTTGCGCTTCGCCTAGAGGAGCCTGGAGGCGAAATCCATGCTGGGCGCGACAAAATGTGCTTCGTATGCAGGATCACGATTTCGGGAACACACGAAACTGTGTAAAGTTCGTCGGTCGGGGGATTCACCCTCCAGGGGAAGTAATTCGATGAAACTGCGCATTCTGACCGGCGTCGCCGCTGCGGCCGTCATGGCCCTCAGCCTCTCCGCCTGCCAACAGAAGACCGAAGAAGTCGCGCCGGCCGCCGATACGGCCGCCATGCCGGCTGCCGACACCAACGTGACCGTCACGACGCCGGCCGCTGAGCCCGCGATGCCCGCGGACGCGGCGACGACCACCACCGACACGACCACCGTCACGACGCCCGCTCCGGACGGCTCGATGGGTTCGATGTCCTCGTCCACGACGACCACCGAAAAGAAGTAAGCCGTCCCACTCGGACGACTTTGGCGCGGCCGCCCCTCACGGGGCGGCCGTTTGCTTTTGGGGCGCTACTCGACGGTGACGGACTTGGCGAGGTTGCGCGGCTGGTCCACGTCCGCGCCCTTCTGCACCGCCACATGGTAGGCCAGGAGCTGGATCGGCGGCGCATAGACCAGGGGCGCCAGCAACGGATCGCAGGTGGGCCCGACGATCACCTTGGCGCCCTGCGGCGCATGCTTTGCGCCCTGGGCGTCGGTGATCAGGATGATCGGGCCGCCCCGGGCGGCGACCTCGCTCATGTTGGAGATGGTCTTTTCGAACAGCGGGTCGGTGGGAGCGATGACGATCACCGGCGTGGCCTCGTCGATCAGCGCAATGGGCCCGTGCTTCAACTCACCGGCGGCATAGCCCTCGGCGTGGATGTAGCTGATTTCCTTCAGCTTCAGAGCGCCTTCCAGGGCCAGGGGGAACATCGCGCCGCGGCCGAGATAGAGGACGTCGCGGGCCTTTGCGAGTTCTGGCGCCAAGGCGCGGACCTCTTCCTCCACCTGGATCGCCTCGGCGATCAACCGGGGCGCCTCCAGCAGCAGCTTTGAATAGTGGGCCTCCTGGGCCGCGTCGATGCGGCCCCTGGCGGCGGCGGCGGCCACCGCCAGCGCCGTCAGCGCCGCCACCTGGCTGGTGAAGGCCTTGGTGGAAGCAACTCCGATCTCCGGCCCGGCATGGGTGGGGAACAGGTGGTCCGCCTCCCGCGCCATGGTCGATTCGTGGACGTTGACCACGGCGGCGGTGGTCAGCCCCTGGGCTTTGCACCAGCGCAGCGCCGCCAGGGTGTCGGCCGTCTCGCCGGACTGCGAGACCGCGATGGCCAGGGTCCGCGCCGAGATCGCCGGCTGGCGGTAGCGGAACTCCGAAGCGACCTCTACGTCGCAGGGCAGGCCGGCCAGCCGCTCGAACAGATAGCGGGCGATATGGCCAGCGTAGCTCGCCGTGCCGCAGGCCACGATCTGGATGCGGTCGATGGCTGCCAAGTCGACGCCATCCGGCGCCGAGACCTTGCCGGTCACTGGATTGATGTAGGCCGATAGAGTGTGTTGGCAGGCGTCCGGCTGGTCATGGATTTCCTTCTCCATGAAGTGCCGGTAGTTGCCCTTTTCCACCAGAGCGGCGGCGGCGGCGACCACCTGCTGGCGGCGCTCAACGGCCTGGCCGGCCTCATCGAAGATCCGCGCTTGGCCGTGGTCGATGGCCACGTAGTCGCCCTCCTCGAGATAGGCGATGCGGTTGGTGAAGGGGCCGACGGCGAGCGCGTCGGAGCCGATGAACATCTCGCCTTCACCGTAGCCCACCACCAGGGGGCTGCCGCGCCGCGCGCCCATCACCAGGTCGTCGTGGCCCTCGACCAGCACGCCCAGGGCGTAGGCGCCGGTGAGCTGGTCTAGGGTGGCTTTCAGCGCCACGAGCGGCTCAAGGCCTTCGTCCAGTTCGCAGTCGAGCAGGTGGGCGATAACCTCGGTGTCCGTCTCGCTCTCGAAGCTGCGGCCCTTGGCCTTCAGCGCCTCGCGCAGTTCGGCGTAGTTCTCGATGATGCCGTTGTGCACCAGGGTCACGCGGCCGGCGGTGTGCGGATGGGCGTTGCGCTCCGACGGCGCGCCGTGGGTCGCCCAGCGGGTGTGGCCGATGCCCACCGTGGCGTTCAGCGCGTCTCCGGCCAGCACATCCTCGAGCGCGCGGATCTTGCCCTTGGCCCGGCGGCGCTCGACCTTGCCGTCCACAACGCCGGCGACGCCCGCAGAATCATAGCCGCGATACTCCAGCCGTTTCAGGCTTTCGATCAGCCGCGCCTGGACCGACCGCGTACCGACGATGCCGATGATCCCGCACATGGGCTATGGCTTCCTTTGTGATAGACGGCGAAACTCGCGATCGCGCCTGCAACCTTGCGGCCTTTAGCATTGGCGAAGCCGGCGTCGACTAAATCTGAGTTTCGGATCGTTTCGAGAGCCCCATGAGCAAGCGCGCCTATTTCGGCACCGACGGCATCCGCGGGCAGGCCAATCGTCATCCGATGACCGCGGAAGTGGCCCTGCGGGTGGGTCTCGCGGCCGGCAAGCTGTTCATGTCCAAGGACGACCGCCGCCACCTGGTGGTGATCGGCAAGGACACCCGGCTCTCTGGCTATATGCTGGAGCCGGCCCTGGTGGCGGGCTTCACGAGCGTTGGCATGGACGTGCGCACCCTGGGCCCGCTGCCGACGCCCGGCGTGGCCATGATGACCCGGTCGCTGCGCGCCGACCTGGGGGTGATGATCACCGCCTCGCATAACGCCTTCTCCGACAACGGCATCAAGCTGTTCGGCCCCGACGGCTACAAGCTCTCCGACGAGCGCGAACTGGAGATCGAGGCCCTGATGGACCAAGGCCTGCAGGAGGGCCTGGCCTCGCCCATAGGCCTGGGCCGCGTGCAGCGGATCGACGATAGCCAGGCGCGCTATGTGGAGATCGCCAAGGCCACCTTGCCCAAGGGCCTGAGCCTGTCCGGAATGCGGGTGGTGATCGACTGCGCCAACGGCGCGGCCTACCGGGTGGCCCCGGTGGCGCTGTACGAGCTGGGCGCCGAGGTGATGTCGATCGGCGTCGCGCCCAACGGCCTGAACATCAACCAAGAGTGCGGCTCCACCCATCCCGGCGCCATGCAGAAGATGGTCCGCGAGTACCGCGCCGACATCGGCATCGCCCTGGACGGCGACGCCGACCGGCTGGTGATCTGCGACGAGAAGGGCCAGATCATCGACGGCGACCAGATCATGGCGCTGATCGCTGACCACTGGGCGAAGACCAGCCGGCTGACCGGCGGCGGCGTGGTGGCCACGGTGATGTCCAACCTGGGCCTCGAGCGCTTCCTTGCGGCCCGCAGCCTGACCCTGGAGCGCACCGCCGTCGGCGACCGCTCGGTGATGGTCAGGATGCGCGAGGGCGGCTTTAACCTGGGCGGCGAGCAGTCGGGCCACATCATCATGTCCGACGTCTCCACCACCGGCGACGGCCTGATCAGCGCCCTGCAGGTGCTGGCGGTGCTGAAGGGGTCGGACAAGCCGATGAGCGCGCTGGCCCGTCAGTTTGAACCCGTGCCGCAGCTCCTGGAGAACGTGCGCTTCACCGCAGGCAAACCGCTGGAGAACGAACAGGTGATGGAGGTGATCGCCAAGGCAGAGCAGCGCCTGAACGGCTCCGGCCGCATCCTGGTGCGAGCCTCCGGAACCGAGCCCCTGATCCGGGTGATGGCCGAAGGCGACGACGCCAAGTTGGTCAGCCAGGTGGTCAGGGAGATCGTCGGCGCGGTGAAGAAAGCCGCCGCCTAGACCCGCCTCGCGCCCGTAACCCTACCCAAGCCTGAATCGATGTGTCAGTCTCGTCACAATCGCGCGGCCTGACTGCGCGAACGACATGACCTGGGAGGACACATGCGGCGCGACCTCGCCTTGAGTGCTGCGCGGCCGGTGCGAAAGGGCGCAAGCTCGATCGCCTGCCTCGCCTTCGTGATCCTTCTGGCCGCGGCCTTCTGGGCCGGCGCCGTCTGGATCGGCCAGGCCCTCATGAAGATTGGCGTTTCCGGCCTCTAGGGCTCTAGGCTCGGCCGACGCTTGTGTAGGTGAAGCCGCGCGCGCGCATGTCGTCGGGTTTGTAGATGTTGCGCAGGTCCACCATCACCGGCCGGTTCATCAGCAGCTTGATACGGTCGAGGTCCAGCGCGCGGAACTGGTCCCACTCGGTGATGATCACCAGGATGTCAGCGCCCTCGGCGGCGTCGTAGGGATCAGACTTGAACACCACGTCGCGGAGCAACTGGCGCGCCTCGTGGGTCCCCTCCGGATCGAAGGCCTGCACCTTGGCGCCTCGGGCCTGCAGCGCCGGCACGATGTCCAGCGACGGGGCGTCGCGCATGTCGTCGGTGTTGGGTTTGAAGGTCAGGCCGAGAACTCCGACGGTCAGCCCGGCCAGTTCGGCCTCCACGGCGCGGCCTACCTTCTCGGCCATTGCCTTCTTGCGCGCGTCGTTGACCTTCACCGTGGTCTCGATCAGCTCCATGGGCGCGCCGGCGTCGCGGGCGGTCCGCACCAGGGCCAGGGTGTCCTTGGGAAAGCACGAGCCGCCGTAGCCCGGGCCGGCGTTCAGGAACTTACCGCCGATCCGGTTGTCCAGACCGATGCCGCGGGCCACCTGCTGGACGTCGGCGCCGACGGCTTCGCACAGGTCGGCGATCTCGTTGATGTAGGTGATCTTCATCGCCAGGAAGGCGTTGGCCGCATACTTGATCAACTCGCTGGTCCGCCGGCCGGTGAAGATGATCGGCGTCTCGTTCAGATAGAGCGGACGGTAGAGTTCACGCATCACCTCGCGGGCGCGGTCGTCTGTGACGCCCACCACCACCCGGTCGGGCCGCTTGAAGTCCTCGATGGCGGCGCCCTCACGCAGGAACTCCGGGTTGGAAACCACCGCAACGTCGGCGTCGGGCCGCACGCGGTTGAAGATCGCCTCGATCTCGTCGCCGGTGCCCACGGGCACGGTGGACTTGGTGACCACCAGGGTGAAGCCTTCCACCAGCCCCGCCACCTCCTCCGCCGCCGCATAGACGTAGGAAAGGTCAGCGTGGCCGTCGCCGCGCCGGGACGGGGTGCCCACGGCTATGAACACCGCATCGGCTCCACGTACCGCCTCGGACGCCTCGGTGGAGAAGAACAGCCGCCCGGCCTTGACGTTCTGGGCCACCAGCGTCTCGAGCCCCGGCTCGAATATCGGTACGCCGCCGGCTTGCAGGCGGGCGATCTTGTCGGCGTCCTTGTCGATGCAGGTGACGGTGTGGCCGAAGTCGGCAAAACAGGCGCCGCTGACGAGGCCCACATAGCCTGTCCCGATCATCGCCACGTGCATGCGCCAAGTCCTCGCGGAGGGTTTGCTACTCTCGCCGCGCTTTGATCACGCAGCGGCCGGTGGAGCTAGTCCGCCCACGCCACAGCCTCAGATTTCCTGGTTGTAGGCGCCGATCTGTGGACGTCTGGCGAGGCGCGGCTTCACCTCCTGGTGAAACAGGGCGCGCATGTCGTCGTCTGAGCGGGTGCTCTCCACAACCACCACGATCTCGGGCTTGTTTGAGGAGGCCCGCACCAGCACCCAGGAGCCATCCTCCAGAGCCACGCGCACGCCGTTGACGGTGATCAGGTCGGCGATCTTCCGCCCCAGGATCGTGCCGTCGGCGTCCCGGAGAGCGGTGTATTCGGCCACCACGCCATCGACCACACCGTACTTCTCCTCGTCGGGGCAATGCGGGCTCATGGTCAGCGAGGTGTAGGCCACCGGCAGGGCCTTCTTCAGGTCTGAGAGCTTGCGGTCGGGGTTGCGGTCCAGCATCGCCAGGATGGCCGCCGCCGCGACGATCCCATCGTCATAGCCGCGCCCGATCGGCGGGTTGAAAAAGAAGTGGCCGCTCTTCTCGAACCCGGCCAGGGCGCCCAGCTCGGCGGTCTTGCGCTTGATGTAGGAGTGGCCGGTCTTCCAGTACACGGTGGTGGCGCCGTTGGCCCTAAGCACCTCGTCGGTGGCGAACAGGCCCGTGGACTTCACATCCACCACGAAGGTCGCGTCCTTGTGTAGCGAGGAGAGGTCCCTGGCCAGCATCAAGCCGATCTTGTCGGCGAAGATCTCCTCGCCCTCGTCATCGACCACCCCGCAGCGGTCGCCGTCGCCGTCGAAGCCCAGCGCCAAGTCGGCGCCGAACTCGCGCACCGCCTGGGACATGGCGTGCAGCATGACTGCGTCTTCCGGGTTGGGATTGTACCTCGGGAAGGTCCAGTCCAGTTCGCAGTCCATCTCCACCACCACCGCGACGCCCATCCGGCGCAGGGCGTCCGGCGCGAAGGCAGCGGCCGTGCCGTTGCCGCAGGCGCAGACCACCTTGAGCGGCCGCTTGATCGACGTGCGGGAAACCGCGTCGGCGATGTAGCGCTCGGCCACCCCTGCGATGTGCGCCAGGGAGCCTCCGGGGCGCTGGGCCCACCTGGCCCCCAGAACGATGTCCTTCAGCCGGCCCATCTCGTCTGGCCCAAAGGTGAGCGGGCGCTGGGCGCCCATCTTCACGCCGGTCCAACCGTTCTCGTTGTGGCTGGCGGTGACCATGGCCACGCAAGGCGCGTCCAGGTCGAACTGGGCGAAGTAGGCCATCGGCGAGACTGCCAGGCCGATGTCCAGCACCTCGCAACCCGCGGCGACCAAACCGAGGGTCAGGGCCTGCTTGATGCTGAGCGAATAAAACCGGTAGTCGTGAGCCACCACGATCCGCTTCTGGCCCATATCATGGATCAGCGTCCCCAAGCCCAATCCGAGGGCCTGGACGCCAAGCAAGTTGATGTCCGGTCCGAACAGCCACCGCGCGTCGTACTCCCGAAATCCGGTCGCCTTCACCAGCGGCTGGTTCTCGTAGTCCCAGGTGTTGGCGACGAGGTCGGCGCGGGGCTTGGGCAGCATGGAAACTCCGGTCGGAGACAGGGGCAGGGGTATTACATGACCCCGGCGCGCAACAGGTCATGGACATGCAGGATGCCCACCGGGTGGCCGTCCTCGACCACGAACAGCACCGTTACCGAAGGCAGCGGATCGCTCATCAGGGCCAGGGCTTCGGAGGCCAGCATCTGCGGCGGGACGGATTTCTTGGGGCCGGGGGTCATCACCTCGCCGGCGGTGTGGGTCAGCAGGCCCTCGATGTGGCGGCGCAGGTCGCCGTCGCTGATCGCGCCCTTCAGCCGGCCGTCGGCGCCGGTGACGCCCACCACCCCCCAGCGCTTCTCGGTCATCACCAGCAGGGTCGCCGGCATCGGCGTGTCCTCCGCCACCAGGGGCAGCTCGTCGGCCCGGTGCATCAGGTCGCCCACCGTGCGCAGCATCGCGCCCAGCTTGCCGCCGGGGTGGAAGACGCGGAAATCCTGCGGCTTGAATCCGCGCCGCTCCAGGAGCGCCACGGCCAGGGCGTCACCCAGCGCAATCTGCAGGGTGGTCGAGGTGGTGGGCGCGTTCAGCTCGTCGGCGGCCTCGGGCGCATCCGGGATGGTCAGTACGATGTCCGCAGCCCGGCCCAGGGCGCTGCCGGCGACGGCGGTGATGGCGATCAGAGGGATGGAGAAACGAGTGGCGTAGGCGATCACGTCGGCCAGTTCGCGGGTCTCGCCGGTCTTCGACAGCGCCAGGATCACGTCGCCCGCGCCGATCATGCCCAGGTCGCCGTGGCTGGCTTCGGTGGCGTGGACGAACATAGCCACCGAGCCGGTGGAGGCCAGGGTGGCGGCGATCTTGCGTCCCACATGGCCCGACTTGCCGATGCCGGTGCAGACGATGCGGCCCTTGGCGTCGAACAGCATCTCCACCGCGCGCACGAAGGGCTCGCCCAGGTCCTCGGCCATCTGGACCAGCGCCTCAGCCTCGGCCGTCAGCACCCGGCGGCCCACCGCAATCGCGTCGAATCCGGTCATTGCGAGGGGGCTAAAGTCCGCGACTGCAGGGCGCGGATAGCCTCGCGCGCCTCGGCCGCCCGCCGCTGGGCGGCGTTGTGTTCGCGCAGCATGGCCGCCTTCATCGCCGGGGTCTGCTGCAGGGGGGTGGAGCCGAAGGGCGCTGGCGAACGCGCGCCCAGGCCCTGCGGCCAGACGGCGGCGAAGGCGATGACGGCCACGGTGGCAAGCGCCAGGAGCGGCAGGTAGAGACGGTCGAGCATGGCGCCTCGTATAGCGGCTCACGCGCCTAAGGGCCAACCCGCGGCGGCTTGACGGCGCCGCGCCCGCGCCCTAGCCGCTCACCACCCGCGACGCATCGAGACGGAGCACACCTTGCCGACGCTGATCCTGCTGCGCCATGGCCAAAGCCGCTGGAACCTGGAAGACCGCTTCACCGGCTGGGTGGACGTGGACCTGACGCCCGAGGGCGAGGCCCAGGCGACCAAGGGCGGCGAACTGATCGCCCAGGCTGGCGTGGCCATCGACCGCTGCTTCACCTCGGTGCTTACGCGGGCCATCCGCACCTCCTGGCTGGCGCTGGCCGCCGCGGGCCAGACCTATGTGCCGGAGACCAAGGACTGGCGGCTGAACGAGCGCCACTACGGCGGCCTCACCGGCCTCAACAAGGCCGAGACGGCGGCCAAGCACGGCGAGGCGCAGGTTAAGGTCTGGCGCCGATCCTATGACGTCCCGCCCCCGGAGATGGCGCCGGACAGCGAGTACGCCTTCGAGGGCGACCGCCGCTACGCCGGCCTGAAACTGCCCGCCACCGAGAGCCTGAAGACCACCCTGGAGCGCGTACAGCCCTACTGGGACGCGGAAATCGCTCCGAAGCTGGCGGCCGGTGAGACCCTGCTGGTGGCGGCCCACGGCAATTCCCTGCGCGCCATAGTCAAGCTGCTGTTTGATATCTCGGATGAAGCGATCATCGGCGTCGAAATCCCCACCGGGAACCCCCTCCTGATCGACCTGGACGGGTCCTTAAAGCCCACCGCCGCGCGCTACCTTGACGCCGCCCGCGCGACGGCGCTTCCGGCTGTGTAGGCGGGACGGCATGTCTGGGGACGACGCCAGCTTCATGCGCCGCGCCATCGCGCTGGCCGCCACCAATCTGGGCCTGACGGGGGACAATCCGTCGGTGGGCTGCGTCATCGTCAGGGGCGGCCAGGTGGTAGGCGAGGGGGTCACCGCAGCGGGCGGGCGGCCGCACGCGGAGGAACTGGCGCTCCGCCAGGCCGGCGAGGCCGCCCGGGGAGCCACGGCCTATGTGACGCTGGAACCCTGCGCGCAGAGATCGTCGGGCGGCGCCTCCTGTTCAGAGCTTCTCGCCGCGGCGGGTCTGGCGCGGGTTGTGGCGGCCCTCGCGGATCACTCTACTTTTGCGGGCGGCCACGGAGCAGAGCGGCTGCGGGCTCAGGGAACGGTGTTCGACCTGGGGTTGCTGGAGGGTGAGGCCGCCCCGCTCTACGCCGCCTATAATCCGGCCACCGGCGATCCGCGAAAACGCTAAATCTCTGGAAAGGCGTCGTTAATCCGCCGCGACTAAGGTCGGCCGCATCGCTCGAGCAAGCCAGTAAACCATGTCCCCGACCCCCGCCCGCAGCCTCGTGTCCAGTCGCCTTAGTCAGGCGGATCTCGAGGCCGTCTGCGCCAAGCATGACCGCCTGTGGAGTTCCAAGCCCGGTGGCGCGCGCGCGGTGTTCGCCTGGAAGGATCTCTCCGGGCTCGATCTCTCCGGCATGAATCTCTGCGACGCCGACTTCACCGGGGCCATCCTGGTGGACTGTAGGCTGCAGGGCGCCCGGCTCGATCACGCCACCCTGTTCGGCGCGGACCTGCAGAACGCCAACCTGACCGACGCCTCCTTGCGCCGCGCCGACCTCCGCGGCGCCTGCCTGCGCAACGCCAACCTCACCGGCGCGGACCTGTTCGAGGCCGACCTGCGCGAAGGGCAGATGGCCGCCGCCGACCGCAAGTTAGGATTCCGCCGCCTGGAGACCGGCTCCCTGCCCAGGCCCGGCGAAATCCAGGGCGCGATCCTCGCGGGGGCGAACCTGGAGCGCTCGCGGCTCTCCGGTGTGATGGCCATCCGCGCCGACTTCACCGACGCGGTGCTGAAGGACGCCAAGCTGATCCGCGCCAACCTCAAGCAGGCCTCCATGAAGGGCGCCAACCTGTCGGGTGCGGACCTCTCGGGCGCCGACCTGGCCGGCGCCGACATGCGCGACGCCGTTCTGGTGGGCGCCAAGACCCAGTCCTGGAACGTGATGGACGCCAACATGGCCGGCGTGCTCACCGATGAGCCCACCGGCAAGCCGTCGACGGGCCTGCCCTACAAGACCATGATCCGCGACCACGCCCGCTGGTGCGAGACCGGCGGCGCGGAAGGCGCTCCGTCGGCCTTCGAACAGGCCGACCTGCGGGCCCTGGTCAGCGTCCGCGGCTACAATCTCACGGCGCTCTCGGCAAAGGGGGCGACCTTCTACGGCCTCGACTTGGAAGGCGTGCAGCTACAGGGCGCGCACCTGGAAGGGGCCGACTTCCGCAACTGCAACCTGCGGCGGGCGGACCTGCGCGGGGCCCGGCTGCTGGGCGCCAAGCTTTCCGGCGCCGACCTGCGAGACGCCCAGATGGGGCCGTTGATCCTGGGCGCCGACCGCGTGCTGCCCTGCGACCTGACCGGGGCCAACCTGAAGAACGCCGATCTTGCCCGCGCGGACCTGCGCCAAGCGGTGCTCACCGACGCCGACGTCAGCCGGGCGAACTTCACGGGGGCGTCGCTGAAACAGGCCAAGCTGGGCGGCGTCACGCGGAACGGCGCCCGCGGCCTGGACGAAGTGATCTAGATGCCGACGACAGCGCTCTCAGGACGCCGCCGGCTCAGCGCCGGTGAGATGGCGATGCTGCTGGACAGTCATGCCCGCTTCGCCTCGGGCGCCGGCGGCAAGCGCGCCTCGCTGCCATTCGTGGATTTCGCCGGCATGGACCTCACCGGCCGCGACCTTTCGGGTGCTGACTTCTCCGGCTCGGTGTTCGATAGCGCCAAGCTTGAGGGCGCGAAGCTGGTCGGCGCCAACCTGGCCGGCTGTGACCTGCGCTACGCCGACCTGCGCGGCGCGGACCTGCGCCAGGCCGACCTGCGGGGAGCCTGCCTGCAGGGCGCCAACCTAGCCGGCGCCGACCTCACAGGCGCCGACTTCCGGCCCGGCAAGATCGCCCTGCCGCATCCCTCGCGAGGCTTCCCGGCGGTGATCGAGGAGGTGCGCGGCGGCTCCGTCGACGGCGCCATCCTGGCCGGCGCGACCCTGGACCATTCCCGGCTGGACGGGCTCTACGCAGCGGCAGCCGATTTCTCCGACTGCTCGTTCCACGGCGCTAAGCTGCTGGACGCCAATTTCAAGGGCGCGAACCTGGCCGGCGCGGTGCTCACCGAGGCCGACCTGGGGGGCGCCAACCTGGAGGGCGCTGACCTCGACGGGGCTGTCCTGACCGGTGTGTCCCTGTCCGCCACGCGTACTGTGGACGCTAAGCTGGGCCAGGCCATGGAAGCGCCCAGCCGCAGCGTCATCGCCCGCGCCGAACACCTGCTCGAACAGGCCCAGCAGCACGACGCCTGGGTCCGCTCCAGCGGCCGCCAGGGACGCGCGGTGGTGCTGGACGGCGAGGACCTGCGCCCGCTGGGCGCCGGCCTCATGGGTCTTAAACTCACAGCGGTCAGCGCCAAGGGCGCCTGCCTTGTGGGCCTCGATCTCAGCGGCGCGGAACTGCAGGGCGCCAACCTGGAAGGCGCCGACCTGCGCGGCGCGAACCTGGCCAAGGCCGACCTTCGCGGCGCACGCCTGGCCAAGGCCAACCTGACCCGCGCCAACCTTGCCGACGCGCGGCTCTGCGCCCTGCCCCTGGGCGGCGACCGCGCCACGCCCACCAACCTTACCGGCGCCAAGCTGCGCTTCGCCAAGGTAACCGGCGCAGACCTCACCGGCGCCAACCTCGAGGGTTGCGACCTGCGCGGCTGCGACCTGGCCAAGGCCCGCAGCACTCTCGCGGTCGCCTGACGCCGTCACGGAAAAGCGGCGCCCGCGGACGCCGGAGGTTCGCCAAACGCGCCCTTGCCAGCGCCGCGGGGACACGTAGGCTGCGCCGCCAAAGTCAAGCCGCTCCAGGAAAGACAGCCCGCATGTTCCGTCTCGCGCTCACCGCCCCGATCGCCGCCCTTGTCATGACCGCCGCCACGCCGGCCTTCGCCGCCGACGCCAGGCTGAAGGCCGCCGTGGCCGACCCCACACGCGGCGCCGAGCACCGGGCGCGCGACGCGCACCGGCACCCCACCGAGACCCTCACCTTCTGGGGCCTGAAGCCGAAGCAGACGGTGATCGAGGTGTCGCCGGGGGCGGGCTACTGGACCGAAATCCTCAGCCCCTACGCCAAGGCCACCGGCGGTCGCTACGTGGCTGGGGTCGCCGACCTCGACAATCCCAAGCTGTCGGCCGGCGCGAAGAAAGGCCGGGCCGATTTCGAGGCGAAGTACGCTGACGGCAGGTTCGGACCGGTGGCCTATACGAACTTCGGCCCCGTCGCCAAGCCCCTGGGGGCGCCCGCCTCCGCGGACCTGGTGATCACCGCGCGCAACATTCACAACTTCATGTACCAGGAAGGCATGCTGGAGAAGTCGATGAAGGACTTCTACGCCGTCCTGAAGCCGGGCGGCGTGCTGGGCGTCGAGGAACACCGCGCCGATCCCAGGGCGCAAGTGGCCGGCGTCACCGACGGCTATGTGGGCGTGGCCACCGTAGTGGCGGCCGCTGAGAAGGCAGGGTTCAAACTCGCCGCCAGGTCCGAAGCCAACGCCAATCCCAAGGACACCAAAGACCATCCGTTCGGCGTCTGGACCCTGCCGCCGGTGCGTCGCTCCGCCCCGGCCGGCCAGCCAGCCAACGCCGCCTTCGACCGCACCAAGTACGAGGCCATCGGCGAGAGCGACCGCATGACGCTGCGCTTCGTCAAGCCGCGCTGAGCTGACGCTTTGACCGTGGCCCTGGATGCCGCTACTGCGGGCGCCAGGGCCATGCTGGGGGGCATGACAAGATCGGTTCGTCGCGCCCCATGATCGTCTTCTCCCGACGCGCCTTGATCCTTGGCGCCACGGCGCTGGCCGCCTGCGGACGCACGTCGCCTGCCGATGCCCCACCCGGGCCTGCCGAGGGGCCGGTCACCCTAGAGTCGGCGGTGGCCGGCGCCTGGCGCCTCCCCGCCGACCGCGCCCGCGACGCGGACCGCCATCCCGTGCGGAGCCTGGCGTTCTGGGGCCTGAAGCCCGCCCAGACGGTGGTCGAGTTCTGGCCCGGCGCCGGCTGGTACACCGACATCATCGCACCCTTCCTGGCGGCCACCGGCGGCAAGCTCTATGCCGCTAACCTGCAGCTCACTGACCCCGCGGCCGCCGCCACCCGCGATGTGGTGGAAGCCCACCGCCGCAAGCTCGCCGAAGCGCCCAAGCTCTATGGCGCGGTGGAGATCACCGCCTTCGGCCCCACCAGCGGACCTGTGGCGCCCGCCGGCGCCGCAGACCTGGTGCTGTTCCTGCGCAACCTGCACAACTGGATGGCCGCAGGCGTCGCCGAGAAGGCGTTCCGCGACGCCTTCCTGGCTCTGAAGCCCGGCGGCGCGCTTGGGGTGGAGGAACACCGCGCCGATGCGGGCGGCGTCCCCGACGTGATGGCCGAGAGCGGCTATGTTGAGCAGGCCTACGTCATCCGGCTGGCCCAGGAGGCCGGTTTCCAGTTGGCGGCGACCAGCGAGATCAACGCCAATCCAAAGGACACCAAGGACCACCCGTTCGGGGTCTGGACCCTACCGCCGGTACGACGGTCATCGCCGCGCGGCGAGGCGGTCGATCCGGCCTTCGACCGGACCAAATACGACGCCATCGGAGAGAGCGACCGAATGACGCTGCGGTTCGTCAAACCGGCGTAACAGGCCGCCTGCGGTTTACTTCATCCGCGCCTATGGCAAAGCTTGCGGGTTGGGATTCGGGAGAACGCGCAGGCATGGCGACGCTGGAGGAACTGACGGACCGCATCCGCCGTGCGGCGGCGTCGGACGCCGGCCTCGGCAAGACCGTCAAGCTCGACCTGAAGGGTGAAGGCTTTATCCATCTGGACGGGGCCTCGGTGACCAATGAGGACCGGCCCGCCGACCTCACCGTCACCATCAGCCGCGCCGACCTGGTGGCGCTGGGCAAGGGCGAACTCGATCCGACGCGGGCCATGATGACGGGGCGGATGAAGCTTTCCGACATGGGGCTGGCCTTCAGCCTGCAGCCGAAGATTCAATCCCTGTTCTCTAAAGCCGTCTAAAGGGGACCTATGGCAGAGCTTGCGCCTCTTACGGACATCCCGTCCGCCCCGGTCCCGGCCGGCGGCGAGGCAGAGTGGTTCCGCGGCGCCGGCGGGGCCAAGCTGCGCGCCGCCCTGTTCACGCCATTGGGCAAGCCCCGGGGCTCGATGGTGGTCTCCGGCGGGCGCACCGAGCCGATCGAGAAGTACTTCGAATTCATTGGCGATTGCCTTGAGCAGGGGTTCGTGGTGCTGGCCCACGACTGGCGCGGCCAGGGGCTCTCGGCGCGCGACCTGCCCGACCGGCTGAAGGGCCACGCCCGCGGTCATCTGGCCTTTCTTGAGGACTTCCGCTGTCTTCTGAGCGCCTACCAGGCGCGCCTGCCGAAGCCCTGGGTGGCGGTCGGACATTCCATGGGCGGTTGCCTCACGCTGCTGGCCCTGGCCCACGGCGAGAGCCGCTTCGCCGGTGCGATACTGTCAGCGCCCATGCTGGGGGTGCGCACGGGCAAGGTCGCCCGCCCGGTGGCCCGCACCTTGGCCGGCCTGAACGTGATCACCGGCCGCGGCGGCCGCTACACCCTGGGCCAGGCCGGCAAGCCTTTCGACGACACCTTCGACGGCAATGTGCTGACCCACGACGCCGCCCGCTTTGCGCGCCACCGGGCGCAGATCGCCGCCAACCCTGAGCTGGCCCTGGGCAATCCCACCTGGGGCTGGCTGGATTTCGCCCTGCGCGCCACGGCCTTCCTGGCCAAGCCCGAACGGCTGCGCGGCGTGACCATTCCGGTGGTCATCGTCTCGGCCGAACAGGACAAGCTCGTCGACAACGCGGCCCAGCAGGCCGCCACCCGCAACTTGCCGCAAGGACGCTTCATAAGCGTCCCCGGCGCCTACCACGAAATTCTGATGGAGACGGACCACATGCGTAACATCTTCATGCGGGCGCTGGACGCCCTTACCGGCAAGGTCGCGCCGAAGCCTTCGCCGGCCCCCAAGCCCCTCGCCCCGACGCCCCCGGCTGCGCCGATGGCCGTGGCGCCGAAACCCAAGCCTGCTGCGGCCAAGAAGCCCGCGGCCCGCAAGCCGGCCAAGGCGGCAGCCAGGAAGCCTGCGGCGGTGAAGAAGCCCACCGCCAAGGCGCCGACGGCCGCCAAGGCCGCCGCGGCGAAGCCGGCCAAGGCGAAGAAGCCTGCGCCCGCCAAAAAGCCCGCGGCCAGGAAGTCTCTGGCCGCCAAGCCCGCCGCCGCCCAGGCGCCCGCAGCGGCCAAGAAGGCTCCGGCGAAAAAGGTCGCCGCGAAAAAGCCCGCCGCGAAGAAGCCAGCCACCAGGAAGCCGGCCTAGGGTCTTGCTGTCTCCCCTGAGCCGACGCTCGGGGGAGGAGCGGTCACCTGGCGGAGCGTTTGAGCGCCACCAGCGCCTCGTCGAGGCATGCGCGGTCGCCGGCGATGACGATCTGGCCGCCGCGCTGGCCCACCGGCTCGCCGCGCCAGTTGGTGGTCAGGCCGCCGGCGCCTTCGACCACCGGGATGGCGGCCTCGATGTCCCAGGCCTGCAGCCCCGACTCGATCACCAGATCCATCGTGCCCGCCGCTACCATGGCGTAGGCGTAGGCGTCGCAGCCCAGCCGGGCGAGCCGGGCGGCGGCGCGCACCTGGGTCCAGGCGCCCAGCTCCGCACCGCGGAAGCAGGCCTCCGGGTCCGTGGTGGCGATGATCGCATCGGTCAGCTTTGCGCAGGGACGAACCTTCAGGGGGCGCGACTGCCCGCGGCTCATCAGGCGCGAGCCCCCCGCATGGCCGATGTAAAGCTCCCCGATGTAGGACTGGCCGATGGAGCCCAGCACGGGGCGGGCCTCATGCCGCAGCCCGATCAGGGTGCACCACAAGGGCAGGCCGGCGATGAAGGCTCGGGTCCCATCGACGGGATCCAGCACCCACACGAATTCGGCGTCCGGCCGATCCTCGCCATACTCCTCGCCGATCACCCCGTGGTCCGGATAGTGCTCGGTGATCAGCGCCCTGATGGCCCGCTCGGCGCCCTTGTCGGCCTCGGTTACCGGGTCGAAGCCCTTGGCGCCGCCCTTGTCCACCAGGCCGTGGTCGGCCCGAAACAGCGGCAGGATCGCCGCGGCAGCGGCGCGGTTGAGCTCGATCAGGAAGGCGTCGAGCTCGGCGATGCGGTCTGGGGTAAGGGCTGGCATGGCCTCAGGCTAGCCCGTCCCGGCCGGCGCTTTAAGCCGCCACGTTGCGAAAGGGCGCCGACGCCGCCTATTGGAAGCCATGGCCCAGGCTAAGCCATCCCTCGCGCAAGACCTCGTCTGGAGGCTGGAGGCGTTCGCCTACGATGTGGCCGCGGGGCTCGCGCGGATCTTCCCCATCGACGCGGTGTCCGACTGCGGCGCCTGGCTGTTCAAGCGGCTAGGCCCGTTGACCAGCGCCCACCGAGTTGTGGAGCGCAACTTGCGGATCGCTTTTCCTGACGCCGACGATGCGGAGGTCGCCCGCCTGCTGGCCGCCCAGTGGGACCAGGTCGGCCGCTGGTTTGCCGAATTCCCGATCCTCGACCGGATCGTGGGCGACCCGAGCCGGGTGGAGGTAGTGGGCGCCGAGCGGCTGGCGGCGATCGCAGCGGGCGGGGGCCCGGTGGTGTTCATCTCCGGCCACTTCTCCTCGTTCGAGATCATGCCGGCGGTGATCGTCCACGCGGGGATCACCTGCCAGATCACCTACCGGGCGACCAACAATCCGCATGTGGACGACCGCATTCGCGCCAGCCGCTGGCGCTATGGCGTCCGGCTATTCGCACCTAAGGGCTCGGACGGCGCGCGCGAGTTGCTGCGCGCCCTGACCAGGGGCGAATCCGTCGCCCTGATGAACGATCAGAAGTTCAATGGCGGGGTGGCCGCGCCGCTGTTCGGTTTGATGGCTCACACCGCGCCGGGACCCTCGAGCTTCGCCCTGCGTTTCGGCGTCCCGCTGCTGCCGATGAGCGTCCAGCGCAAGGACAAGGCAAGGTTCCGCGTGGTGGTCCACGAGCCGATCCGCCTGGAGGACACCGGCGACCGTACCGCCGACATCGAGACCGGCGTGCGCCGGGTCAACGCCTTCATCGAAGAGCGGGTGCGCCAGCGGCCGGAGGAGTGGTTCTGGGTCCACCGCCGCTGGCCCAACGAGCACTACCGGCGGGAGCGTCGCTAGGAGTTGGTTTCCTGCCAGCGCTTTAGCGCCTCGGTGGGGCTGGCGTAGGCTTCCTGCAGCACCGCGCTCCAGTAGCGCAACTGCTCCAGCGGTACACGCACGCCGCTCACCGCGCAGAGCACATAACGGCCGGGCTTCAGCACAGCGAAGTCGCCGTCGCCGTAGTGCAGCTTGGCGATATCCGGGCCGGCCAGATCGCGGTCGTGGGCGTTCATGGCCGCCTATGTAGCGCGCCGAGAGCCTTCAGAACAGATCGCCCTGTGGTGAGCCTGCCGGTTTCGGCTTCGCTCGGGTTGTTGGCCGAGGCGTCGGCTGAGCCCCAGCGTCGCCGTCGACCACCGCCTTGCGCTCCACCCGGTCCCCGAACTTGATGCTGACAAGCTCGCCGCTCTGCAGGGACGCCCCCTCGCGGACCAGGGAGCCATCCTTGCGGCTGACCCGGGCGAAGCCGCGCCGCAGGGGCCGTTCGGGATCGACGGAGACGTGAAGTTTCGCCAGCGCCTCCAGCCGCTCGCCCAGGCGGTCGAGGCGGCGGGTGGTGGCGGGCTTCAGCCGGGCGGCGACGCCGTCGAGGCGCTGGCGCTGCACCGCCTGCGGACGCTGCAAGAGCAGGGGTGAGAGGCGCGAAGACACCCGCACCAGGTCGCGCTCGTGGGCGGCGGCGTTCCGGGCCAGGCCCGCGGCCAGGCGACCGGAGACGATGCCAAACCGCTGGGCAGCCAGCTCGACCAGGTCGCGCACCCGGGTGAGGGCCCGCTCGGCGGCCTCGACCCGGCCCCGGCGGTCGGCCACCGCGCGACCGCCACAGCGGTGCATCCTGGCCGAGAGGTCAGAAACCAGCGCCCTGAGCTCCGCCAGCACCGGCGTGGCCATCTCCGCCGCTGCGGTGGGTGTTGGCGCGCGGCGGTCGGAGACGAAGTCGATCAGGGTGGTATCGGTCTCGTGGCCCACGGCGCTGATCAGCGGGATGACGGAGGCTGCCGCCGTGCGGGCCAGCTGCTCGTCGTTGAACGGCCACAGGTCTTCCACCGACCCGCCGCCGCGGGCCACGATGATCACGTCGGGGCGCGGGATCGGGCCAGAGCCGTCCTGGGCGTTGAAGCCCTCGATGGCCGCGCAGACCTGGGCCGCGGCGGCGTCGCCCTGCACCACCACCGGCCAGACCACCACGCGGCAGGGCCAGCGGTCGCGGATGCGGTGCAGGATGTCGCGGATCACCGCCCCTGTCGGGCTGGTGATCACGCCCACCACGCCGGGCATGGCGGGAAGCGGCCGCTTGCGCGACGCCTCGAACAGGCCCTCGTCGGCCAGCTTGGCCTTCAGCCGCTCGAGCTGGGCCAGCAGCGCGCCCACGCCCGCCACCTCCATGGTCTCGATGACAATCTGGTAGCGAGAGCCCTGCGGATAGGCGGTGATCTTGCCGGTGACGATCACCTCCAGCCCCTGCTCCGGCCGGACGGAGAGCCCGCGCACCTGACCCTTCCAGACCACCCCGTCGATGGCGGCACGCTCGTCCTTCAGGGTCAGATAGACATGGCCGTTGGAATGGTTGGTGACCTTGGAGAGCTCGCCGCGCAAGCGCACGAAACCGTAGGCGTCCTCCAGCGTCCGCTTCAGGGCGAAAGCCAACTCCGAGACGGAGTAGGGCTGGGCGTTGCCGGCGGCGTCGGTCTCGGTCTCGGGCGCGGTGTCGATCATGGGGAGAGGGTAGCGATCATGCCGGGCAATTGGAAAGGGCGCGCCCGCGCCCGATAGCGGTACTCCGCCACCGGCGCAGACGCGCCCCCATCCCCAACGGATCTATGGCCGCGCGAGGCGCGGATCAGATGTAGCGGCGCAGGCTCCGGGCGAGCTCCGCGGCGCCGGAACGCTTCTTGGTCTGGGCCGGCTGATAGGCCACCTGGCTGTGTTCGTGGCAGTAGGGGCCCTCGCCCGAGCGGCGGCCGCAGAATGTGAAGGTCTCCAGCGACGGGTCCCCGATCGGCCACTTGCACATGTGGGCGCCCAGGGTCAGCACGGTCGCCGTGCCGGGGGCCTCGTCCACATAGCGCATCGGGGTCGGGGCGGGCAGCATGGAGACCGGCTCGGCCAGACGGCGCGGGGCCGACGGGGCGGCGGAGACCGGCCGGGCGGGACGCGGCGCTTTGAACACCGTGCGCGCGGGCTTGGAGGGGGTGGCGCGGCCCGACAGGCCCAACCGGTGCACCTTGCCGATGACCGCATTGCGGGTGACGCCGCCAAGCTGCTTGGCGATCTGGCTGGCCGAGAGGCCGTCCTGCCAGAGCTTTTTCAAGAGTTCGACACGCTCGTCCGTCCAGCCCATGTCTCGCCTCCCCAGGTGACCCGACACGCCGCCAAGCGCGTCGGGATCAACATCTTGTGGCGTTGAGAAGCCTCAGCGCCCACCAACCACCATCAGTAGTAAACAACTCCTTAAGAGCCACAATAGGCGCCCCACCGTTCGTCCACAGGAACTAGATGTTGCGTCAGCCCGCCGCACTCTTGCGGCTGGCGCGCGGCAGGCGCACATCAGGGCGCGATGAAAGACATGCCGTCAGAAACTGTCCTGCCGCCGGCCCCGCGCGACTATGCCGGCGTCAACTGGGAGGGCCTGAAGACCCTCTACCTGCGTGAGATCATGCGGTTCTGGAAGGTGGGCACCCAGACGCTCGCCGCCCCCGTGGTCACGGCGCTGCTCTACATGCTGGTGTTTGTAGTGGCGGCCCAGGGCTCGCGGCCGATCCACGGCCTGCCCTACGGGACCTTCGTGGCGCCTGGCTTGGTGATGATGCAGATCCTCAACAACGCCTTCGCCAACTCGTCGTCGAGCCTCCTGCAGGCAAAGATGAACGGCTTGATGGGCGACTTCCTGACCCCACCACTGACCGCTGCCGAGCACGTGGCGGCCTTCGGTCTCGGCGCGGCCACCCGGGGCATCCTGGTGGGGGCGGTGACCCTGCTGGCGGTGATGCCGTTCGCCAAGTTGGGCCTCGCCAACATCGCCGCCGTGCTGTTCTACGGCGTCGGCGCGGCCCTGATCCTGGGCTTCCTGGGCATCATGGTCGGGCTGTGGGCTGAGAAGTTCGACCAGATGGCGGTGATGACCAACTTCGTGATCATGCCGATGACCTTCCTGTCGGGCACCTTTTATCTGGTTGAGCGGCTGCCCGAGCCGTTCCGCACGTTCAGCCACTTCAACCCGTTCTTCTATCTGATTGACGGCTTCCGCTACGGCTTCACCGGCCACGCGGAGGGCTCCCTGGCGGTGGGGGTGGCCCTGACCAGCACCCTGGTCGTGGTGACCGGCTGGATCTGCCTGTGGATGTTCAGGACCGGCTACAAGATCAAGACCTGACGGATAAGCTCAACGTTGACACACCGGCCTCCGGGGTCGAAAACGCCAAGCCTTCCGGTCCCCGTCGCAATGCGGCGGGGACGCTTCCGTTTTGGAGGGCCTTCTCCGTGACCGAGAAGACCGCGAGCCACGCCGCCGCGACCGTCCCCAGCGACCATATCATGGGCGTCTATTCGCGCGCTCCGCTGGCGTTCGAGCGAGGCGAGGGCGCGCGTCTCTATACGGCCGATGGCGAGGCCTATCTCGACTGCCTGGCGGGCATCGCGGTGACCGCCCTGGGCCACACCAACCCCAAGCTGGTGCAGGCGGTGAAGGACCAGGCCGAGAAGCTCTGGCACGTCTCCAACATCTTCATGATCCCAGACCAGCAGAAGCTGGCCGACCGGCTGACCCAGGTAAGCTTCGCCGACGTGGTGTTCTTCACCAACTCGGGGACCGAGGCCATCGAGTGCGCCATCAAGACCGCGCGCAAGCACCACTGGGCGAACGGCCATCCCGAGCGGCTCGACATCATCGGCTTCGACGGCTCGTTCCACGGCCGCTCGATCGCGGCCGTAAACGCCTCGGGCAACCCCAGTTACCTGGAAGGTTTCGGCCCCAAGCTGCCGGGATTCATCCAGCTGCCGTTCGGCGACATGGACGCGCTTCGCGAGGCGGTCGGGCCGACCACGGCGGCGATCATCATCGAACCGGTACAGGGGGAGGGCGGCGCTCGCTCCGTCCCTGAGGCCACCCTGAAGGCCATGCGCCAGCTCTGCGACGAAACCGGGACACTGTTGATCTACGACGAGATCCAGTGCGGCCTCGCCCGCACCGGAAAGCTGTTCGCCCACGAGTGGGTGGAGGGGGCCGAGCCTGACATCATGGCCCTGGCCAAGGCCCTGGGCGGGGGTTTCCCGGTGGGCGCGTGCCTGGCCACCGCCGAGGCGGCCAAGGGCATGACGGTGGGCTCGCACGGCTCCACATATGGCGGCAACCCCCTGGCTATGGCCGTGGGCCTGGCGGCCATGGAGGAGCTCACCAAACCTGAACTTATGGCCCACGTCCGCGAGGTGGCCGGCTATTTCACCCAGCAGCTGTCGGGGCTGCGCGACCGCTTCCCGGACGTGGTGGTTGACGTCCGCGGCAAGGGCCTGCTGATCGGCATCAAGCTGGCCACCCCCAACCGCGAGTTCATGCAGCACGCCCGTGACCAGCACCTGCTGATCGCCGGCGGTGGGGACAACTGCGTGCGCCTCCTGCCGCCGCTAACCCTGACGCTGGCGGAAGCGCGCGAGGCCATCGAAAAGCTCGAAGGCGCCTGCGAGGCGGCCCGCGCCAGGGCCAAGGCCGCGGCATGAGCTACCAGCCCCGGCACTTCCTCGACTTGTGGAAGATGGAGGGCGCGGACCTGCGCGCCATCCTCGACGACGCGCGCCAGCGCAAGGCCGCCCGCCTGGGCTGGCCGAAGGGCCAGTCCGACGCCGACCGGCCGGCAGAGGGCCGCACCCTGGCGATGATCTTCGAGAAGCATTCCACCCGCACGCGCTTCTCCTTCGACGCAGCCATGCGCCAACTGGGCGGCGACGTGATCATTTCCAACGCCAGCGAGATGCAGCTGGGCCGCGGCGAGCCGATCGAGGATACCGCGCGGGTGCTATCGCGCATGGTCGACGCAATCATGATCCGCGCCAACGTCCACGAGGACGTGGAGCGCCTGGCCATGTCGGCAACCATCCCGGTGATCAACGGCCTGTCGGACAAGGGACACCCCTGCCAGATCCTGGCCGATCTGCTGACCTTCGAGGAGCATCGCGGGCCGGTGGCGGGCAAGACCATCGCCTGGGTGGGTGACGGCAACAACGTCTGCGCCAGCTTCATCCACGCCGCCCCCAAGCTGGGGTTCAAGCTGAACATCGCCAGCCCGGCGATCTACCATCCGGACCTGGTGGACCTGGCCCGCTCCGCCGAGCAGCAGGGCCAGGTCTCCACCAGCCACGACCCGCGCGAGGCGGTGAGCGGCGCCCACTGCGTGATCACCGACACCTGGGTGTCCATGGGCGACACCGACCATGACGAGCGGCTCGACGCGCTGGAACCCTACCAGGTCGACGAGGCCCTGATGGACCTGGCCGATCCGGAGGCCGTGTTCCTGCACTGCCTGCCTGCACACCGCGGCGAGGAGGTCACCGACGCGGTCATCGACGGGCCCCGGAGCCTGATCTGGGACGAGGCGGAAAACCGCATCCACGCGCAGAAATCCATCCTCGCCTGGTGCTTTGGCAAGATCTGACGGCGGCCCGCAAAGCTCGTAATTCCGGAACCGCCTCCTATATGCCGCCGATGCCCGAAACTTCCGTACCCGACGACCTAGTCGGCGTCTTCCAGATCGAGGGCGAGCCGGTGCGCGGCCGCATCGCCCGCCTGGGCCCCGCGGTCGATGAGATCCTGCGCGCCCACGACTATCCCGAATGCGTCGCCAACCTGCTGGGCGAGGCCTGCGCCCTAGCCGCCCTGGTGGGCTCAAACCTGAAGTTCGACGGCCGGCTGATCGTCCAGGCGCAGGGTTCCGGCCCGGTGCGCTACGTGGTCGCCGACTACGACACCTCCGGCGGGCTGCGTGGCTATTGCCGGTTCGACGCCGAAGCGGTGGCGAAGGCCTCGGCCGGGTTCCAGCGTCCCGGCGCCCGCACGCTGCTGGGCGACGGGGTTTTCATCATGACCGTGGACCCGGGCGCCGACATGGAGCGCTATCAGGGCGTCACCGCCATCGAGGGCGAAACCCTGGCGCTCTGCGCCGAGCAGTACTTCGCCCAGTCCGAACAGACGCCCACGCGGGTGCGCCTGGCGGTGGGCCAGGCCGACGACGGCCAAGGCCTCCGCTGGCGGGCCGGCGGCATGCTTATCCAGAACGTGGCCGAGGATGACGCTCGTGGGCCCACGGCCGAGGCCTGGAGGCGCACCCAGGCGTTCTTCGAGACCCTGGGCGAGGACGAGCTGATCGACAGCCGGCTCTCCAGCGACCAACTGCTGTTTCGGCTGTTCCACGAGGACGGCGTGCGGGTGTTCGGCTCCCAGCCGCTGCGGGCCTTCTGCCGTTGCAACCAGGGCCGCATCGAGACGGTGCTGAAGTCTTTCGGCCAGGAAGAGCGCGCCGACATGCTCGAGGCCGACGGAAAAATCCACGTCACCTGCGAATACTGCTCCAAGGTCTACGCCGTGGCGCCCGAAGAACTGGAAGCGGTCGAGTAGCGCTCCTACGCCCCGTCCAGCGCTCGCGCCACGTCTCGGCTGAGGTCGCCGGGACCTTCCAGACCCACGCTCATCCGCACCCAGCCTTCGGTGAGGCCGATCTGCAGGCGCTCGGCTTCGGGCATGGAGCGGTGGGTGGTGGTTGACGGATGGGTGGCCATGGACTTGGCGTCGCCCAGGTTGTTGGAGATATCGACGATCTGCAGGCCGTCGAGAAATCTCCAGGCGGCCTCGCGGCTCCCCAGGTCGAAGGCGATGACGTTGCCGCCGCCGCTCATCTGTTTGGCGATCATGGCGGCCTGGGGATGGTCCGGCCGGCCGCAGAAGATGGTCCGGCGAACCTTTCGATGGTCGGCGATCAGGTCGGCCACCCTGCCGGCATTCTCGGTCTGGCGGCGTACCCGCAGGTCCAGGGTCTCCAGGCCCTTCAGCAGCACCCAGGAATTGAACGGTGAGAGCGCCGGGCCGGTATGGCGCAGGATGTCCTTGTAAGCCTCGGTCATCAGCTCCGCGGCGCCCAGGATGGCCCCACCCAGCACCCGGCCCTGGCCGTCGATGTGCTTGGTCGCCGAATAGACGACGATGTCGCAGCCTAGCGCCAGCGGTTGCTGGAAGACCGGCGTGGCGAAGACATTGTCCACCACCAGCTTGGCGCCGGCCGCGTGCGCGATCTCGGCCACCGCGCCGATGGCGGTGACCTCCAGCAGCGGATTGGCGGGGCTTTCCACCAGGAAGGCGCGGGTGTTGGGCCGCACGGCGGCCTGCCAGGCCTCCAGGTCGGTGGCGTCCACGTAGGTTGTCTCCACCCCGAACCGGGGCAGCCACTCGGAGACAATCCAGCGGCAGGAGCCGAACAGGGCGCGCCCCGCCACCAAGTGGTCGCCGGCGCGCAGCAGGCCCGACAGCGCCACCTGCACCGCCGCCATGCCCGACGCCGTGGCCCGGCACATCTCGGCGCCCTCCATGAGCGCCAGGCGGTCCTCGAAGATCTGCGTCGTGGGGTTGCCGAAGCGCTGGTAGATGAATCCCGGCGCATCGCCGGCGAACCGCGCGTCGGCGGCCTGGGCGCTGTCGTAGGCGAAGCTCTGGGTGAGAAAGAGGGCCTCGGAGATCTCCCCATGCCCGGTGCGCGCCATGCCGCCGCGCACAGCCCGGGTCTCGACTTCCCAGTCGCGCGGATCTTCAGCCATGGCGGGGCTCCTGCCGTCTCTCGTCCTGCCGCATCAACGGCAGTGGCCAAGGAGCGTCAAGCGCCGCTTTCCAGTCAGTGGCGCCAGAAACCTTGCAAGACTCGGGTTCGGCGGTAAGGGTGGCCGGCCCATGAGCGATATCGCACGCCCGGGCATCCTGCCCTGCCAATCCATCGACGCCCTGATCGCGCAAGGCGCCATCATGGCCGAGAGCCCGTTCGAGCATGACCAGGTGCAGCCGGCCAGCCTGGACCTTCGGCTCGGCGGCCGCTGCTGGCGGGTGCGGGCCTCCTTCCTCCCGGGCCGCGGCCGCACCGTGCGCGACCGCATCGCCGAAGTCGCCATGCACGAACTGGACCTCACCAAGGGCGCGGTGCTGGAGCGGGGCTGCGTCTATATCGCCGAGTTGCAGGAGAGCCTGGCGCTCCCGGCCGGGGTTTCGGCTCGCGCCAATCCGAAGAGCTCCACCGGCCGGGTCGACGTGTTCGTGCGCCTGCTTTCCGATGGTGGCGTGGCTTTCGACGACGTGGTCGAGGGCTACCGCGGCCCCGCCTTCATGGAGATCGCGCCGCAGACCTTCTCGGTGCTGGTTCGCACGGGCACCCGGCTCAACCAGTTGCGCTTGAAGCGCGGGGTGCCCGAGCGGCTATCGGTGAAGAACGTCGGCGTCGATCTTTCCGACGGCATCGCCGGGTTCCGCGGGCGCCGCCACGCGGGTGTCGTCGATCTCGACAAGGAAGACGGCCACGACCCGCGCGATTTCTGGGAGCCGCTGCGGCCCCAGAACGGCCAGCTCCTGCTCGATCCCGGCGAATTCTACATCCTGGCCTCCAAGGAGCCGGTGGAAATTCCGGTGATGGAGGCCGCCGAGATGACCCCCATCGATCCCTCGGTGGGTGAGTTCCGGGTGCATTACGCGGGCTTCTTCGACCCCGGCTTCGGCACCGACGAGGCGCACGGCAAGGGTTCCAAGGGCGTGCTGGAAGTCCGCAGCCACGAGACCCCGTTCATCCTGGAGGACGGCCAGACGGTGGCGCGGCTGGTCTATGAACCGCTCACGGAGCGTCCCACCCGGCTCTATGGCGATCTCGGGTCGCATTACCAGCGCCAGGGTCTCAAGCTCTCCAAGCACTTCCGGGCGTGGGGGGAGTAAAAGCGGGCCTGTTCGAGATGCCGATCCGGGCGGACGCCTAAGCGTCGTCCTTGCGGTAGATGCTGTGCTTGGGCGCGGCCAGCACCCGGCGCAGCATCGGCTCGAAGTCCGCAAGCGGCATGGACTGGTAGTCCGGATCGAAGGAGTTCTGGTCGTAGAGGTGGCAGAACTGGGCGCAGTACTCGAAGTGCGGATGGCCCCGGTGCTGGTCGCGCATGTCGCGGTCCAGGCCCAGGTGGTGGAAGAAATAGTAGCCCTGGAAGATGCCGTGCTTGTCCATCATCCAGTGGTTGGCGTCGGAGACGTAGGGCTTCAGGATCACCGCGCCCACCTCGGCGTGATTGGCCGGGCCCAGCACGTCGCCGATGTCATGAATCAGGGCGCAGACCACATACTCCTCGTCACGGTCGTCCTTGTGGGCGCGGGTGGCGGTCTGCAAGGAGTGCTCCAGCCGGTCCACCGCGAAGCCGCCGTGGTCGCCCTTGAGCAGGTTCAGGTGGGCCAGGATCCGGTCGGGGAGTTCGCCCCGGTGCGGCGCGGCGGCCCGGCCGATGGCCGCCCAATCCTCCGCCGTGCTCTCCGTCATCGTCTTGAAGCGCGCGCGGTCGATAACTTCGCCGTCGGCCATGGCGGCCTCCCTTGATCATCCGTGGGCCCCATGGTGCGGCCCGGCGCGGGCGAGGTCAACGCGGCGGCTTGGCCCGGCGGCGCCGCGCCGCTATGTTCCGCGCCCGATGGCCGCCTCAGCGGTCCGGCGCGGCCGTAGTTCAGAGGTAGAACGTCAGCTTCCC
>NZ_JBKJTG010000131.1:0-41349 GCF_046590535.1 Phenylobacterium sp. | reverse complement strand
GCCTTGGTCTGCAACCCGGCCAGGTCCGAGCCTGCGCCCGGCTCGCTGAAGCCCTGGCACCAGCGCTGCTCGGCCTTCACGATCGCCGGGATGTGGCGGTGCTTCTGGTCCTCGTTCCCGTACTCCAGCAGGGTGGGGCCGAACATGCCCACGCCCATGCCGCCGATCGGGTTGACCGCTCCGGCCCTGCCCATCTCCTCGGCCAGCACCCGGGCTTCGGCGGAGGTCAGGCCGCCGCCACCATAGGCCTGGGGCCAGGTGGGGGTGCCCCAGCCCTTTTCGCCCATCCGCTCTTTCCACACTGCGAAGTCGCCCGTGGGCTTCGCGGGGCTCTGCGCCGCAGCGGACTGGCCGTCCATGTCCTTGGCCAGCGATGCGGGAAAATTGGCGGTCAGCCAGTCGCGGGCTTCGGCCCGGAAGGCGTCCAGCTCGGCGCCGCCGAAATCAGCCATAATAAATTCTCCCAAATATTCAATATCTTATTATCTATCATAGCACGCTGCCGCGGCGGCGGCCACTTCACTTCGATTTCGGGTCGGGCAGGCCCAGCACCCGCTTGGCCACCACGTTCAGGTTGATCTCCGAGGTGCCGCCCTCGATGGAGTTGCCTTTCGAGCGCAGCCAGGTGCGCACCGCGGTCAGCTCCTGTTCGGCATAGTCGTCGCCGGTCCATCCCAGGCCCTGCGAGCCCATGGCCTCCACCAGCAGCTCGTTGCGGTCCTGGGCGATCTTCGCGCCGGCGTACTTCATGATCGAGGTGGCGGCGGAGGGACCGTTGCCGGCCTTGGCCTCGTCGCCCGCCCGCCGCACGGTGAGCTGGAAGCTCCGGGCCTCCATCAGGTGCTCGGTGACCCGCCGACGCAGGTCCGCATCCGCCAGCCGACCGGTGGCGTCCAGCCCGACGTAGGCCTTGGCCGCCTCGGTGACAGTCGGCAGCGGCGAGGCCTGGCCGATGTTGCCGCCGCCCAGCCCCGCGGAGATGTTGTCGCGCTCGAACTGCAGCAGGCGCTTGGCCACCGTCCAGCCGCCGTTCAGCGGGCCGAATAGCTGGTCCTTGGGAACCTTCACGTCGGTGAAGAAGGTCTCGCAGAACGGCGAGGTCCCATTGATCAGCCGGATCGGCCTGACCTCGACGCCCGGCGCCTTCATGTCGATCAGCAGGAAGCTGATGCCCTCATGCTTTTTGGATGTGTCTGTCCGCACCAGGCAGAAGCAGCGGTCGGCGTGGTTCGCGCCGCTGGTCCAGATCTTCGAGCCGTTGACCAGCCAGTGGTCGCCCTTGTCCTCGGCCCGGGTCTGCAGCCCCGCCAGGTCCGACCCGGCGCCGGGCTCCGAGTAGCCCTGGCACCAGCGCACCTCGCCGGTGACGATGCCGGGCAGGTGCTGGCGCTTCAGGTCCGCGGTGCCGTACTCGATCAGCGTCGGGCCGAACATCATCACGCCCATGCCGCCGATGGGGTTGCGGGCCCCGGCCTTGGCCATCTCCTCGGCCAGCGCCCGCGCCTCGGCGCGGCTCAGCCCGCCGCCGCCCAGCTCCGCCGGCCATGTGGGTGTGCCCCAGCCCTGGGCGCCCATGCGCTCACGCCACAGTCTGGCGTCCTCACCCTCGGGCTGCGCCTGCATCCGGGCGAGCTGGGCGGCGGTGTCGTCCTTCAGCGCGGTCGGGAAATTCTGCGCCAGCCATGCTCGCGCCTCTGTCCGGAAGGTCTCAACCTCGGGGCCGAAGTCGGCCATCGCGCGCTCCTACTTGGCGTCCGGCAGGCCAAGCACCCGCTTGGAGACCACGTTGACGTTGATCTCCGAAGTGCCGCCCTCGATGGAATTGCCCTTCGACCGCAGCCAGCCGCGCACCGCCAGCACCTCGGCGGGGCTGTAGCCTTCGCCCGCCCAGCCGAGGCCCTGGTGGCCCATGGACTCCACCATCAGCTCCGAGCGCTCTTGAGCGAAGGTCGCCGCCGCGTACTTGATGATCGAGGTGGCGGCGCTGGGGCCGTTGCTGGCCCGGGCCTCCGCCGCCGTGCGGCCGATGGTCTGGAACAGGGCCTGGAAGTCCATCTTGTTCTTGGTGACCCGGTCGCGCAGGCCGCCGTCGGCCACACGCCCCTCGGCGTCGGCGCCTACATACTGCTTGGCGATCTGACCCAGGTCGCCGGCGGACCCGCCCGCGCCGCCCCCGCCGCTGCCGAACCCGCCCGAGATGTTCTGGCGCTCGTACTGCAGCAGCCGCTTGGCGATCTCCCAGCCGCCGTTCACCTGGCCCACCAAGTTGTCCTTGGGAATCTTCACGTCGGTGAAGAAGGTCTCGCAGAACGGGCTCTCGCCGGAGATCAGCTGGATCGGCCGTGTCTCGACGCCCGGCGTGGTCATGTCGATCAGCACGAAAGAGATGCCCTCGTGCTTCTTGGAGGTGTCGGTCCTCACCAGGCAGAAGCACCAGTCGGCCTTGTCGGCGTAGCTGGTCCATACCTTCTGGCCGTTGATCAGCCAGTGGTCGCCCTTGTCCTCACAGCGGGTGGCCAGGCTGGCTAGGTCCGACCCAGCGCCCGGCTCGGAATAGCCCTGGCACCAGCGGATTTCCCCGTTGATGATCTTCGGCAGGTGTTCGCGCTTCTGGTCCTCGGTAGCGTACTCCAGCAGCACCGGGCCCAGCATCCAGACGCCGAACGAGGCCAGGGGCGGGCGATAGTGGCCGGCGGCCAGTTCCTGTTCGAACACCCGGGCTTCCTGAGGCGACAGCCCGCCGCCGCCATAGGCTTTGGGCCAGGCCGGCGCCGTCAGCCCCTTGTCCGCAACCTTGCGCATCCAGGCGATTTGCGGATCGCTCGATCCCGCGAAGGTCCGGCCGCCCCAGATCGCCTCGGGGTCGGTCGCAGCCTTCGGGTCGCGTAGCTCTGCGGGATAGGCGTCCACCAGCCAGGCGCGGATATCCTTCCGGAAGGTGTCGATGTCGGCGCCGCCGAAGTCGGCCATGGCGTCCTCCACTCGTGAAACAGGCAGGTCCGCATCACCTTAGCGCCCGGCCCCTGCAGGGCAAGCACGACGAACAGTTGTTTGATATGGCCCACCCATAGCGCGGTATAAGGCGGGTCGATGCAGATACTTCGAGACCTGAAGCCCGCGGCAGTTGCGGCGGCGCCCTGGACGGCCGCCCTGTGCACGCTGGCGGCGGGGGTAATGCTACTGGCCTCGGCCGCGACACCGTCGGAGCCCGTGCGCTTCATGCGGCTCCTGGCGATCACCCCGGTCTATCTCGTGGAAGCCAGCCACTTCCTGTCGAGCGTGGTGGGACTGACCCTCGTGATGCTGGCGTTTGGCCTCAGGGCGCGGCTGGACGCGGCCTGGGCGGCGACGCTCGGCGCTCTGTTGATCGCCGCGCCGCTCGCATTGTTGAAGGGCCTGAACTGGGAGGAGTCGGCGGCGCTGGTCGTCCTGGCGGCGGCGCTGGCGCCCTTCCGCGGCGCGTTCCGGCGCAACGCGCGGCTCTCCCGGATGCCGGTCACACCGGGCTGGATGGCCTCGGCGGCCTGCGTCGTCCTGGGCGCGGGGCTCGTCGGCGTCTGGTCCTTCGAGCACGCCGACTATGGGACCATGCCCTGGTGGAGGGTGATGGCCGATCAGGACGCTGCGCGCGCCGTCCGCGCCTGGGTCGGCGCGGCCCTGGCCCTGTTCGCCTTTGGCGTCTGGCGGCTCCTCGCCTCGCCAGCGACCCCGCCGGTGGTCGGCGAGACCGACCCGGACTTCCCGCGCGTCCGCGCCATACTGGCTAAAGCCGAGGTTGCCGACCCTGGCTCCAACCTGGCGCTGCTGGGCGACAAGCGGTTCCTGTTCTCTCCATCGGGCGAGACCTTCCTGATGTTCGGCGTCCGGGGCCGCAGCTGGATCGCACTCGGTGCGCCGGTCGGACGCGGGGATGAGCAACTGGAGTTGCTGTGGCGCTTCCGCGAACTGGCCGACGCAAACGCCGCGCGTCCGGGCCTCTATGGCCTTGGGGCGGAAGACCTGCCGGACGTCGTTGAGCTGGGCTTCTCGATTCAGAAAGTGGGCGAGGGCGCCGCGGTCCCCCTGGAGAGCTTCAACCTCGAGGGCGGCCGGCGCGGCAATCTTAGACGCGCCTGGATCAAGGGGGCGGAACAGGGTGCGACCTTCGAGGTGCTGGACGCCCCGGCGGTCGCCGGATTGATGGCCGACCTGCAACTCATCTCGGACGAATGGCTGGCGCGCCACACCGGCGGTGAGAAGGGTTTCTCCATGGGCGGCTTCGTGGCTGCTTACGTGGTTCAGTTTCCCGTCGCTCTGGTACGTGTGCATGGACGGCCCGTGGCCTTCGCCACCTTGTGGACCACGGCCAGCCGCACCGCCTACTCCATGGACCTCATGCGCTACGCCGACGCAGCGCCGAAGAACATCATGGATTTTCTGTTCGTTGAGTTGCTGGCCTGGGGCCGCGCGCAGGGCTATGTCGCCTTTGATTTCGGCATGGCGCCGCTGGCGGGGCTCGACGACCGGCCGCTGGCCCCGATCATGTCGCGGGTAGGCCGGCTGCTGTTCGACCGGGCCGAGGAAATCTACAATTTCCAGGGCGTGCGCAGGTACAAGGACAAGTACGACCCCCTCTGGCAGCCGCGCTACATCGCGGCGCCCCACAAGTGGGCCATCCCGCTGCTCCTGGCCGACGTCGGCCTCCTGTCCTCGGGCGGCGTCGCGGGGCTGGCTAAGCGTTCCGGTTAGCGCCCGGTGGTGACGCCCATCAGGTTCACCAGATGGACGACGACGATCAAGGCGCACGCTGACGCCAGCAACATGATAAACCGCCAAGGCATCAGGCGCGGACCCTTGTACGGGTTCGGCGGCCGCGCGCCCCGCCAGCCGGCGAACACCGCTAGCGCCAGAAGGGCCGCGATGGCCGACAAGGTGACGCTCATGCCCATCTGCGACCGCATATCGCAGGCTTGGCCTTAAACCGGAAGCCAGGCCGCGGCGCAATGCGCCAGATCATCCACAGGATAGAGGGCCTGGACGCAACATGTAGCGTTAAGGTTGCATTTACACCCCCAGGATCGGTGGGTAGCCTCCAAGCTGTCGTGGAGTACCGATTCGATGTCGGCGGGTACGCCCTGGAGCGTGAAGGGGATAGACCCCAAGGCCCGCGAGGTCGCCAAGGACCTTGCCCGCCGCTCCGGGATGACGCTAGGCGAATGGCTGAACCGCGTCATCCTCGAGGATGATGTTCCGGAGGAGGTCACGTCGGAGTCGCATTTCACGGATCGGCCCCAGCGTCCCTTCGCTGAGACGCCGCGGTTCAAGCTGGCCGCCACGCCCGGTTCGCAGGACCTGGCGCGGATCGCCTATGCGCTGGATCGGCTGACCGACCGGATCGAATCCTCCGAGACCCGCACGGGCCTGGCGATCTCTGGCGTCGAACATTCCGTGCGCCATGCCCTGGCCCGCATCGAGACCGCCGAGCGCGAGCATGTGGCTGTGGCCCAGCGCCTGGACGGCGCGGTCGAGGAGGTGGCCGACGAGCATGGCCGCCTGGCCGACCGCCTGCGCCGAATGGAAACCGACAGCGCCGGGCCCCGCTCCGCGGAGGCGTTGCGCGCCTTGGAAAGCTCGGTCAGCCGGCTGGCGGCGCGCGGCGACGTGGCCCTGGGCGCCGACGGCGCCGCCCTGGTTGACGAGGTTCTGCGCCGGCTGGGCGATCGCCTCGCCACCGCCGAGGGCCGCACCTCCGACGCCCTGGACAGCCTGCGCGGCGCGCTCACCACCCTGGACGGGCGGCTTAGCACGGTAGAGGCGGGTTCGCCCGGGGCTATCGACCAGCGCCTGGAAGACCTCGCCGAGACCCTGACCCGCCGGGTCGAGGACGCCCGCACCGAGGTCGCCGAGAAGCTGAAGGCCTCGGCCGCTGGCCAAGTCGAGGCCCGGCTGCAGCAGATGGCCGAGCACGTCCGCACCGCCGAGCAGCGCTCCGCCCAGGCCATTGAGCGCATGGGCCGCGAAGTGCTTTCCATGGCCGAGACCCTGAACCGGCGCGTGCAGACCTCCGAACAGCGCAGCGCCCAGGCCATCGAGCAGGTGGGCGGCGAGATCGCCCGGATCGCCGGTGCCGTGGAGGCCCGCTTCAGCCGCGCCGAGCACGTGCAGGCCGACGCCCTGGAGAAGCTGGGCGCCGAGATCGGCCGCATCACCGACCGGCTCACCGAGCGTCTGGTCAGCTCCGAGCGCCGCGCGGCCCAGGCCATCGACGACGTCGGCGAGCAGGTCTCCCGGGTCACCGAGCGCATTGAGCAGCGCCACGAGCGCGCCTCCAGTGACCTAGCCGAACGCATCCGCCAGAGCGAGGAACGCACCGCCCTGCTGCTGGACGAGGCCCGCCGCCGGATCGAGCAACGGGTCTCCGAGAGCCAGGGCGGGCCGGTGGACGCCGAGCCCCGCGGCCCGTTTGGCCCGGAACTGTTCTCCCGCGCCGAACCCGACCTGGAGATGGAGGCCGCGAGCCTTGATGCTGAGGGGCCCCGCTTTGCGGCGGAGGACTTCGAGGCGGCCGACGGCTTCACCCCGATCCCCGAGGCTCCGGAAGACCTGTTTGGCCTCGACCAGCCCGAGCCCCCGGCCTCCGGCATCGAGGGCGCAGTCCGTCCGCTCTCCACCCGCGAGGTCATCGAGCAGGCGCGCGCCGCCGCCCGGGCCGCCCAGGGTCCGCGCCCGCGCGCCATGCAGGCCAAGGTCAAGGTCGATCGCCGCGGCGCCTCCGACCGGTTCTTCGCCGGCCTTTCGCTCAAGCCTCGCCGGGCCAACTCAGCCCTGCAGACCGCCCTGATGGTGGCCGGTGGCGCAGCCTTCTTCAGCGTCGGCGCAGCGGGCGTGGTGTTGATGGAGGGCCCCGCCGCCCAGCGCGAAATCTCCTTCCCCTCGACCTTCGCCTCGATCAGCCGCGCGGCGGTGGCCCTGACGCCGGGACCGCTGGGCCCCACCGCGCCGGCGCCCGTGGCCGCGCCGGCCGCGCCTGGGCTGGCGGAGGCCACGGACGAGGCCGGGTTCACCGACGCCGTCCGCGCCGCGGAGTCTGGCAAGCCCGGCGGCCTGGCGCGCCTGAAGGCCGGCGCCGACGCCGGATATGGCCCGGCCCAGTTCTACTTGGCCAAGCTCTACGAAACCGGCCGTTCCGGAGTGTCGCAGAACATGCCCGAGGCCCGGCGCTGGACCGCCCGCGCCGCCGAGGGCGGCGACCGCACCGCCATGCATAATCTGGCGCTCTACTATTTCCGCGGCGAGGGCGGCCCGCAGGACCTGGCCAGCGCCGCCCAATGGTTCCGCAAGGCCGCGGGCCTGGGCGTGGTCGACAGCCAGTTCAACCTGGGCCTGATGTACCAGTCCGGCAGCGGCGTGCCGAAGGACCTGGCGGAGGCCTACAAGTGGTTCTCCATCGCGGCCCAGGGCGGCGACGGCCTGGCCCGCGCCAACGCCGTCGGCCTGGAGGGCAAGCTCGCGCTGGCGACGCTCGCCGCCGCCGACAGGGCCGTGGCGGATTTCAAGCCGTCCGCCGAGCCGCTGGTCCAGGCGGCCGCTCCGGCTGGGACCCAGGTGGTCCAGCTCCCGCCCGACACGGTGGCCGCGGCCCAGCGGATCCTCGGCCGGCTGGGCTACTACAAGGGCCCGATCGACGGCGCGGGTTCGACCAACTTCACCATGGCGGTAGCCAGCTACCAGCGCGAACAGGGCCTGGCGGCCACCGGATCGCTTGACCCGAACACCCAGGCGCTGCTCTCCGTCTTCGCACGTTGACGGCCGCCGGCGCCGGCGGCGCCATGCACGGGCGCTGAGATTTGGACATCTACCTGCCCATCGCCGAGGTATCGGTAAACGCGCCCCTTCTGGTGGCGCTGGGCGCGCTGGTGGGGTTCATCTCCGGTCTGTTCGGTATCGGCGGCGGGTTCCTGATGACCCCCGTGCTGGTGTTCCTAGGCATTCCCCCCGCCGTCGCCGTCTCCAGCATGGCCAATCATGTGGCGGCCTCCTCCATGTCCAGCGTGGTCGCATATGGCCGCAAGCGCGCGGTGGATTTCCGCATGGGCGGCGTGCTCGCAGCTGGCGGGGTGGTGGGCGCGCTCGTCGGCGTGGAGCTGTTCCGCTGGCTGCGGCTGGTCGGCCAGGCGGACCTGGTGGTCTCGGTCTCCTACCTGATCTTCCTGTCGGTGATCGGCGGGCTGATGCTGACGGAGTCCCTGGGCGCCGTCCTGCGTCGCCGCCGGGGCGAGCCCCCGCCCCCGCGCCGCGATCGCCGGCCGCCCTGGCTCTACGGCCTGCCGCTGAAGATGCGCTTCCCGAGTTCGCGGCTCTATATCAGCGCTATCCCGCCGCTGGCGCTGGGCGCCTTCGTGGGGGTGCTGTCGGCGATCATGGGGGTGGGCGGCGGCTTCGTGCTGGTCCCGGCCATGGTCTACATCCTGCGTATGCCGGCCCGGGTGGTGGTGGGCACCAGCCTCTTCCAGATCATCATCACTACGGCCATGACCGGGGTGCTGCAGGCCGGCCGCAACCAGACCGTGGACATCGTCCTGGCCACCCTGCTCCTGGCCGGCGGCGTCCTGGGCGCGCAGTACGGCGCCCGCGCCTCCTCGAGGTTCCGTGCCGAGGAGCTGCGCGCCATCCTGGCGCTGATCGTCCTGCTGGTCGGCCTGCGCATGGGCCTCGG
The DNA here is from genome assembly GCF_046590535.1 of Phenylobacterium sp. Lineage (GTDB taxonomy): Bacteria > Pseudomonadota > Alphaproteobacteria > Caulobacterales > Caulobacteraceae > Phenylobacterium. The sequence goes on along the minus strand of NZ_JBKJTG010000131.1, from coordinate 32,654 downwards.
TGTATTTGTCGAGCCGGACGAGCCCTTCATCCTGATGTCGGGGATGGGTTGATGGCCGACCTGCCGCCCCCGGCCGCGATCTCCGCGGCGCTCACCGAGACCACCGTGCAGGTGAACTCCGACTTCCGCGGCGCCAAGATCGTGCTCTACGGGGCCGTCTTCGATCCCCTGGCCCGGCCCAGCGACGTGGTGGTGATCGTCAAGGGTCCCGAGCAGCCGGTCCGGATCGCGCGCAAGACCCGGGTGGCCGGCCTTTGGATCAACAGCCGCCCAGTGGTGTTCCGCGGGGCGCCGGGCTTCTACATGGCCGCCTCCAACCGCCCGCTGGAGGACATCGCCCGCTTCGGCGCGCTGCGCCGACTGGGCGCCGGCGTCGATCACCTGTCGATCCAGGCGCCGGCCGAGCAGCGGGTGGAGACCCGCTACGGCGTCCGCGACGTGGTGGTCAGCCGCCTGGGCTCCGACTACGACACTTGGCGCCGCGCCGTGGTGCGCCTGAAAAAGAACGCCGCCCTCTACGCCGAGGACCAGGGCGGCGTGCGCTTCGTCGACCAGGCCCTGTTCCGCGCGGAGATCGCGCTCCCCACCGCCGCGCCCACCGGCGACTACCGCGCCGAGATCGTGCTTTTTCAGGACGGAGTGGCCGTCTCTCGGAGGGTCCGTACCCTGACGGTCGAGAAGGTGGGAATCGAGCGCACGCTTTACGTCTGGGCCCATCAACGTCCATGGTCCTATGGCTTGGCTTCCATGGCGTTCGCCCTGGCGGCGGGATGGGCCGCATCGGCCATGTTCCGGAGAGACTGATTGCTGATGGACGATGTGCGGCCCGCCAGCACGGCCGAATCCGCCCCGGCTTCACTTTGGAGCATCGTGCTCCTGGCTGTGGCGCCGTTTCCGGCCGCGGCGTTCGCCTATGCCTACGGCGAGCCTGATCTCGCCCGGCCCGCGCTCGACGGCCTCCTGACCTGGTCGGTGGTGGTGATGGCCTTCCTCGGCGGCGCCCGCTGGGGCCTGGAAAGCGCCGAACCGAACCCGCGCTGGCCCCGGCTGGCGATCTCCGTCCTGACTCCCACAGTGGCCTGGGCGATGCTGATGGCCCGGGGCCGGGTCGAGGAGAGCTGGGTCGTGGGCGGGATCCTGGCGGCCTTCCTTGGCCAGTGGCTGTTCGACCACCAGACGCCGGAAACCCCCTCGCGCTATCCAAGGCTCTCCACCGCGCTCACCGCCGCGGCCTGTATCTCCCTGGCGCTGGTGCTGGAAAAAACCCTCGGCGCCTAGTCCCCGGTTAGTGAGCGCCAGCCGATGGCGTGCACCTTCGCGGCGCCCAGGGCAGCGGCCAGGGGCGGGCGGGCGAACAGTCCCGCGAACGCTTTGTCCCTCACGTTCAGACCCCCGGCATAGGCTCCGAAGGCCGGCAGGATCGCGCGCTCCGCATCGGTGACGAAGCAGCGACGCCGGACGCTGCCGCGCGACGCCCGCACCCGGGCCGCCGGGTGCAGGTGGCCGGCCACCTCGCCGGGCTGCGCGCCGCCACGCGGCTCGTGACGGAAGGTCAGGCCGCCCATCTCCAGTTCGTCCGCGGTCTCGCCGGGCAGGGCCTGCGGGCCGTCGGCGTCGTGGTTGCCCACCACCCAGACCAGGGTGCGCCCCATGGCCAGCCCGCGCAGGCGCTGGGCGTCGTCGGCGGCGAGCCGGCCCTCGGACCGGCGGTCATGGAAGGTGTCGCCCAGCAAGATCACCACCCGCGGCGCCAGCGCCTCGACCTCGGCCTCCAGCCGTCCCAGGGTCTCGCGGGTGTCGTAGGGTGGCAGCATCTGGCCGCGGGCGGCGTAGGACGAGCCCTTCTCCAGGTGCAGGTCAGCCACCACCAGGCAGCCTTCGGCCTCCAGCCACAGGGCCCCGGAGGGCCGCAGCGCGACCTCCGCGCCCGCCACCCCCGTGCGCAGCGAGCCGCAGGCGCTGGCGGTGAAGGCGTAGGTGAAGGCGATGGCCGGAGCGGTGGCGGCGGTCAACTCAGGGCCTCTGCGATCAGGTCGTCCTGCGCCTCGGCCAGGATCATCTCACCAGCCTGACCCGGCGAGCGCTCCTTGCCGATCTCCAGGAGGATCGGCACCGAGAACGGCGACAGGTGGTCCAGAGGCGAGTGCCGGATCCTGCCGCGGATGCGCGCCAACATTTCGCCCAGGCGCGCCACGTCGATGAGCCCGGTCGCCGCATCCTCGCGGGCGCACCTGAGCAACAGGTGATCCGGCTGGTGTTTGCGCAGAACGTCATAGATCAGGTCTGTGGAAAAGGTGATCTGGCGCCCCGACTTCTGCTCTTCTCCGGGAAAGCGGCGCTCGATCAGGCCTGAGATGATCGCGCATCCCTTGAAGGCCCGCTTCATCATGAAGCTCTCGGCCAGCCAGTCCTCCAGGTCGTCGCCCAGCATGTCTTCTGCGAACAGCGCCTCAAAGTCGAGGCCATCCAGAGGCTTCAGCGCCCAGATAGCCATCGCGTAGTCGTTGCAGACGAACCCCAGCGGCGCCGCGCCCGCCCGCTCCAGCCGGCGGGTCAGCAGCATGGCCAAGGTGGTGTGCGCCAGGCGCCCGTCGAAGGGATAGCAGACCATGAAGTGGCGCTTCCCGCGCGGGAAAGTCTCCAGCAGCATCTCGTTCTCCGACGGGATCACCGAGCGGTCGCGCTGGGCCTCCAGCCACTCGCGCACGTCCAGCGGCAGCACCTGCCAGTGCTCCTGGTCGTACATCAGCTGGCGGACCCGCTTGGCCAGGTAGGTGGAGAGCGCGAACTTGGACCCGCCCCAGGACGGCATCTTGGGGTCCTTGTCGGCCGCCGGGCTGACCAGCACATCCAGGCTGGTCAGGCCTACCAGACGCCACACCTGGCCGGCGAACACGAAGGTGTCGCCGGGATCGAGCATCTCCAGCATGCCCTCCTCGACCTCGCCGATCTTGCGTCCGCCGCGTCCGCCCCGCCCGGCCAGGCGCACCGACAGCACGGCCGGCGAAATGATCGCGCCCACGTTCAGCCGATGGCGCTGGGCGGTCTGGGCGTTGCGCACCCGCCAAAGGTCATCCGGGCCCTTCACGATCCGACGGAACCGGTCGTAGGTGCGAAGCGCGTAGCCCCCGGTGGAGACGAAATCGACCACCTGTTCGAAGTCCTCCCAGGCCAGGTCGCGATAGGGCCCGGCTGAGCGCACCTCGTCGTAGAGCCCCAGCAGGTCGAAGGGCTCAGAGCACGCGCAGCCCATGACGTGCTGGGCCAGTACGTCCAGCGCGCCGACCCGCGCCGCATCGCCGTCCAGGCGGTTCTCGGCGATGGCTTCCCGGGCCGCCTGACACTCCAGCATCTCGAACCTGTTTGCCGGGACGAACAGCGCGCGGGACGGTTCGTCCAGCCGGTGGTTGGCGCGGCCGATCCGCTGCACCATCCGCGACGCCCCCTTGGGCGACGCCAGCTGGATCACCAGGTCCACGTCCCCCCAGTCGATCCCCAGGTCCAGGGTGGACGTGCAGACCACCGCGCGCAACTCGCCTCGGGCCATGGCCGCCTCGACCTTGCGCCGCTGCTCAGCGGCCAGGGAGCCGTGGTGCAGGGCGATGGGCATGCTGTCCTCGTTCAGCCGCCACAGTTCCTGGAACGCGAACTCCGCCTGAAAGCGGGTGTTGACGAACACCAGGGCGGTGCGCGCGCCCTTGATCACCTCATAGACCTCGGCCATGGCGTGCTGGGCGGTGTGCCCCGCCCACGGTACCCGACCCTCCGACAACAGGATGTCCACCACCGGCTGCGCGCCGGCGGGCCCGCGGACCAGGTCGACGGCGTCAGCGCCGCCTGTGCTGTGGCTGGCCATCCAGCTCTTGATCACCTGCGGGTCGTCCACCGTGGCCGACAGGCCTACCCGGCGCATCCGCGGCGCCAGGCGCCGCAGGCGCGCCAGACCCAAGGCCAGCAGGTCGCCGCGCTTTGAGGCGTGCAGGGTGTGGATTTCGTCGAGGATCACGCAGGAGAGGTTTTCGAACAGCAACCGAGCGCCTTCCCAAGCGCAGAGCAGGGCCAGTTGCTCCGGCGTGGTCAGGAGGATATCCGGCGGCTTCACCTTCTGCCGTTGGCGCCGTGATACGCCGGTGTCGCCGGTGCGCGACTCCGCGGTGACCGACAGGCCCATCTCGACGATCGGCGCGGTGAGGTTGCGCTCCACGTCCACCGCCAGGGCCTTCAGCGGCGAGATGTAAAGGGTGTGCAGGCCGGGCGCGGTGTTGGAGGGGGCCCGTTCGGAAAGCTCGATCAGGCTGGGCAGGAAGCCGGCCAGGGTCTTGCCGCCGCCAGTTGGCGCGATCAGCAGGGTGTCGCGCCCGGCGCGGGCCTGTTCCACCATCGCCACCTGGTGCGACCGCGGACTCCAGCCCCGCTGGGCGAACCACGCTTCGAAGCGGGGCGGCAGAGTCTGGGCGGGAACAGCGGCGTCGGCCATGGGTGACCGCCTATAGCATGTTCCCGGTTCGTTTCACGAGGCGGCTTGAGACCCCCGCATCAAGCCGGGTTGTCCGCGGCCGGCTTCGCCAATAGGTCTTGTTCATGCGATCGATCCTCATCCTGGCGGCGCTCTGTGTACTGGTTGCCTGCACCCGGCCCGACGCCGCGCCGGCCGCCACCACGCCCGCGCGGGCCGCCGACGCCTTCCCGACGCCGGACCGGCCGGTGGCGGAAATCGTCAGCTCGGAGTGGTCCAGCGGTCCCGACCGCGATGCGGCCAATGAGTCCGGCCAGCTCATCAAGGGCCTGGGCATCGGCCCCGGCATGGCGGTGGCCGACATCGGCGCCGGCTCCGGCTACCACACCCTGCGCCTGTCGCCCGCCGTGGGCCCCAAGGGCCGGGTCTACGCCCAGGACATCGTCGCCCACTACATCTCCGGCCTGAAGCGCGAGGCGGCCCGCCGGGGCATCGACAATGTGGAGCTGGTGGTGGGGACGGCGGACGATCCCAAACTCCCGGTGGGCGTGCTGGACCGCGCGGTGCTGGTCCACATGTACCACGAGATCGGCAACCCCTACGCCCTGCTGCATCGCCTGATCCCCTCGATGAAACCCGGCGGGCGGGTGGGCGTCATCGACCTCGACCGGCTGACCCAGAACCACGGCACGCCGCCGGCGCTGTTGAAATGCGAGTTCGAAGCGGTGGGCTACCGGCAGGTCGACTTCATCATCCTGGCCGGGGGCGGCGGCTACCTGGCGGTGTTCGAGCCCCCCGCACTCAAGGACCGCCCGCGTCCCGGCGACATCGTCCCCTGCTCGGCGACCAACTGAGGCGAACTGCGACCAAGTTTTCGTTTCGTTCACCCGGAAACAGCGCTACGAAATCGCGGTGAACGCGCCCGCCGTCAGCCTCGATCTCGCGCCCGCCCTGGTGGTCCTGCCAGGCCCTCGGGCGGCGGTGGCCGACGGCTCCGGCGCCTGGGCGCTGCGGGCCCCCGACGCCCGCGACCTGTTCGACCGTGGGCCCGTCCTGCTGGCCCACGCCGCCATGACGGCCCGGCGGCTGGGGCTGCATGCGCCGCCGCGCTCGCCGGCCATCTTCGACGCCCTCGAGCTGTTCGCCTTCGTCCGGCCGGGGCGGTTCTGCGCGCCCTCGTCGGCAGGGCTGGCCCAGGCCCTGGGCCTGCCGGAGCCCAAGGGCGCGGTGGCCCAGGCCGGCGCGCTGCGCGACGCCTGCGCCCGGCTCCTGGCCGACCTCGCGGACGCGCCTGAGCCGTCGCGGGAGGAGGCCCTGGCCATCGCCGAGACCCTGGCCCGCGGCGGCTGGGCCTGGGGCGCCGCGGTGGTGGGCGCCCTGCGCTCGCAACCGGCCGGCAACCAGTTCCGCTCGTCCGGCCTCGATGTCTGGATGCGCCTGCCCGAATGGGAGGGCGAGGCCCCGCCCGGCGAGGCGGGGTCCAAGCCGATCGCCCCGGAAGACGCCGCTGGGCGCCTGAAGGAGCTGCTGCTCCGCGCCGGCCTCGACGAGGCCCGTCCGGCCCAGGCCGAGTTCGCCGCCGAGGCCGCCTGGGCCTTCCAGCCGCGGGAGAAGGAGGGCGAGCCCCGCATGATGCTGGCCGAGGCCGGCACCGGCATCGGCAAGACCCTGGGCTACCTGGCGCCGGCCTCGCTCTGGGCTGAGGCCAACGGCCCGGCGGTGTGGATCTCCACCTACACCCGCGCCCTGCAGCGCCAGATCGAGCGGGAGAGCCATGCCCTGTTCCCCGACCCCAAGGTGCGGGCGAAGAAGGCGGTGGTCCGCAAAGGCCGCGAGAACTACCTGTGCCTGCTGAATTTCCAGGAACAGGCCAACGCCGCCCAGCTCGGCGCCGGCGACCTGGTGGGCATGGGCCTGGCCGCCCGCTGGGCCCGGGTGACCCGCGACGGCGACATGACCGGCGGCGACTACCCCGCCTGGCTGCCGGGCCTGTTCGCCATCGCCCCCGCCGCCCAGGCCAGCCCAGCCAACTTGGTGGACCGGCGCGGCGAGTGCATCCACGCCGGCTGTTCGCACTACCGGACCTGTTTCGTGGAAAAGGCGATCCGCGGCTCCCGGCGGGCCGACATCGTCATCGCCAACCACGCCCTGGTGCTGACCCAGGCCGCCTTCGACGGGGCCCGCGCAGCCCGGGGCTCCAAGGCTGACGGCGAGACCACCCAGCTCAAGCGCATCGTCTTCGACGAGGGCCACCATCTGTTCGACGCGGCGGACTCGGCCTTCGCCTCCGCGCTGTCCGGCGCCGAGGCCGCGGAGCTGCGCCGCTGGATCCGGGGGCCCGAAGGCCGCGGCCGGCGGGGCCGGGGCCTGGAGACCCGGCTGATGGAGGTGTTGGGCGACCGCGACGACGCCAAGACCGCTCTGGCCGAGGCCACCCGCGGGGCCGCCGCCCTGCCGGGGGAGGGCTGGTCCGGCCGCATCGCTCCGCCCGGCGGCGAGGTCAATCCGCTGGGCCCAATCGAGCACTTCCTGGTGGCGGTGCTGGAACAACTCCGCGCCCGCGCCGCGCCCTCCGAGGTGGGCATGGAGTGCGCGGCTCGCCCGGCGCTGGACCTGGTGCGAGCCACCGCCCGCGACGCCGCCGCCGCCCTCGCCAAGCTCGAGGCGCCCCTGGTGGCCCTGGCCCGCCACCTGGAGGACGTTCTCGACGAAGAAGCCGCGACCCTTCCCACCACCGACCGGGCCCGCATTGAAGGGGCGTTGCGTGGGCTCGACCGCCGGGCGCGCATGACCCTGCCGGCTTGGCGCTCGATGCTCCGCGCCATCGACGAGGACTCCGAGGACGATCCGGACTTCGTCGATTGGTTCGACGCCACCTTCCTCTACGGCCGGGTGGTGGACGCCGCCTGCCGCCGTCACTGGGTGGACCCGACCGAGCCCCTGACCAATGCGGTGATCGCCCCCGCGCATGGGGTGCTGGTGACCAGCGCCACCCTGGCCGATCCGACGCTCATCGACCCCTTCGCGCTGGCCGAGATGCGCACGGGCGCGGCCCGCCTGCCGGACCGGCCGCGGACGCTCAGGCTCGCCTCGCCCTTCGACTATGCCGCCAACGCCCGGGCCTTTGTGGTCACCGACGTGGGCCGCGAGGACCCGCGCCAGGTGGCCGCCGCCATGCGCGAGCTGTTCCTGGCGGCCGGCGGTGGGGGCCTGGGCCTGTTCACCGCTATCCGCCGCCTGCGCGCGGTGCACGAGAAGATCGCCGCCCCCCTGGCCGACAAGGGGGTCGCCCTCTACGCCCAGCACGTGGACCCGCTGGAGGTGGGCGCGCTGGTGGACATCTTCCGGGCGGAAGAGGATGCCTGCCTGCTCGGCACCGACGCCGTCAGGGACGGCGTGGATGTTCCCGGTCGGTCGCTGCGCCTGCTGGTCTTCGACCGGGTGCCGTGGCCCAGGCCTGACATTCTGCACAAGGCCCGCCGCGCCCGCTTCGGCGGCAAGGGCTACGACGACGCGGTGGCTCGCGGCCGCATCGCCCAGGCCTTCGGCCGTCTGATCCGCCGGGCGGACGACAAGGGGGTCTTCGTCATGCTCGACGCCGCCGCCCCCACGCGCCTGTTCTCCGGCCTCCCCGAGGGGATCGAACTGCAGCGCGTCGGTCTGGTGGAGGCGATCGAGGGCGTGGCGGCGTTTCTAAGCACAGGAGATGCGCCCAGCGCTACGCGGCGGTGAGCTGTTCGAAAAGGTCGGCGGGCCAGGGGGATGCGTAAGGGACCAGGCCCAGGCGCGCACGGATGTCCTCGGTCGGCAGGGTCCACAGGGCCGGCCAGTCGACCCCCAGCAGCGGCGGGCTCTCGCGGCCGTGCTTCCAGCCGGCGAGGATGATGTCGAGCATCAGGCTGCCGCCTTCGGGCCGCTCGAAGGCCAGCCGTGACAGCACCATGGCCAGGAACATGGACGAGTAGTGGTGCCCGAACTGTCCCATCTGGAACCCCGAGATGGCGACCTCGTGCAGGCTGGTGGTGCGGTAGCCCGCCGCGATGTGCCACAGGTCGTGGCACTGCAGGATGCGGGCGTTGAGGTAGTCCAGGGGCGGTGCCATGTGGGCCAGGCCCAGGGCCTCGCGGTCCAGCACCTCCAGGTCAAAGCCGTTGTCGACGATCAGGGCGTGGAATTCGCCGCCCAGGGAGCCGCGCGGGCAGCGGCTGAGCGCGGCCAGGGTGAACCGCTCCGGATAGCCTTGGTCCACCGCCGCCGCGCAGCCGGGATAGGCCAGCGCGGCCTTGCCCACCCGTGCGCCCAGCCCGCCCGACAGCAAGCCGGAGAGCGCCGCGGTGCGCTGGGTCACCCCGCCGGCGTCGAGCATGATGCCCGGCGTCTCCAAGAGGTCCCAGTAGGCGTCCCAGAATGCCTGCGGGATCGCTTCGGGGGCAGCGTCAGCCAGTACGACGGCCGGCGCCGATACCGGCGCGCCCAGCCAGGCCCCGGCGCTCGCGTCATAGATGGCCGGCAGGCGCTCCGGCGCCGCAGCCGAGGCGTGTAGCCACAGGGCGGCCAGCGCTTCCAGGTCGGCGGGATCGAGGCCGGTCTTCAGACGCGCAGCAAGAGCCTGCGCCGTCGCCGCCGATCCGCTGGCGACGGTCTGGGCCTCGAAGCTCAGCCGCTGGTCGCGCGTGATCATGGCCACCCCCGCACCCTGTCCGGCAGCGACCCTAGCACGGCCGGGTCTTATTGGGATTGGCTGCGGTGATCTCGCGTCTTTGTCGGCGTCCTCAGTGCTTGCCGCGGTCGCGCCCGAAGTTGGGCTCGGCGCTTTCCTGGCCGGCGGAGATGATGTCTCGGCGGATTTCCCGGGTCCGGGAGAACAGCTCGAACAGCTTGTCGCCCTCGCCCCAGCGGATCGCCCGGCTGAGCGCCTGCAGGTCCTCGGTGAAGCGGCCCAGAATCTCCAGCACCGCCTCGCGGTTGGCCAGGAACACGTCGCGCCACATGGTCGGGTCGGACGCCGCGATGCGGGTGAAGTCGCGGAAGCCGCCGGCGGAATATTTCATCACCTCGGCCTGGGTGACCTCCTCCAGGTCGGCGGCGGTGCCGACGATGTTGTAGGCGATCAGGTGGGGCAGGTGGCTGGTGACGGCCAGCACCAGGTCGTGGTGACGCTCGTCCATCTCATCGACGTTGGAGCCCAGCGCCGTCCAGAACTGTGTGAGCCGCTCGACCGCTTTGCGGTACGGCGCGTCCTGGCGCGGTTGCGGCGTCAGGATGATCCAGCGATTCTGGAACAGCTCCGCGAAGCCGGCGTCCGGGCCCGACTGCTCGGTGCCGGCGATCGGATGCCCCGGGATAACGAACAGCGTCTCAGGCACCGCCTCGGCCAGCGCCTCGGCCACCGCCGCCTTCACCGAGCCCACGTCGGTCACCGTGGCGCCGGGCTTGAAGGCCGCCGTGGCCTGTCGCGCCGCCTCGCCCATGGCCATGACGGGCACGGCGAAGACGACCAGGTCGGCGTTCGCCACGGCCTCGGCCGGATCGGCCGTCACCTGGTCGGCGAAGCTCAGGGCGGTGATGCGTTCGCGGGCCAGGGGGGAGGCGTCGGCCACCGCGACCTCGCCCACTACACCGGCCTCGCGGGCCGCGCGGATCACCGACGAGCCGATCAGGCCGCAGCCGATCACCGCCATGCGGGGATAGATCAACGGCGCCATCAGGGTTGCATGAACTCGGCCAGCGCCTCGGCCAGGGCGCGGTTGTGCGCCGCCAGCCCGATGGTGAACCGCAGGTGATCGGGCAGGCCGTACATGTGCAGGCCCCGGACCAGTAGGCCTCGGGACGCCAGGAAGGCGTCGGCCTCGGCCGCGGTCCTGCCGGGCACGCTGGGAAAGCCCACCAGCACGAAATTGGCCGCCGACGGCTTCACCACATCCAGGCCAAGCCCGCCTAGCTGCTGCTCCAGCCACGGCCGCCACTGCTCGGTAAGCTCGACGGAGGCGCGCTCGAAATCCAGGTCGTCCAGCGCCGCGGCAGCGGCCAGCTGTGCGGGAACCGAGACGTTGAACGGCATGCGGATCCGCTCGCAGGCCTCGATGATCCCCAAGGGCGCGTAGCCCCAGCCGACCCGCAGGCCGGCCAGGCCGTGCAGCTTGGAGAAGGTGTGGGTGACCACGATGTTGGACGACCCGTGCGCCAGCTCCAGCCCATCGTCAAACGTTGGGTCGGCGACGAATTCTGAGTAGGCGCCGTCCAGCACCAGGATCACGCCGGGCGGCAAGGCCTCGTGCAGCCTGCGGACCTCGGAGAAGGCAATCCAGGTGCCGGTGGGGTTGCCCGGATTGGCCAGGAAGACCAGCCGCGTGCGGTCGTCGACACAGGCCAGCAGTTCGTCCACGTCGATGCGGTAGTCCGGCTCCGCCGCCAGCCGCACCTGCGCTTGGCAAGCCCGGGCGCCGATGGCGAAGCCGGCGAAGCCGTACCGCCCCTGCACGATGTTGTCGCCGGGCTCGAGGTAGGCCTGGTTGAGAATCTGGAACACCTCGTCGGAGCCGCAGCCGAAGATCAGCCGCTCCGGCTCGAGGCCGTGGCGCTCGGCGACGGCCGTGCGAAGGACAGTGGCCTTGGGGTCGGGATACATCTGCAGCTTCAGGCCGGCCTCGGCATAGGCCGCTTGCGCCTTGGGGCTGGAGCCCAGGGCGTTCTCGTTGGCCGACAGCTTGATCGGATCGGCGATGCCCTCGGCCTTGGCCTTTCCCGGCGTATAGGCGTGGATATCCAGTATGCCCGGCTTGGGTTGCGGGCGCGGTTGGGCGGCGCGGTCGTTCAGGGAAGCGGTGTCGGACATTTCAAAGGAGATGGCATGGAGCCTGGCGGCCTGAGGCCCGCCTCTTACACGTCCAGGGGCGCGGGCGCAGCCCCGATCACGCCTGAAAGCCCGCCGGGCGCCCGGGCCAGCCGTTCGTCGTCCGCCTGATAGTAGCCAGCCAGCATGAACAGCTTCAGGCCACCGGCCTCCGTCACAAGGGTGGCGGCCACACCGTCACGGCTGAGCGCCTCCTCGACGGTGGCGGCGGTCTGAGCGGCGTCGGTGACCCAGAATGTGCGATCGTCGCCGGAGGGCTCCATCGCCACTTCGCCCACGGCCAGCGCCGACAACGGCCCCCAGGCGGCAAGGCAGGGCAGGGCGGCGAACACCTTCAGCTTCGGTTCGGCCAGCAACCGCCCCCACCAGGCGCTGTCGGGGGTAAGGGCCGCGACGGCGACGCCGCCTTGGGTGCGGGCCGCGGCAAGGGCGTCCTCGGGCTTGCCCACCTGGCGCAACGGCGGGGCGGCGCCGAAGCGCAGGCGCGCCAGCTCCACCGTCCGGCCGGGGTCGCGCCCGCCCCAGACGGCCAGGTGGAAAGGGCCTTGCAGACTGAGGCTCTCGGCGATCAGCTCGCGCCAGACCCGGACCACCAGCGCCGGGGTCGCGCCGGTCCGCGGCATGGCCAGCAAGCGGCGCAGGACCTGGGCCTCGCGGGCCGGGCGCAGGCCGAACCTGCCCGCATCGCCGGCGGCGGCCTTGGCCTCCGCCACCGCGCGGGCCAGCGCGGCGCGCTCGTCCAGCAAGGGCAGGAGTTCGGCGTCGATGGCGTCGATGCGCTGGCGGACCGCGTCCAGGGAGGGCGGGGCCGCTCCGATGCTGGCCTGCGCCATATTTCCCCCCGAAACGAAGGTTCGCGACCTAAGTCATTGCGGCGATGGGTGCAATAGGTGCGATCGCCGCAATAAAGTTGCAGTCGTTACGAGCGCGCGCGGCCCTCACGCAGCCGCGGCGGCGGTCGCGGCGCCAGGTTCGGCCAGCGCCGCCTGCAGGGCGCGCAGCAGGTGTTCCGGCTTCATGGGTTTCTCCACCACCCCGTTCATGCCGGCCGCCAGGTAGCCGGCGGCGTCGTCGGGATCGGCGTTGGCGGTGAGCGCGATGATCGGGGTCGCGCCGATCCGACCGGGCAGGGCGCGGATGGCGCGGGCGGCGCTCACCCCGTCCATGCGCGGCATCTTGATGTCCATCAGGATCAGGTCGAAGCGGCCGGAGCGCGCGGCGTCGACCGCCTCCAGGCCGTCCTGCGCCGCCTCGCTGGTGCAGTCGAACATCTCCACCAGGGCCTGGGCGACCATGCGGTTGGTGGCGTTGTCATCGACCACCAGAACGTGCGCGGTGCGCGCGGCGGCGGTCTCGTGCGTCTCGGGCGTAGCGATCAGAGCTGGCAACTGAACGTCGAACACCACCGTCTCCGCGGCGTTGGCGCTGGTCTCCTGCCTCACACTGCCGCTCATGGCGGTGATGACCCGGCGGGCCAGCAGGACCCCCAGCGCCACCTCCAGGCCGAAGCGGGCCTCGACGCCGCGGACCCGGGCCTCCAAGTCCTGTTTGTCCCACGCCGGGTCGCGCGGTCCGCGCACCCGCCCCTGCAACGCCAACCCCACAGGGCAGGCGCTGACCTTAAGGCTGACTTCCATGGCGCCGCGGCTGATCCCGGCCAGTGCGTCGCCGACGAAGCCGTCGAACATCTGGGCCAGGCGCGCGCGGTCACTGACCACGGCGGCGTCCGGCGCTCCGTCATAGGAAACCAGCAAGGTGACGCCGGCCTGGGCGGCGCGGCCCTGCCAGCGCTCCTGGATTGCGTCCATCAGCTCGCGCAGCCGAACGGGTGCGGCGTCCAGCTTCGGGCCCTCGGCGCCTACCGCCTTGAGGTCGAGGGCGCTGTCCAGCATGCGCCGCACGCCCAGGGCGGCTTCGGTCACGCCAGTGACGCAGGCCTGGGCGTCCGACGTCAGCCGCTGGCGCGCCAACTGCTCGGTCAGCGCCAGCACCCCGTCCATCTGTTGACGGATATCGGCGGTGACTCGGTCGAGGAAGAACTCGGGCAGGGACATGGGCCGCCAAAAGCAACGAAATCTGTGGGTTATAATGAGGCCAACCGCTTGCCCAGAAGTTAAGCCTGCAACGTAAGGATGTGCTTTCGGCCTCTCGCCAAATTCGTCGCTTGTGTCGCGATCCGTCAGCGCCTGGCCAGCCAAGGCCCCGGCGCCCCGGTTCGCGGACATGAGAAAGGGCGGCGGGTCGCCCCGCCGCCCTGAATGCCGCTAGGGAACGCCGATCTAGAAGCGGTACTGCAGCTCCACGCCATAGGTCCGCGGGAAGTTGAGCTTCACCGTCTGCCGGTTGCCGACCTGCGGCGAGGGCGTCGAGACCGACGAACTCTGGTAGGCGACCTCATCGAAGGCGTTCTTCACGAAGGCGATCAGCGTGTAGCGGTTGTCGGCGTCCTTCCACAGGGCCCGGGCGTCGACGATGTCGTTGGCCGGCGAGGTGAAGCCGGGCTGGGCCCAGATCGTGGTTTGCTGGTCCTCGGTGTGGGTCCAGGTGGCCCCCAGGGTGAAGCTGCCGGGGTTGAACCGCCAGGTGTAGTTGGCGGCCACCGTCGCCTTGTGCTCCGGCGTCAGCGGCAGGTTGTTGCCGACCAGGGTCTGCGGCCGGCTGCCGTTGGGCAGGGTCACGCCGGTGGGCCGGGAGCCCGGCTGCAGGGCGCGCGGGTCGGCGGTGTCGACGAAGCAGCAGCCTTCCGTGATCTCGGTGTTCAGGTAGGCGTAGCTGGCCAGGATCTGCAGGTTGTCGATTGGCGACCACTGAGCCTCGACCTCCAGGCCATAGACGCGCGCCTCCAGGTTCAGGAACTGCGCGCCGGTCGAGCCGGTGGTCGAGTTCAGCACCACGGTCAGCGGGGTCTGGAAGCCGGCGTAGTCCGAATAGAACAGCGCACTATTGACCTGCAGGCGGCCGCCGATGGTCTTCTTCAGGCCGAGCTCATAGCTGTCGACGTATTCCGGCTCCGCATAGGGGAACGGAGTCAGGCCGTTGGAGGCCAGCCAGCCCCCCGACTTGTAGCCACGGCTGTAGCGCAGGTAGCCGTTGGTGTCGGCGTCCGGCTCCCATTGCACGCCGAGGGTTCCGGTCCAGGCGTCCCACGATCCGGACAGGTCCCGCTCCAGCCCGCCGGTCGGCAGCTGGCGCAGGTTGGAATAGAGCGGGTTGGCCAGGCAGGTGGCGATGGTCGGGCCGCCGCAGACCACGAAGGTGGTGAAGTCCACCGCCAAGCCCGGCGCCACGGCCGCCGGCACGCCGCCGGCGCGCAATACCGTCGTGGTCGTGGGCGTGCGCGAGACGTAGCGGGCGAAGTCCGTGCCCTCTTTCTCGTCCTTGGAGTAGCGCAGGCCCGCCGTCAGCTTCCAGGTCTCGGTGAACTGCCAGTCGATCTGGCCGAAGGCGGCATAGGAATCCACCTCCAGGTGGCCGTCGACCTTCAGGTAGTCGCCCAGCGGGTTGGGCGCCGCCAAGCCGCCGGTGGCCAGGTTGATCGGGTTCTGCACCGACGGGTCGCCGATCACCCGCAGGCCCTGCGGCTGGTCATAGATCTGGTGGTACTGATAGACCCCCGCGATCCACTGCAGCGGGCCGTCGGAGTTGGACGACAGGTTCAGTTCGTTGGACCACCACTTCTGGCGCTCCTGGTAGAAGAACTGCTGGTCAGGCGAGACGTTGGCCGCTGTGTAGGGGCCGAACGGGGTGGCGGCGGCGACGCTGAAATTGCCGACGCGCGGGGTGCCGTCCTGGTCGCCGCCCGTGTCGTAGGTGTAGCTCTGGAAGCCGCCCAGGTACTTCAGAGTCGCGCCGCCCAGATCCCAGGTGACGTCGGCGTGGATGCGCCGGTGGTTCGACAGCTTGCCGTAGTTGGTGCGGTTGGTGTTGATTTCGTAGGGGTCGGCGATGGCCGGGTTGACCCCCGCGTAGCCCAGGGTTGCGTTGTAGTAGAGCGCCGGGTTGCCCAGGCCCACCAGGGCGGTGGTGTCAAAGGGCGAGATCACCGCCTCGAAGACGTTGCCGACCCCGTAGCTGTCATCCCAGTCGAAGGTGGAGGCGCGCAGGCGCGCAACGATGTTCTCGCCCAGGTCGGCCTCAAGCTGGGCCTCGACCATGTAGCGCTTGACCGCGCCGGTGTCGCCGGCCGGCCCGATGTTGTTGATGAAGCCTTCCTCGCGCCGCTCAACCGAGCCGCCCAGCAGGAACCGCAGGCCCTCGGTGATCGGGCCCCGCACGAGGGCGTCGGCGCGATAGACGCCGTAGTTGCCCAGCACGCCACGCACTTCGCCGTTGAACTCGTCGCTTGGGCGCTTGGCGATGATGTTCAGCGCCCCGCCGATAGAGTTGCGGCCATAGAGCGTGCCCTGCGGCCCGCGAAGGATTTCCGTCCGCTCGATGAACAGCGACGGCGTCGACGCGTCGGCCATGGAATTGGAGAAGATGCCGTCCGAATAGAGCGCCACCGACGGGTCGGTGCCGATGGCGTTGGTCAGTCGCCCGAAGCCGCGGATCGAGAGGCGGTCGTTGTTGGTGTAGCTGAGGCTGGGGGTGATCCGCGCCACATCCTCGACGGTGGCCACGCCCAGGAGGTCGCGGCGCTCGCTGGTGTAGGCGGTGACGGCCACCGGCACGTCCTGCAGGGACTGCTCGCGCTTCTCGGCGGTGACCACCAGTTCCTCGATCATCGGCCCGTCCTGGGCGAAAGCGGGCTGGCTGATGGCGCCAAGAGCGAGTGTCGAAGCGCCCACGGCGAGCAGGCTCCGCAAGCGGAGAGACTTGGACATTTGAAATCCTTCCCAGCGGCAGGCGGAGCTCGTTAAGTGGCCCGTCCCGCCAAAGACGCCGCATGCAATTCAGATCACGGGGCGCGGCCGGCCCCCGGACAGGCGGGAAACTCATTCCTGATCGTTGATCTGTCAACGCCGGGGCGCGCCGATTCAGTGTTCTGGGGAAGGTTTCGCGGCGCCTGTGGCTGAAACGACAGCTTCTCGGCGGCAATCTTGTCTTTGAGAAATCATCGGTACGTCAAAACTAGACTGAGTTACGCGGCGTCATTCGTCACAATGACCTAAAGTAACGTCGTTCCCCGAAGATGAGACGGGGCGCTACCGCAACGCAACACCGCCGGACTTCACGAACCGCCTGCGGCGGCGCATATGGGCGCCATGACCGACACCGCTGGCGCACTGGTGCTGTTTTCGGGCGGGCAGGACTCCACCGTCTGTCTGGCCTGGGCGCTCGACCGCTACCGCCACGTAGAGACCGTGGGCTTCGACTATGGCCAGCGCCACGCTGTGGAGCTGAAGGCCCGCGCGCAAGTGCGTGCGGCGATGGTCGCGGGCTTTCCGGAGTGGGCCGCCCGGCTGGGCGAGGACCACATGCTGGAGATGCGCGGCTTCGGCGCCGTCGCCCAGTCCGCGCTCACCGCCGACCGCGCGATCGAGATGACGGCCCGCGGCCTGCCCTCCACCTTCGTGCCGGGCCGCAACCTGGCCTTCTTCGTCTATGCCGCGGCCCTGGCCGACCGGCGCGGGCTGCCGGTGATGGTGGGCGGCATGTGCGAGACCGACTTCTCGGGCTACCCCGACTGTCGGCGCGACACCCTGGACGCCATGGCCGCCGCGCTGAACCTCGGGATGGCCCAGGCCTTCGTCATCGAGACCCCGCTGATGCCCCTCACCAAGGCGCAGACCTGGTCGCTGGCCAAGGGGCTCGGCGGCGAGCCGCTGGTCAACCTGATCCTTGAAGAAAGCCACACCTGCTATCTTGGCGACCGCACGCACCGCCACCCCTGGGGCTACGGCTGCGGGAACTGCCCGGCCTGCGAGCTGCGCGCCCGCGGCTGGGAGGGCTGGGTCGCCGAGGGCCGCCCGGTGATCCGCCCGTGAGCTATGCGGTCAAGGAGATCTTCCTCACCCTGCAGGGGGAGGGCGGCCAGGCCGGCCGGCCGGCGGTGTTCTGCCGCTTCGCCGGCTGCAATCTGTGGTCGGGCCGCGAGCAGGACCGCGCCACCGCCGTCTGTTCCTTCTGCGACACCGACTTCGTGGGACTGGATGGTCCGGGCGGCGGCCGTTTCGCCGAAGCTCACGACCTCGCCCGCGCCGTCGAGGCAGCCTGGACGGGCGGCCCTGACAATCGCCTTGTGGTGCTCACCGGCGGCGAGCCGCTGCTGCAGGTGGACGCAGCCCTGATCGCGGCGCTACACGCCCGCGGCTTCGCTCTGGCCCTGGAGACCAATGGCACCCTGCCGGTTCCGGAGGGGGTCGACTGGATCTGCGTCAGCCCCAAGGCCGACGCCCCGGTGGTCCAGACCCGAGGTCAGGAACTGAAGCTGGTATTTCCGCAAACTGGCGTCGATCCGGCGCGCTTCGAGGGCCTCGCCTTCGAGCGTTTCCTGCTGCAACCGATGGACGGTCCCGACCGCGCCGCGAATACCCAGGCCGCAATCGCCTATTGCCTTGCCCATCCCCGCTGGCGTTTAAGCGTCCAGACCCACAAATACCTCGGCATCGCCTAGACCCTTTCTGGTTCAAGTGAAATCACTTGAACCAGATGAAAAGGGTCTATCTTCAAAGGTTTAGAGCGTGACGGGCGCCGAAACCGGTATCCACTTTCGGCTGTCACGCTCCAGGCCACGCCCGCGCCACGCGCCCTGTCCCCCAAGTCCATGACCCCGAACATCTTCGAAATCACCAAGGCCGCCGGCTTCGACGCGGCCCACCACCTGCCGGCCGGGCCGGGCGGACCCTATACTAGGCTGCACGGCCACTCGTTCAGGGTGGAGGCCACCGTGCGCGGCGAGGCCGCCGAGCCGGTCGGCTGGGTGGCGGACCTCGGCGACCTCGACAGGGTGCTGAAAGCGGTGGCCGGCGAGCTGGACCACGGTCTGCTCAACGAGAAGCCCGGTCTGGAGAGCCCGACCCTGGAGCGCCTGTGCGTCTATTTTGCGGAGCGGCTGAAACCGCAGTTCCCCGGCCTGTCGCGCATCGTCGTCTCGCGCCCCACCGCGGGCGAAAGCTGCGCGCTGATGGTGGCTTGAGCGCCTAGAGCGCTTTCCCGAAGTGGCCGCCGGTTCGGCGTCAGAAAGCGCGACAACGCAAAAGACTGGAGCGAATAGCGCTCTAGCGCTTCTTCTTCTCGTCCTTGTCGCCGTCGGGAATGATCGCGCCCACCACCATGCCCGCGCCCTTGGCGGTGGCGCCGATCGCAGCGCCGGTGACGCCCACGGCGGCGCCCACCACCATGCCGGCCAGGCATCCGGAGAGCAGCACGCAGGTTGCGCAAAGGACGGCGCCGCGCAGGGCGAGAGCTTGGATGGTCATGGCCTGTTCCCCGAGAACGCCCAGATCATGACTCAAAACGATTGCGGAATGATGGCGAAGTTCCGCGGGCCCGATGCGGCCTATTGCTGCGGCTTGGGATCGCCGGAGCGGCGCAGCGGCCCGCTATAGGCCGGATCGGCCCGGCGCCGGCGGTCGGGGCCAAAGTAGTCGCCCGTCCGTATATAGGGCCTGGGGTGCTCGACCACCTGGGATATCCGCTCGATCACCCCGCGCGCCGTCAGCGGCTTAGCCAGGAACTCGTTGACGCCGGCCTCACGGGCCTCATTCACCCTCTGCATGGTGGAGTGGCCGGTGATCATGATCACCGGCGCCATCTGGTTGGGGCTGTCCGGGGAATTCCTCAGTAGGCGGACGAAGTCGATGCCGTCCAGCGGCTGCATGGAAAGGTCGGTCATCACGATGTCGATGGGATGGTTGCGCATCATCTGCAGGCCTTCGGCGCCATCGCTGGCCTCGAAGATTTCCTTCACCCCGATGGCGCGCAGAATCTCGCCCAACAGCACCCGCATGTGGTGGTTGTCGTCGACCAGCAGGATTTTGAGCAGTTCGTAGCGCAAGCAACCGCCGATGATCAGGATGAGGGCATGGGCAAAGAAAGTGTTCGCCTAGCCGCAGGGCGACCGCGGCGATGAATACGGTTCGGCGCTTGAACCGGTCAATGGAGAATCCCGTTCGGCGACGCTCTGCAAGGTGGAAGTCGCAAGTATTCGGCGAGAATAAAACCACCGCGTGTGACGGCGCTGAGTTCTACTACTCAGCGTCGTCCGTCGGCCCCGGGCTGGAAGGCGCCGCCGCCGGTCTGGCCGCGGTGGCGCAGGAAGGCGTCGGCCAGCACGCAGGCCACCATCGCCTCCACCACCGGCACGGCGCGGATGCCGACACACGGGTCGTGACGGCCCTTGGTACGCAGCTCAATCTCCTCGCCGGCCTCGTTCAGACTGCGGCGGGGCGTCAGGATCGAGGAGGTCGGCTTAAAGGCCACCCGCGCGGTGATCGGCTGGCCGGTGGAGATGCCCCCCAGCACGCCGCCGGCGTTGTTGGCCAGGAAGGCGGGGCCGTCATTGCTGGCGCGCATCTCGTCGGCGTTCTCCTCGCCCGACAGCGCCGCGGCCGCGAAGCCCGCGCCGATCTCCACCCCCTTGGCGGCGTTGATCGACATCAGGGCGCCGGCCAGTTCGGCGTCCAGCTTGCCATAGACCGGCGCGCCCCAGCCGGCCGGGGCGCCCAGCGCCTCCACCGCCACCACCGCCCCGGTGGAGGAGCCGGCCTTGCGGATGGTCTCCAAGTGGTCTTCCCAGACCGCCACCATGTCGGCGTCGGGGGACCAGAACGGGTTGTTCAGCGTCTGGTCCCAGTCCATCCGGTCGGGGGCCACGGCGTGCGGGCCGATCTGCACCACGGCGCCGCGGAAGCTGACGCCTTCCAGGACCTTGCGCGCGATGGCGCCGGCCGCGACGCGGGCCGCGGTCTCCCGCGCGGACTGCCGGCCGCCGCCGCGGTAGTCGCGCACGCCATACTTGGCGAAATAGGCGTAGTCGGCGTGGCCGGGTCGGAACGACGTGGCGATCTCGGAATAGTCGCGGCTGCGCTGGTCGGTGTTCTCGATGATCAGGGAGATCGGCGTGCCGGTGGTCACCTGGCCGCCTGTGCGCGCGTCCTCGAACACTCCGGACAGAATGCGCACCGTGTCCGGTTCCTGCCGCTGGGTGACAAACTTGCCCTGGCCAGGCCGACGCTTTTCCAGCCAATGCTGGATGTCGGCTTCGGTGAGCGGAATGCCGGGGGGGCAGCCGTCCACCACGCAGCCCAGCGCTGGCCCGTGGCTCTCGCCCCAGGTGGTCACGCGGAACAGGTGGCCGAAGCTGTTGTGCGACATGGCGGGGTTTCTATCACGCCGCCCAGGCCGCGGCGAAGCGGCGCAGCAGGGTGCGGGCGGCGCTGTCGGCGGCGCCGGGCTGGGGGGAGAGCCTCAGAAACAGGTGGCCCTGCCCGTGGCGGCCTCGCGCCGGAAGGCCCTGGCCCACCAGCCGCACCAGGCCGCGGGCGCCGGCCTTGCGGGTGATCCAGACGATCCGACGGCCCAGCGGGGTCTCCAGCGCCACCCGCCCGCCGTCGTCCAGGGTTCGCCGGGCCACCGCGACGGTGACCCAAAGGTCGTCGCCGCGCACCATGATCGTCGCATCCCCGCGGACGGCGACGGTCAGTTCGGCTGCACCGGCGCGGACCCGGTCGCCGGGGCGCAGGCCGGCGGGCAAGGCGATGCGGACGCGGCGGCCGTTGGCCAGCAGATGGTCGGCCGCCCCGCCCAGGAGCGCGACCTGCGGGCTGATCACCAGGCGGTCGCCCGGCTGGGCCGGGGTGGTGGCGGCGGGCGGCTGGATGATGCGGTCGGCGCTGGGCCGGGCGGCCCGCAGCCGGTGATAGGCCTGCACCACCTGGCGGAACCGCGCCTCGTCGCCGGCGCGGTCGGGGTGAGCCTGCTTGGCAGCCGCCCGGAACGCGCGGCGCACCTCGCCGGGGCTGGCCAGCGGCCCGACGCCCAGCACCTCACGCGCCTGCGTCAGCGTCATCTCGATCCGGACGTCAGACATCGCCTCCACGTCTAGGCCGCGCACGGTCAATGCCGCGTTAAGCCTCGCGGAGCGCGCCGCCCCCGCGCTATATCGTCCCGATGAGCGACAAGACCGCCATTCCGCCTTCGCCCAGCGAGGACGACTATGTCCGCCAGGTGACCGCCGCCGAGCCGCCGGCTCTCCTCAGCGAGACCGACCCCTTCTTGCTGTTCGACGGCTGGTTCCAGGAGGCGGTGGCCAAGGAGCCGCACGACGCCAACGCCATGGCCCTGGCCACCGTCGACGCCTCCGGGGTGCCGGACGTGCGCATGGTGCTGCTGAAGGGCGTCGATTCCACCGGCTTCGTGTTCTTCACCAACCTGGAAAGCGCCAAGGGCCGCCAGCTTGCAGACCATCCGCAGGCGGCGCTGCTGTTCCACTGGAAGTCGCTGCGCCGCCAGGTCCGCGCCCGCGGCGAGGTCACCGCCGTCAGCGACGCCGAGGCCGACGCCTATTTCGCCACCCGCGCCCGGCCGGCCCAGATCGGCGCCTGGGCCTCGGACCAGTCGCGACCGCTGCCCGAGCGCCTGGCGCTGGAGAAGCGCATCGCCGAGACCGGCCTGCGCTTTGGCCTGGGCAAGGTCGCCCGCCCGCCGCACTGGTCGGGGTACCGCCTGGCGCCGCAGAGCCTGGAATTCTGGCGCGATCGCCCGTTCCGCCTGCACGAGCGGCTGGCCTTTGACCGGGCGCCAGGCGGCTGGACCACCAGCCGGCTGTTTCCTTGAGCGCGGCCAGCGAGGCCGAGATCACCGCCTGGTTCCAGGCGCGCTCTGAACGCGCCATCGAGACCGCCTGCGCCCGGGTGTTCCTGGCCGGGGACACCGCCTTCAAGCTCAAGCGTCACGTGGATCTCGGCTACGTCGACTACTCCACGCCGGAGCGCCGGCTCTGGGCCTTGGAGCGGGAATTGGCGTTCAACCGGGCCGCGGCCTCGGACATCTATCGGGCGGTCCGCCGGGTGACCCGCACCGCCACAGGCTTCGAACTGGACGGCCCCGGCCCGGTGGTCGAGCACGCCCTGGAGATGCGCCGTTTCGCCGACGACGCGGTGCTGTCCGCCAAGCCCTGGGCCATCGACGGGGCCCTGGCTGATGAGCTGGGCCGCACGGTGGCTGGCTTTCATGCCCGCGCGCCGCTGAGGCCTGAAGGCGGGCTCTCGGCGCTCGCCTTTACCGTCGGCTCCAACGCACAGTTGCTGCGCGAGCTGAAACCCCGCCTGGGCGGCGACCTCGTCGAGGCGCTGATCGCGCTCACCGAGGCCGAGCTGGCCCGCCAGACGCCGTTGCTCGCCCGTCGCACCGCCCAGGGGTTCTCCCGCCACTGCCACGGCGACCTGCACCTGGGGAACATCCTGGTGGAAGCCGGCCAGCCGATCCTCTTTGACTGCATTGAGTTCAACGATCTGCTCTCCGACCTGGACGTTCAGTACGATCTGGCCTTCCTGCTGATGGACCTGGATTTCCGCCACCGCCGGGACGCCGCGGTGAGGGTGCTCTCGGCCTGGCTGGACGAGGCCTCGCGCAGCTTTCCCGAGGCGATCTGGGAGGGACTGGCCGCCCTGCCGCTGATGCTCTCGGTGCGGGCCGGCGTGCGCGCCCACGTCTGGGCCCACTCCGGCGACGACGCGGCGGCCCGGGCTTACGTGGAGGCCGGCATCGCTCACCTCTCGCCGGCCCCGCCCGTGCTCGCCGCCGTTGGCGGGCTCTCCGGCGCCGGCAAGTCGAGCTTCTCGCGGCTGATCGCGCCGGGGCTGGGGGCCTCGCCGGGCGCCGTGGTCCTGCGCACCGACGAGGTGAGGAAGCGTCTCAAGAACGTGGCGCCGGATCACCGCCTGGACGCCTCGGCCTACACGCCGGACTTCTACAACCTGTCTTATGACACCCTGATCGAGAACGCCCGCACGCTGCTCAAGGCCGGCCGCGCGGTGGTGCTGGACGCCACCTTCATCGACCCCGCCCTGCGCGCCCGGGCCGAGCGGCTGGCGACCGACTGCGGCGTGCCGTTCCATGGGGTCTGGCTGGAGGCGCCCACCGAGGTGCTTGAGGCTCGCATCGCGGCGCGCAGCGGCGACGCCTCGGACGCCACCGTGCCCACCCTGCACGACCAGGTCGCGCGCCTCGACGCAGCCGTCGCCTGGCCGCGGGTCAATGCCTCCGGGGCCGTGGAGCAGTCAGCGGAGGCCTGGAGCGCCGGTCACGCCGCCTGAACGGGGGTTGCCTTAGCCCGGGCTGGCACTAAGCCTGTCGAAAACCAGAAAACGTCCGTTGGGAGGAGATCGAGATGCAGGGTCTGATGCAGGGTTGGCCGTTGACGGTCGACAGGATCCTGGACCACGCCAAGACCTGGCACGGCGGCCGCGAAGTGGTCAGCCGGTCCGTCGAGGGGCCCATCGTCCGGACCACCTACGCTGAGATCCACGGGCGGGCCAAGAAGCTCTCCAACGCCCTTCTGGGCCTGGGCGTGAAGCCCGGCGACCGGGTGGCGACGCTGGCCTGGAACACCGCGCGCCATATCGAGGCCTGGTACGGCGTCATGGGCATTGGCGCGGTCTGCCACACGCTCAATCCCCGGCTGTTCGCCGACCAGCTCTGCTACATCATCAACCATGCCGAAGATCAGATCATCTTCACCGACCTGACCTTCCTGCCGTTCCTCCTGGAGCACCGCGACAAGCTCCCCACCGTCAAGCATTTCATCGTCATGACCGACGAGGCCGGCATGCAGGGCGCGAACCTGCCCGGCGCGCTCTGCTTCGAGACCCTGGTGGACCAGAACTGCGCCGACTGCGCCTGGGGCGGCTTCGACGAGAATACCGCCGCGGGGCTCTGCTACACGTCGGGCACCACCGGCAATCCCAAAGGCGTGCTCTATTCCCACCGCTCCAATTTCCTCCACACCCTGGTGACCATGGGAAAGGACGTGATGGGGCTGTCGGCCACCGACACCGTGCTGCCGGTGGTGCCGATGTTCCACGCCAACGCCTGGGGCCTGGCCTTTTCCTGCCCAGCCACCGGCGCGAAGCTGGTGATGCCCGGCCAGAAGCTCGACGGCGCCTCGGTGCATGAGCTGCTGGAGACCGAGGGCGTCACCTTCTCCGCGGCGGTACCCACCGTCTGGCAGATGCTGCTCACCCACCTGCGTGAGACCAAGGGCCAGCTCACCACGCTGAAGCGGGTGGTGATCGGCGGCTCGGCGGTGCCGGAAGCCATCGTCCGCGGCTTCCGCGACGACTTCGGCGTCTCGGTGACCCATGCCTGGGGCATGACCGAGACCTCGCCGCTGGGCACGCTCGCCACCCCCACCGGCGACATCGCCAGGATGGACAGCGAAGAGCAGCTGCGCTTCACCCTGAAGCAGGGCCGGCCGCCGGTCGGCATCGACCTGAAGCTGGAGAACGACGCCGGTGAGCGCCTGCCTCACGACGGGGCGACCTTCGGCAAGCTCCTGGTCAAGGGGCCGTTCGTGGTCGGCGAGTACTTCAAGTCGGAGGGTGGCGACATCCTCGACGCCGAGGGCTTCTTCGACACCGGTGACGTGGCCACCATCGACGCTCACGGCTACATGCAGATCACCGACCGGGCCAAGGACGTGATCAAGTCTGGCGGCGAATGGATCTCCACCATCGAGATCGAGAACATCGCCATGGGCCATCCCAAGGCGGCGCTGGCCGCGGTGATCGGCGCGGCGCACCCCAAGTGGGACGAACGCCCGCTGCTGCTGGTCAAGCTGCAGCCCGATCAGACCGGGACCAAGGAGGAGTTCCTGGCCTTCCTGGAAGGCAAGATCGCCAAGTGGTGGATGCCCGACGACGTGGTCTTCGTGGACGACATCCCGCTCGGCGCCACCGGCAAGATCGACAAGAAGCTGATCCGCCAGCGGATGGAAGGCTACGTCCTGCCCACCGCCAAGACGCCGGTCAGCGCGTAGGAATCGCGGCTCTCATCCCCGCGAGCGCGGCCCGGCGGCGCTGGGCGTCAGCGGGAAGTCGGCAGGCTGGTCCTCCCAGGGGTTGAAGACCGCCGCGCCGGTGTGGCGCACGTCGCGGGTGTTGCGGGTCACGAGGTAGAGGCCGGCCTGCAGGGCGGTGGCGGCGAGCATCGTGTCGATCACCGGCGGCGGATGGCCGGTGTCGCGCTTGATGCGACCGGCAAGCGCCCCCCAGCGGCGCACCACCGCGTCGTCCGTGGGCAGGACCCGATCGCCGAACCGGGCCTCGATGGCGTCTCGCGTCGCGGCGTGATGCGCGCGCATGGGGTCGTCGTCTGCCAGCTGGTGGATGCCCTTGTCGTATTCGGCCAGGGTCAGGACGCTCAGATAGAACCGCTGCTCGTCCTGCGCCCTGGCCCAGGCCTTGACACTCGGCGCCCCCGTCGGCGCCGAAAGGGCGGCGACCACATTGGTGTCGAGCAGCCAGCCGATCAAAGGTCTACCTGGCGTCCGGTGTCGGACTCACGAGTCAGGTCCAGGCCGGCCGCATGGAGGCTCTCCAGGAACTCGACCAGCGGCTGGCTGGCGGCGGGCGCGGCCAACCGCTCGTAGTCGTCCGCGTCGAGGATCACCACGGCGCGGTGGCCACGCACCGTCACGGCCTGAGGGCCGTCGCTCCGCGCGCGCCGCACCACTTCGCTGAACCGGGCCTTGGCGTCCTCAAGCTTCCAGCTAGCGGGTCTCGCGCCGCGCCGCTGGATGGGAAGCATCGTCCTGTCTGGCATCACCCTCTCCTGACTAGATAGTCAGATATAGCGCGATACGCTGGATCAGGCCAGCCGGTAGGTGCTCTCCGGTCCGGGCTCGCCGTCCGTGGCGATCCGACCCTGCCGGGCCAGATGGATCATTGCCGCCTGCATCGAGCGCGCCGCCGCCGGGTGCAGGCGCGGGTCCACGTCGGCGTACAGAGCCGGCACCAGTTCGCGGATCCGGGCTGGACCGGCTTCCAGCGCCTTCAGGATCTGCGCCGCACGGCCGTGGCGGTGCTCGACGTAGGCCCCGATGAAGGCGTCGACGTCGCGGATCGGCGGACCGTGGGTGGGCCAGAGCGTCTCGAACCCGCGCCCCCGGATCAGGTCCAGGCTGGCCATGTAGTCGGTCATGTCCCCGTCTGGCGGGGTGATCACCGTGGTCGACCAGCCCATGATGTGGTCGCCGGAGAACAGGCAGTTCTCCTCGCCCAGCGCATAGCAGATGTGGTTGGAGGTGTGCCCGGGCGTGGCGATCGCCTCGAGGGTCCAGCCGGGCCCGCCCACCGTGCCGCCGCCGCACAGGCTGACGTCGGGCCGAAAGTCGAGGTCGTGACCCGCCTCGACGCGCACCTCGCCGGTGTCCTCGGCTTCCTGGCCCGCCACCGCGCAGCCCCAGATCGGCGCCCCGGTGCGGGCTTTCAGCGGTTCGGCCAGGGGGGAATGGTCGGCATGGTGGTGGGTGATCAGGATGTGGCTGACGCTCTCCCCCGCCACCGCCGCCAGGATCGCCTCCAGGTGGACCGGGTCGTCGGGGCCGGGGTCGATCACCGCCACCTGGCCTTGGCCGACGATGTAGGTGCCGGTGCCGGTGAAGGTGAAGGGGCCGGGATTGTTGGCCACCACCCGGCGGATCAGCGGCGAGACCTGGTCGCAGCGGCCGTACTCAAACTCGATCTGTCGGACGTAGGGGATCATCTGGGCAGCACGTCGGAAAGGTCGTAGCCGGCCTGCTTGCCCAGGCTCACCAACTCCTCGCGCGGTTTCGCGCCGGACAGCGCTTGGCTCAGCGACCAGGCGACGATGGAGCGGGTCCCCGAGCGGCAGAAGGCCAGCACCGGCCCAGGCGCGTCGTCCAGCACCTGCTGGGTGGTCGCCACCTGCTCCGGCGTCGGGCCGCCGCGCACGGGAATATGGAAATAGGCCAGGCCCGCGGCCTCGGCCGCCGCCGCCACCTCCGCGCTGGAAGGCTGCGTCGGGTCCTCGCCGTCGGGGCGGTTGTTGATCAGGGTGCGGAACCCCAGCCGGGCGGCCTCGGCCACCTGCGCCACGCTGATTTGCGGGCTCACGGAGAGCTCGTCGGTGACGTGTCTGAACTCGGTCATGTCGTCCTGTTTCCTGCGCCCGGCCGGCGCTTCGTTGACATCATCGGGGGCGGGTGAAAGTTTCGCAACGCCCGGCCCTGAAAAGGTCAAAAGCCAAAGGCTCATTCGATCTCATGTTCCGTTTTATCGGCCGGCGACTGCTGGTGGCGATCCCGACACTGTTCCTGGTCATCACGGTCGCATTCTTCATGATGCGCGCCGCGCCCGGCAGCCCCTTCGACATGGACCGCAAGCTCTCGCCCGAGATCGAGCGCAACGTCATGGCCAAGTACGGCATGAACAAGCCCCTGGGCGCCCAGTACGTGGACTATCTGGTGGGCGTCACCCGCGGCGACCTGGGCCCCTCACTGAAATACAAGGACAAGTCGGTCCTGCAGATCCTCAAGGAGAACTACCCGGTCTCCCTGAAGCTTGGCCTGTCGGCGATCCTGATCGCCGCCATCGTCGGGGTGAGCCTTGGGGTGCTGGCGGCGCTCCGGCAGAACCGCACGGTGGACTACACGGTGATGACTGTGGCGATCCTGGGGGTCTGTATCCCCACCTTCGTCACCGCCCCGCTCCTGGTGCTGGCCTTCGCCTCCAAGCTCGGATGGCTGCCAAGCGCCGGCTGGAACGACGGGGCGCTGGTCAACATGATTCTCCCGATCACGGTCCTGGCCCTGCCGCAGATCGCCATCATCTCGCGCCTGACCCGGGCCGGTATGATCGAAGTGCTGCATTCCAACTATGTGCGCACCGCCCGCGCCAAGGGCCTGCCGGAGCATCGCATCGTCGGCAAGCATGCGCTCCGCGCCGCTATCCTGCCCCTGGTCAGCTACCTGGGCCCGGCCTGCGCCGGCCTGATCACCGGCTCCCTGGTGGTGGAAAAGATCTTCAACCTGCCAGGCCTGGGCAAGTTCTTCGTCATCAGCGCCCTGCAGCGCGACTACACCGTCGTCATGGGCATGGTGATCTTCTATGCGGCCCTGATCCTGATCCTGAACCTGATCGCCGACCTGCTGTACGCGGCGCTCGATCCGCGCGTGAGGCTGTCTTGACCGCCACCATCCTGACCCCGGGCTCGCGCAGAGGCGCGGAGACCATGAAAAAGGCCGTCCAGGGCCGCAGCCTGTGGCAGGACGCCCGCCGGCGCCTGCTGCGCAACAAGGCCGCCGTCACCGGCATGGTGGTTCTGGCCATCCTGGTGGTGGCCGCCCTCATCGGGCCGTACCTGACACCCTACGCCTATGACGAGATCAACAAGAACGACGTCTGGCTGGGCCCGCTGCAAAACGGCCACCTGATCGGGACCGATTCCCTGGGCCGCGACCTGCTGGCCCGCCTGCTTATCGGCCTGCGGGTGTCGCTGGCCATCGGCCTGGTGGCCACGGTGGTCTCGCTGATCATCGGGGTGATCTGGGGCGCGGTGGCGGGCTACGCGGGCGGCCGCCTGGACGAGGCGATGATGCGCATTGTCGACATCCTCTATTCGCTGCCGTTCATCTTCTTCGTGATCCTGCTGATGGTCACCTTCGGGTCGAACATCATCCTGATCTTCGTGGCCATCGGCGCGGTGGAATGGCTGACCATGAGCCGCATCGTCCGCGGCCAGACCCTGACCCTGAAGCACAAGGAGTTTGTCGAGGCGGCCCGGGCCGCAGGTCTCGGCCAGGGCGGCATCATCTTCCGCCACATCGTACCCAACCTGCTGGGCCCGGTGGTGGTCTATGTGACCCTGACCATTCCCGCGGTGATCCTGGCGGAGAGCTTCCTGAGCTTCCTGGGCCTGGGCGTTCAGCCGCCGATGGCGTCCCTGGGCACCCTGATCGCCAATGGCGCCCAGGACATGGAGCTGGCGCCCTGGCTGCTGATCTTCCCGTCCCTGATGATGGTCATCACCCTGATGAGCTTCAACTTCATCGGCGACGGCCTGAGGGACGCCATAGATCCCAAGGACCGCTGAGCATGTCGGAGGGCGCGCCGGCGGCGGCGGACCTCCTGGCCCGCTCGGGGGAGGCCCTGGCCCGCGGCGACCGCGCCGAGGCCCTGGCCCTGATCGCCCAGGCGCAGGCGGCCGATGCCGCCGACCCGGCGCTCCGCCTGCAGAAGGCGCTGATCCACCGCACCGGCCGCGAATGGGCCCAGGCCCTGGCCGCCCTCGACGAGGCCCTGGCCCTCGATCCCTACAACTTCCTGGCGCTGCTCTCGAAGGGGGCGGTGGTGGAGCGCATGTCCGGTTCCCGCGCCGCGGCCAAGGTCTATGAGAACGCCCTGAAGCTTGCGCCCACCCCGGAAAACCTGCCGGCCAATCTCGCTGCCCCCACCGCGCGCGCCCACCAGGTGGTGGCCGGCGTGCAGGCCGAGCTCGAAGCCTATCTCCGCCATCGGGTCGGAGCGATGGAGGCGGCCGGCGGCGCCGCGGCCCAGGCCCGCTTCGACGAGGCCCTGGGCGTCTATGCCGGAACCCGCCGGGTCTATGTGCAGCAGCCCCTGCTCCTCCACTACCCGCGGCTGCCGGCCATTCCCTTCCACGAACGGGCCCTGTTCCCCTGGCTCGCCGAGCTGGAGGCGTCCAGCGACGTGATCCGCGGTGAGCTGGAAGGCGTGCTGGCGCTGGGCCAGGCTGACTTCGCCCCCTACATCGCCTTTCCGCCTGAGGCCCCGGTGAACCAGTGGGGCGAGCTGAACCACTCCGCCCGCTGGAGCAGCTACTTCCTGTGGAAGGACGGCGAGCGGCAGAGCGACGCCTGCGCCCGCTGCCCGCGCACCGCGGCCCTGCTGGAGGGCCTGCCCATGGCCCGCCTGCCGGGTTTCGCCCCCACCGCCATGTTCTCGGCCCTCGACGCCCACACCGCCATCCCGCCGCACACCGGCTCCACCAATACCCGCCTGATCGTCCACCTGCCGCTGGTCCTGCCCGGCCCCGCGCGCTTCCGCGTGGGTGGCGAGACTCAGGCGTGGCGGATGGGCGAGGCCTGGGTGTTCGACGACACCATGGAGCACGAGGCGTGGAACGACGCCGACCAGACCCGGATCATCCTGATCTTCGATGTCTGGAACCCGCTGCTGGAGCCCGGCGAGCGCGACCTGGTCGCCGCCCTGATGACCGCCCGCAACGACTTCTACGCCGGCTGACTACTCCGTGCGGTTGGCGCGGAAGGCGCGCTGGCCGTCGATGCTCAGCAGATAGCTGCCCATGGCGGCGCGCCGGATGCGGACCGGCATGCCGATCTTCGGCGTCCGGTGCAGTTCGTTGGCGTCGACCTGCGCCCAGGTGGCGCCGTCGTCCAGCCGGAGGATCCACTTGCCTGCGCCGTCGACGCGGAAGGCGGCGATCTTGCCGGCGGCATTCTCGACGTCCTCCTGCTTCTCGCCGCGCTCGAAGATGGCCATTGACGGCAGGTTGAAGCCGAATCCCTGGCGGCGGACCTTGCGGGCCTGCTCGCGGTCCACCACCACGATGTCGCCCTTGGCCTCGGCCTGGTCGATGCCCGCGGCGGCCTCGTCGTAGCAGGCCAGCCGGGCGGCGCCGTCGCTCAGCCTGCGGCAATCGGTGAGTTTCTGCAGGGCCGCGGCGCGTTCCGCGGGCTTCGGCTGGGCGCTCGACACAGGGGCGCAGACGAGGGCAGCCACAAAAATACCAGCGACCAGACTTGCCCGCGCCTCAGGAATTGTCATTGGTCGGCCCCATGTCCTTGCGAACAGCTTTTGAAGCGGCCCGCCGCGCAACCCGCAATCTCCTGATCCTCGGCGCCGCGGCCTTCGCGGTCCAGGCCTGCGGCCCCCAGGCGCCCGCCCGCCCGGATTGCCCGGCAGGCAAGGTTTGTCTCCACCTGGGCAACGGCTCGGAGCCGATTTCCCTGGACCCGCACAAGGCCAACGGCACCTGGGAAGACCGGATCATCTCCGATTCGATCATGGGCCTGACCCAGTCGGGCCCGGACGGGGCGCCGCTGCCCGGCATGGCCGAGCGGTGGGAAACCTCCGCCGACGGCCTCACCTGGCGCTTCTACCTGCGCGACGCGACCTGGTCGGACGGCGTGCCGGTGACCGCCGACGACTTCGTCTTCTCCTTGCGCCGCATCCTCGATCCCAAGTCGGCGTCGGAATACGCCTCGATCCTCTATTTCATCAAGGGCGCGCAGGCGGTGAACGAGGGCAAGGCGGGTCTGGAAACGCTCGCCGTCCGCGCGCTGTCGCCCAAGGTGCTCGAGCTGACGCTCGGCCACCCCGCGCCCTACCTGCCGGAAGTCGCCAAGCACTACACCATGTACCCTGTGCCCAAGCACATGGTGGACAAGTGGGGCGACGGCTGGAGCCGGCCCGACCGCTATGTCGGCAACGGCCCCTTCACGGTGAAATCCTGGAAGCTGGGCGACCACGTTCGCGCCGTGAAGAACCCGCGGTTCTTCGACGCCAAGAGCGTCTGCGTCGATGAGGTCTACTACTACCCCACCAACGACGCGATCAGCGCCGAGCGCCGCGTCCGCCGCGGCGAACTGGACCTGAACGCCGACATCCAGTCCAACCGCATCGCCTTCCTGCGCAAAGAGATCCCGGACTACGTCCACACCAACACCTACCTGGGCGTGGCCTATCTGGCGTTCAATTCCAATGTCCCCCAGTTCAAGGACGTGCGGGTGCGCCGCGCGCTCTCCATGTCCATCGACCGCGAGTTCATCACCCAGAAGCTGCTGCGCGGCGGCCAGCAACCCGCCTACACCTTCACCCCGCCGGGGGTGGCCAACTACCAGGCCGCCAAGCCGCCCTACTGGGCCAGCTGGACCCTGGAGCGCCGCCAGGCCGAGGCCAGGCGCCTGCTGGCGCAGGCGGGTTACGGACCCAAAAAGCCGCTGGTGGTGGAGATCAAGCACCGCAACACGCCCGACCCGACCCTGGTGATGCCAGCCATCCAGGCCGACTGGAAGCAGATCGGCGTCGATGCGCGCCTGGCGCAGAACGAGACCCAGATCGCCTATGCGTCCTATCGCAGCCGTGACTTCCAGGTGGCCGACGCCGCCTGGGTCGCCGACTACAACGACGCGATGAGCTTCCTCTATCTGATGCAGTCGGCCACCGGCCCGCAGAACTATGGCGACTACAACAACCCGGCCTACGACGCCCTGCTGGCCAAGGCCGACAACGAGCCTGACGCCAAGATCCGCGCCGGCTTCCTGGCCCAGGCAGAAACCCTGATGCTCGAGGACGCCGCGGTGGCGACCACCTATTATTACGTGAACAAGAACCTGGTGAGCCCGAAGATCACCGGCTTCGTCGACAACATCGTCGACCAGCACCGCACCCGCTACCT
>NZ_JBKJTG010000130.1:0-5852 GCF_046590535.1 Phenylobacterium sp. | reverse complement strand
GCCAAGGCGTGGCTGACGAGCCCATCAGGCCGATCCGCCAGATCTGGCCCTTCAGGGGGCCCAGGCCCGCGCCGATCTCCAGGTCCCAGGTCTTCAGGACGTGGCTGCGCACCGCGGCCTCGTCGATCCCCTCCGGCACGCGCACGGCGTTCAGTTGCGGCAGGCGGTGCGCCGCGGCGACCAGCATCTTCAGGCCCGCTGCCTCCAGGCCGGCGACCAGCGCCTCATGCGTCCGGGCATGGCGCACGATGGAGGCCTGTTGGCCCTCCTCGAACAGCATCACGAGGCTTTCGTGCAGGCCGTATAGCGCGTTGATCG
Source organism: Phenylobacterium sp. (assembly GCF_046590535.1). Classification (GTDB taxonomy): domain Bacteria; phylum Pseudomonadota; class Alphaproteobacteria; order Caulobacterales; family Caulobacteraceae; genus Phenylobacterium. The sequence goes on along the minus strand of NZ_JBKJTG010000130.1, from coordinate 5,534 downwards.
GGGCGGTATGGTGATAGGTCCGACCGCCCTCGCCGCCCCAGTAGCTCATCAGCAGGTTGAAGTCGCAGAGCCAGTTGCGGACCTTGGTCTTGCGGCCTGAGATGGCCGCTTGAGCTCGCGGGCTGATGGCGATGGGCGACAGACCCGGCGGGGCCGAGAGGCACTTCTGGGTGCCCGAATAGATTACGTCGGCGTCCCAGGCTGCGGCGTCCACCGCGATGCCGCCCAGGGATGTAACGCAATCGACGATGGAGAGCGCCCCATACTTGCGCGCCAGGGCGCACAGGGTGGCGGCTTCGGAGCGCACGCCCGTGGAGGTCTCCGCATGAACAAAGGCCAGCACCTTGCTGGGCGCCTCGGAAAGCGCCGCCTCGACCCGGGCCGGATCCACTGGCTCACCCCAGGTGTGGTCCACCGTGACCACTGTTGCACCGGCGCGATCGGCCATGTCGGCCATGCGACCGCCGAAGGCGCCGTTGATGCAGATCACCGCCCGGTCCCCCGGCTCCAGCAGGTTCATGATCGCGGCCTCCATCCCCGCGGTGCCCGGTGCGGGCAGCGGGACGCAGGCGTGATCCGGGGCGTTAAACAGCCGCTGCAGAGCGGCCTTGATCTCCTCCATCAGGCGCTGGAAGTCCGGATCGAGGTGGCCGATCGTGGGCCGGGCCAGGGCCTGCAGCACCCGCGGGCTGACGTCGGAGGGACCCGGTCCCATCAGGATTCGCCTGGGCGGCTGGAAGCTCTGCATGGTCACTCCGGTCTTTGCGGCGCGGTGATTGGGCAGGATGCGAGGAACAGCGCTACCCGTTTCAGGCCAGTAGCCGGTCGTGGATCTGCTCGCGCAGCTTTGCATCCAGCCCCAGGGCGCCGTCGAGGTAGCCGTCCACCGACCCGTAGGCCTGCCGCATCGCCTCCAGCGCGCGGGTGAGGTAGTCCGCCTCCACCCCGATCGCCACCTGCACCGCCGCGTCGCTCGGCCGCCGGCCGGTCTGCTCCAGGATCATGTCGCCAACCATCGGCGTACGCGATGCGATCCGCGCCGCGTCGTTGGTCAGCAGGTAGTCCGCCACGATGTCGTCGTCGTGCACGCCAGCCACATGGTGGGTGAGCGCGCAGAGGATGCCCGTGCGGTCCTTGCCGGCCGCACAGTGGACCAGCACCGGCCCGTCTGTGGCGGCCAGCGCGCGGAAGTAGCGGCTGTAGAGATCCAGGTGCCGCGGCGCCGTGGGCGCAGCGTCGTAGTAGGCCAGCATGTAACTTCGGAACGAGGCCTCGCTGAGGTCGGAGCCCGCCAGGAAGGTGTGCCACTCGTCGGCGCCCTCCTGGCCGATGTCGTTCTCGATCACCTCCGCCCCGAAACCGTCCCAGCGTCGGCACGGGTCGCGTTCGCGCTCGTTGGTGCGGCGCAGGTCGACGATCACCGCCAGGTCGAGGCCCGCCAGGGCGTCCAGGTCGGCGTCGCTGGCCTTTGCGTGGTGGGCGGAGCGGTAGAGCAGGCCGCGCCTCAGGCGTCGCTCGCCGGCGGCGTAGTCGCCGAAATCACGGAAATTCTCGATGCCTTCAAAGGCGATGCGGCGGGTCATGCCGCCACGCTCTAACCGCCTTCGGCGACCAAATCGAGACCCCCCTAGCGGAACGGCGGCTCGTCGAAGCTGCGCAGCTTGCGCGAGTGCAGGCGGTGACCCTCCTGGCGTAGCAGGTCCATGGTCGCCACGCCGATCTGCAGATGCTGGCCAATAGCGCGTTCATAGAAGGCGTTGGCCTGGCCGGGCAGCTTGATCTCCCCGTGCAGCGGCTTGTCCGAGACGCAGAGCAGGGTCCCGTAGGGCACGCGGAACCGGTAGCCCTGGGCGGCGATGGTGGCGCTCTCCATGTCGATGGCGACCGCGCGGCTCTGGTTGAAGCGCAGGGCGCTGGAGGAATATTTGAGCTCCCAGTTGCGGTCGTCCGTGGTCACTACCGTGCCGGTGCGCAGGCGCCGCTTCAGCACCTCGCCGGTCTCCCCGGTGACCACCTCGGCGGCGCGGTTCAACGCCACCTGCATCTCGGCGATCGGCGGGATGGGGATCTCCGGCGGCAGCACCCCGTCCAGCACGTGGTCGTCGCGCAGGTAGGCGTGGGCCAGCACATAGTCGCCGATGGTCTGGGAGCCGCGCAGGCCGCCGCAGTGGCCGATCATCAGCCAGGCCTGTGGCCGCAGCACCGCCAGGTGGTCGCAGATGGTCTTGGCGTTGGAGGGACCCACCCCGATGTTGACCAGGGTGATCCCCGACCGGCCCTCGGCCATCAGGTGGTAGGCCGGCATCTGGTGCTTGCGCCAGGCGCCGGCGGCCACCGCCGCCTCCGGGTTGGCGGTGTCCGCGGTCACATAGACCTGGCCGGCCGCCGACAGCGCCTTGTAGGGCCCGCCGCTCTTGAGCTGCTCGCAGCCCCAGCGAACGAACTCATCTACATAGCGGTGGTAGTTGGTGAACAGGATGAACTGCTGCACGTGCTCGGCCGGGGTGCCGGTGTAGTGGGTCAGCCGGGCCAGGGAGAAGTCCGTGCGCAGGCCGTCGAACAAGGCCAGAGGGCGGGGCATGTCCGACGGGCCGGCCCAGAAGCCGTCGGCGATCTCGTCGCCGATGTGGGCCAGCTCGGTGGTGGGAAAGTGCCGGGCGATCTCGGCCGAGCCGATGTCGGCCAGGGCCAGGTCCGCGGCGCCGTCCAGCACATAGGGGAACGGGATCTCCTGGGTCGAGCGGCCCACGTCCAGCTCCACCTCGAAGTCCTGCAACAGGAGGCTGAGCTGCTCGATCAGATAGTCGCGGTAGAGGTCCGGCCGGGTCACCGTCACCGCATAGCGGCCCGGCTGTCCCAGGCGCGCGAAGGCCCGGCTGATCCGCGGGAAGGGCTGGCCCTCGGCCCATGAGAGGCGCAGTTCCGGATAGGTGAAGGCGCCCGTGCGGCGGGCGTCGGGCGCGGGCGGCGCGCCCCCGGCCAGGAACTGCTTTAGCGCGCTGCGGAGGTTGTCGACGCTGGCGCTGTACTCTGTCTCCAGCCGATCCACGATGCCGGCTGCGTCCATCTTGTTGCTCATGCGGCCTTATATCCACCCAATGCGAAGCTTGCGAGAGTTCAGCCCCCGCGGCCGGGATGGACTGTGCGCCGCATCCCGGCGACAAAGGCCGGCGCCAACTTTCGGGACCGCTTCATGAATCGCCTGTTCACCGCCTTCATCGTCGGCTCCATGGTCTTGGGCGTCGCGGTGGGATGGGCGGTCAATCAGTATGCCGCGCCGGCCGAGGCCGCGGCGATCGCCGGCAACCTGTCGATCATCACCGATGTCTTCCTGCGGCTGATCAAGATGATCATCGCGCCCCTGGTGTTCTCCACCCTGGTGGCGGGGATCGCCCATATGGAGGACGCCGGCGCGGTCGGCCGGGTGGGCCTGAAGACCATGGGCTGGTTCATCAGCGCCTCGATCGTCTCGCTGAGCATCGGCCTAGTCATGGTGCACCTGCTGCAGCCCGGCGCGGGCCTGCAACTGGCGCTGCCCGAGCCAGCCGCCGGAGCGGCCACCGTCGATGTTGCCAAGTTCACCCTGAAGGAATTTGTCACCCACCTGGTGCCGCGCTCCATCGTCGAGGCCATGGCCAACAACGAAATCCTGCAGATCGTCATCTTCTCGGTGTTTGTAGGCACCGCGGTGGCCGCCATCGACGACAAGGCGCCCCAGGTGCTCATGCTGGTGGAACAGATCGCCGCCATCATGCTGAAAGTGACGGGGTACGTCATGAAAACGGCCCCTCTGGCAATTTTTGCGGCGCTAGCCGCCACCATCGCCACCCAGGGGATCGAGGTGCTGGGGACCTACTTCAAGTTCATCGGCGGGTTCTACCTGTCGCTGGGGATCCTATGGGCGCTGCTGATCGGGGCCGCGGTGCTGATCGTGGGGCCGAGGACGCTGCGGCTGGTGGCGGCGATCCGCCAGCCGACGCTGCTGGCGTTCTCCACGGCGTCGTCGGAGGCCGCCTATCCGCGCACGCTGGAGGAGCTGCAGAAGTGGGGCGTCAGCCGCAAGGTGGCGAGCTTCGTCCTGCCGCTGGGCTACTCGTTCAACCTGGACGGCTCGATGATGTACTGCACCTTCGCGGTGATGTTCATCGCCCAGGTCTACGGCATCGAGCTGTCCATCGCCCAGCAGATCACCATGCTGGCGCTGCTGATGGTCACCTCCAAGGGCATGGCCGGGGTGCCCCGCGCCTCCCTGGTGGTGATCGCCGCGACGCTCTCCTACTTCAACCTGCCGGAGGGCGGGCTCCTGCTGATCCTGGCCGTCGACCACGTCCTCGACATGGGCCGCTCGGCCACCAATGTGCTCGGCAATTCCGTGGCCAGCGCAGTGGTCGCCAAGTGGGAGAACGAGATCGAGGAGCCGGCTGCGGAAATTCGCACCGCCTGAGGCCGCGTTAACCAGGCTGCTTAACCCGGCGTTCTCCCTGGCGCCCGATGGTGCCGGCTTTGTTGCTCCAGAGGCAGAATGCCCCTCGTGCCCCTACCCTCGCAGAATGATGCGCACCTGGCCGCGCGCGTGGCCGAGCTGGAAGCCGAGCGTTCGCTGACGCTTCGGCTGGCGCAGACCGATTCCCTCACCGGACTGGTCAACCGCGGCGCGTTCACAGCGGCCCTCAGCCAGCGCCTGGAGGCGGCCCAGGGCCCGGGCGCCCAGGTGGCGCTCTACGTCATCGACCTGGACCGCTTCAAGCACCTCAACGACACCTTGGGCCATCACGCCGGCGACCTGCTGCTGGCCGAGGTGGGCCAGCGCCTGACCGCCGACACCGGTCCCGACGAACTGGTGGCCCGGCTGGGCGGCGACGAATTCGCCCTGATCTCCCAGGCGCCCGACGTGGCCAGGCGGGCCCAGCGGCTGGTCTCGCTGTTGGCCCAACCGCACAACATCTATGGCCGCACCGTCGCCCCCGGCGCCTCGGTGGGCGTGGCGATCTATCCCACCGACGCCCCCGACGCCGGCGACCTGCAGCGGTTCGCCGACATGGCCCTCTATCGGGTGAAGACCCGCGGCGGCCGGCGCTGGTCGGCCTTCGACGCTGAGCTCCGCGCCGAAAACGATCGCCGCCGCACCCTGGAGGCGGAGCTGCGCCGGGCCATCCCGGCGGGCGAGATCGTGCCCTGGTTCCAGCCGGTGATCGACGCCGCCGACGGCGCCATCGTGGGCGTCGAGGTGCTGGCCCGCTGGAACCACCCCGAGCAGGGCCTGTTGCTGCCGGCCGCCTTCGTGCCCATCGCCGAGGAGCTGGGCCTGATCGGCCGCATCGACGAGGCGGTGTTCGAGGCCGCCTGCGCCCGCGCCGCGCCGTGGGTCGCCGAGGGGCTGATCGAGGTGGTGTCGTGCAACGTCTCGCCCCGCGACCTGATGGATCCGGCGTTCTCCAGGAAGCTGATCGCCCGGCTGGCCCGCACCGACCTGCCGGCCACGGCGCTCACCGTGGAGATCACCGAGACCTTCCTGTTGCAGGACCTAGCCCTGT
>NZ_JBKJTG010000020.1:0-7563 GCF_046590535.1 Phenylobacterium sp. | reverse complement strand
GGCGAACAGCGTGTTGGAGGGGTTGGTCACCGCCTGGCGCTTGGCCGGCTGGCCGACCAGACGCTCGCCGTCCTCCAGGAAGGCCACGACGGAGGGCGTCGTCCGTGCGCCCTCGGCGTTCACGACCAATTCGTGCGTCGCCATCATGGACGGCAAGACGCCGAAAGTGATCGAGAACGCCGAGGGCGCGCGGACGACGCCCTCCGTCGTCGCCTTCCTGGAAGACGGCGAGCGTCTGGTCGGCCAGCCGGCCAAGCGCCAGGCGGTGACCAACCCCTCCAACACGCTGTTCGCCATCAAGCGCCTGATCGGCCGTAACGCCTCCGACCCGATGGTCGAGAAGGACAAGGGCATGGTGCCCTATGAGATCGTCAAGGGTCCGAACGGCGACGCCTGGGTGAAGGCTCAGGGCAAGGACTATTCGCCCCAGGAAGTCTCCGCGCTGATCCTGCGCAAGATGAAGGAAGCCGCCGAGCAGCACCTGGGCGAGAAGGTGGAAAAGGCCGTCATCACGGTGCCCGCCTACTTCAACGACGCCCAGCGCCAGGCCACCAAGGACGCGGGCAAGATCGCCGGCCTGGAAGTTCTTCGGATCATCAACGAGCCCACCGCCGCGGCCCTGGCCTATGGCCTGGACAAGAACGACGGCAAGAAGATCGCCGTCTACGACCTGGGCGGCGGCACCTTCGACGTCTCCATCCTGGAGATCGGCGACGGCGTCTTCGAGGTGAAGTCCACCAACGGCGATACCTTCCTGGGCGGTGAAGACTTCGACATGCGGATCGTCGACTACCTGGCTGACGAGTTCAAAAAGGAAACTAGCGTTGACCTGCGCAAGGACAAGCTGGCCCTGCAGCGCCTGAAGGAAGAGGGCGAGAAGGCCAAGAAGGAGCTGTCGTTCACCACGCAGTACGAGGTGAACCTCCCCTTCATCTCAATGAATGCGTCGGGCCCGCTGCACCTCAACATCAAGCTCTCCCGCGCCAAGCTGGAAGCCCTGGTGGAAGACCTGATCACCAAGACCATCGGCCCCTGCGACCAGGCGCTGAAGGATGCCGGCCTGAAGAAGACCGACATCGACGAGGTGATCCTGGTCGGTGGCATGACCCGCATGCCCAAGGTCGTGGAGACGGTGAAGGCGTTCTTCGGCCGTGAGCCGCACACCGGCGTGAACCCGGACGAGGTGGTGGCCCTGGGCGCCGCGGTTCAGGCCGGCGTGCTGCAGGGCGACGTCAAGGACGTGCTGCTGCTGGACGTCACCCCGCTGACCCTGGGCATTGAGACCCTGGGCGGGGTGTTCACCTCGCTGATCGAGCGCAACACCACCATCCCCACCAAGCGCTCGCAGACCTTCTCCACGGCTGACGACAACCAGTCGGCGGTGACCATCCGGGTGTTCCAGGGCGAACGGCCCATGGCGGCGGACAACAAGATGCTGGGCCAGTTCGACCTGGTGGGCATCCCGCCGGCGCCGCGGGGCATCCCGCAGGTGGAGGTCACCTTCGACATCGACGCCAACGGCATCGTCAACGTCTCAGCCCGCGACAAGGCCACCGCCAAGGAACAGTCGATTCGCATCCAGGCCAACGGCGGCCTGTCCGACGCGGACATCGACGCCATGGTCAAGGAAGCCGAGTCCAACAAGGCTGACGACGAGAAGCGCAGGTCCGGCGTGCAGGCCAGGAACCAGGCCGATGCGGTGATCCACTCCACCGAGAAGGCCATGGCCGAGCACGGCGACAAGGTCGGCGAGGAAGAGCGCGGGGCCATCACCACGGCGCTGGAAGAGCTCAAGGCCGTTCTCGACGACGGTGACGCCGAGGTGATCGCCACCAAGACCCAGGCGCTGATCCAGGCCTCCATGAAGCTTGGAGAAGCCATGTACGCGGCCCAGCAGGGCGGCGGCGAGGGTGACGCAGACCAGGCTCAGCCCGAGGCCGGCGCCGAGGACGTGGTCGATGCGGAGTTCGAGGAAGTCGACGGCGACGACCAGCAGAAGTCTGCGTGACGACGCGTCCCATGGCGACCTTAAGCAGCCAATGCGAAGAGGTCGCCGGGGACGTCGCCGCCGCTTTCGCGGGTCAAAACGCCCCCGCCCGCTCGGTCACAAGCCTTGCAGCCGGGCGGGGGCGATCCCACCTCCACCCTTGCTCACGAATTGAACGCCTGACGATTTGATGCGGGACTATTACGAAATCCTGGGTGTTTCGCGCGATTGCGACGCGGCGGCCCTCAAGGCCTCCTTCCGCAAGCTGGCGATGGAGCACCACCCCGACCGCAACGGCGGCTGCGAAGACGCGTCCGGTCGGTTCAAGGAAATCAACGAAGCCTACAGCGTGCTGGCCGACGCGCAGAAGCGGGCGGCCTACGACCGCTTCGGCCATGCTGGCGTCAACGGCGCAGGTGGCGGCCCAGGCCAGTTCCACGACGTGAACGACATCTTCAACGAGGTGTTCGGCGACGTCTTCGGCGACATGTTCGGCCGTGGCGGACGCGAGCGTGGGCGCAGCGGCCCGGCCCGCGGCCAGGACCTGCGCTACGACCTGGAGATCACCCTGGAGCAGGCCTACGCCAGCGCCGAGGTCGAGATCACCGTTCCGGCGGCGCTGACCTGCGAGACCTGCGAAGGCTCCGGCGCCAAGCCCGGCACCAGCCCCACGACCTGCGCCACCTGCAATGGCCAGGGCCGGGTGCGGGCCAGCCAGGGCTTCTTCTCCATCGAGCGCGCCTGCCCCCGCTGCGGCGGATCGGGCCGCATGGTCATGGACCCCTGCGTGGATTGCCGCGGCGCCGGCCAGGTGCGCCGCGAGCGCACTCTGCAGGTCCGCATCCCCGCGGGCGTCGACGACGGCGCCCGGATCCGGCTGGCCGGAGAGGGCGATTCCGGCGCCCGGGGCGGCCCGCGCGGCGACCTCTACATCTTCCTGTCGGTGACCCCGCACGAGCTCTTTGAGCGCGACGGGCTGGACCTGCTCTGCACCGTCCCCGTGCCCATGGCCGCCGCGGTGCTGGGGGGCGAGATCGACGCCCCCTGCCTGATGGGCGGCGAGGCCTGTGACGGCGCCTGCAAGATCTCGGTGAAGGTGCCGGAAGGCGCCCAGACCGGGAAGACCGTGCGCCTGAAGGGCCGCGGCATGCCTTCTCTGCGCTCCCGCGACCGTGGCGACCTGGTGGTGGAGCTGTTCGTCGAGACACCAACCCGCCTGAACGCTCGTCAGAAGGAGCTGATGCGCGAGTTCGCCGAACTCGGCAGCGATCAGCAGCATCCCAAGTCGGCCAGCTTCATCGGCAAGGCCAAGCGCTTCTGGGACGCGGTGACGACGGTCTGACGCCTACCGCTTCGGTCTGAACGCCACCAGCACGTTGCCCGGGGTCTGGTTGAACGAGCCGTAGCCGGAATTGACGAACACCATCCCGGCGCCGGCGAACACGCCGGTGGCGTCGATGGAGCCGCCCACCGCCTTCTGGCCGTTCGCGTCCGGGAAGGCGCGCGCGGTGTCGTGCACCGCCAGCACCTTGCCGCGGGCGGCGTCGAATACCCACAGCCGGCCGTCCAGGGCCCCGGCCAGCACCGCACCGTCGATCACCAGGGGCGCGGCCGAGAGGCCGAACTTCTGCGTGCAGCCCACCACGCGGGCCTCGCGGCCGTTTCCGCAGTCGGGCTTGGCGCGCCATTGCCAGGCGATCTTGCCGGTGGCCACGTTCACCGCGTGCATCCCCGACGCCGACTTCGGCTCCGGCACGCCCGGGTCGCTGATCGGGGCGAACACCCGCACGCCGTCGGTGGCGATGCCCCAGTGGACCCCGCCCAGGGCGGTGCCCTCGCCGAACTTCTGGTGCCACAGCTGCTTGCCGGTGGCGGCGTCCAGCGCCCAGACGTCGCCGGACTTCTGGCCCCCCAGGATCACGTCGCGTCCGCCGGGCCTGCGGAAGATCACCGGGCCGGCCCCGAAGTCGTGGTCGAGGAGCACGCTCTTGCCGTCGGCGGCGAAGAAGCAGTTCGCCCCGGTGGGCCGGGTTCCGTCCGCGCCGCGGCCGATCGGGCAGGACATGTTCCAGATGTCGTCAGCCAGCGCCTGGAAGGTCCACTTCGGCTTGCCGGTGGCCATGTCGATGGCGACGATCGCATCGCTGGTGGCGGTGGCGGGGGGCGAGGTGTTCTCGCCGGTGGCCGCGAACACCAGGCCGCGGCGGGCGTCCACCGAGGGCGTCGACCAGATCGGCGCGCCGGACGGCCCGTACATCTCGACGCCCTGGCTGTTCTTGCGGCCCAGCGGCTTGGCGTCCTCCATCGTGTGGTACGTCCAAAGCACCTTGCCGGTGGCTGCGTCCATGGCCGCCACCGCCCCGTGGCTCTTGCAGCACTCGTGGGTGGGCCGCATGGCCGCTGCCACGTCGCTGGCCGAGATCGGCACGATGATCCGGTCGCCGTAGAGGATCGGCGAGCCGGTCAGGGGCACGGTCTTGTCGTGCCGCGGGTCCACCCGCCAGATGAGCTTGCCGTCCCGAGGGTCGCGGGCCTGGATGTGGCCGCCGCTGTCCCCGCCGATGACCGCCAGGGGGCCGCCCTTGCCCAGGGGCCCGAAGGCCAGGCTGGTGCGGATGCTGGAGGTGGTCGGGACCGCCCACTTGATGCAGCCGGTCCTGGTGTCCAGCGCCAGCAGCGTACTGGCCTGGGTGGCGGCGTAGAACAGCGTCGAGCCGACGATCACCCCCTGGGAGCGCAGAGCCGAGGTGCGCGGCAGGGGCAGGGCCCAGGCGACTTCCAGGTTGGCGAGATCACGGGTGGAGAGGCCGGCCTGGGCCGCGCTCATCCGGCGCGTGCTTTCAGGGTCCACGCCCCAGCCCGCCAGGGCCAGCTTGGCGCTCAGGTCCACGGCGCGCCGGTCGGCGGGGCACATGGCCGCCTCGATCCACGCCGTGCCCACCGGGCCCTCGGGTGCGGCCAGATAGGCGACCACGTCGCGCAGCTGGCGCGGCTCCAGGGCGGCGCCCTGCGACTTCATCACCCCGGTGGTCAACGCCGCCTGGATGGCCGCGGCGCTCATCCGCTTCAGGCCGGCCAGGGTGGGCGTGCGGGTGGTGGGGTCGGGGGCCGCGTGGCACATGGCGCAGGCCTGGTCATAGACGTCCTTGCCGGGATGCGGGGCCGCGTCGGCTTCGGCGCGGGGCTGCCCCTGGGCGAGCGCCACGCCGCCCAGGCTGGCTCCGGCCAGCAGCGCCGCGAGGGCGGCGGCCGCCAGCCCGGCCGTCGGCCGGCCGTACCGGTTCCATGCGCCCATCGATTTCCCCTAAGACCGTACCCGCCATTCGAAACGGCGCTTCTCTGATCCTAAGGCTAACGGGCGCGCTTGCCTGCAAAATTGCCCGGTTGAAATCTGCCGGTCCAGGCGCAAGGCTTAGCTTGCCGCAGCGCCGCCTTAGAAAGGCGCCGGGAGGAACCGCCATGAGCCTGAACGCCATCATCGCCGCCGCCGCCGCCGCGGGCGCGCTCGCCCTGGCCGCGCCGGCCGCCGCCGCCAATCTCTCCAAGTCCGTCGTGCCGGGCTATCCCGATGTGGTGGGCGAGTACCTGCAGGTCCCCGGCTACCGGGCGCCAGGCACGCCGGCCGGCCTCAACACCGCGACTTTCCTGCGCCTGCGCGCCGCCGCCGACGGCGAGACGCCGCGCCCCGCCAATGCGGTGATCGTTGGCCTGCCGGGCTTCTCCTCCACCCCGCCGCACTGGCTGTTCCTCGGCAGCCAGCTGGTCCACCGGGCCCAGGCGCAGACCTGCGATGGCAAGCCCTGCCGCGTGGAGGTCTGGGTCTTGCAGCGGCGCGGGGCCCAGTTGGCCGACACCACGGGCCTGAAAGCCGCCAGGGCGAAGCGCGACCCTAAGGTGGCCCTGGACTACTATTTCGGCCAGCAGCCGATCACCCAGGCTTGGCCCGGCAAGGGCGCGCCCGCCCGCATCGTCGGCCCCGGCCCCGGCGCCAGGTGGACGCCGCTGACCCAGTCCGACCTCGCCTTCATGGCCGACTGGGACTTCCAGGCCTACGCCGGCGACGTCGACGCCATGATCGCCCAGATACGGCGCCGCTCGGGGGGCAAGAACATCTTCCTGGCCGGCCACAGCCAGGGCGGCGGCTTCGTGGCCAACTATGCGGCCCGCCTGCAAGGCGACGGCAAGCGTGGCGTCGACAAGCTCTCCGGCCTGATCTTCCTGGACGGCGGCCCCTCCGCCGGCCAGGCCGCCGCGCCCACCGAGCCGGAGTTGAAGGCCTACTTCGACCGGGTCGCCGCCCTGCGCACGGGCAAGGCCAAGGTCTATACCGACGCCTCGGGCATGCTGGGGCCCATCGCCGGCCCTGCCTCGGCCATGAGCCAGTCGGTCACCGGGCTCTACTATGCCTATGCCGACCCGAACGCGGAGGCGGTCTTCCCCCTGCGGGTGGCGGGCATGGCCCCCGGGCCCGGCGACGACTTCCTGAAGGTGGCCCGGCTCTCCTGGCTGGCCCGGGCGGGCGCCAGCTTCGACACCGATCCGGTGGTGGGCGGCGGGGTGCAGATCCCGGTGCTGCGGTTCCTGGGCCAGGGGATGGGCGTGCTGGACTTCAAGCCCCAGCCGGGCACGCAGGCCCAGTGCGACAAGACGCCGGAGCCGGCGATGATGATGGGCCCGCCCCGGTCCGCGGGCGCCGCGCCCACCTGCACCGCATCGGCCGCCATGGTGGACCCCGACCGGGTCTATGGCTGGACCGAGGCCGGCGGGAACGGCACGGTCAACGAGCCCGGCAAGGCCATGGCGTGGCTGCAGAGCCAGGCCTGGGCCCCGGCCCGCGCCAACGTCCGCCCGGTGACGGTGACCTTCAGGGACAGCGGCGCCAAGACCATCGACGCCGCCTCCATGGTCGGCTCCAACTGGTACGCCTCGGAGCGCTGGGACTATGACGCCGGCTTCTTCGGCCGCTACCGCACCCTCAAGCTCGACCGCGACGGGGTGAAGCTGGACATCGACAAGACCGCCATCGCCAATATCCCCGTCTATGTGGCCCGCCAGAGCCCCGCGCCCGCCGCCAACAACCCGTTCCCGGGCGTCAGCGACTACACCGAGATCAACAAGGCCGGGACCTGGCAGACCGATCAGGCCCGGGCGATCACCGCCTTCGACCCGAAGATCAACACCGCCATCTATTTCCACACCGACTATGTCTCGGCCGATGACTCCACGCCGCAGAAGGGCCGTCCGGGGGAGCCCGGCCATTCCGCGGTGGCCGCGACGCTCACCGACTGGGTGCTGAAGCGCAGCAAGGGCGCGGCGGTGACGCCGACGCCGAAATCCCTGGGGGTGCGCGACATCTACTGAGCGGTTTGCGGCGGGCGGGGCTTTCCGCTAGACACGCACTCCGCTGGAAACGCACCCGTAGCTCAGCTGGATAGAGCGTTGCCCTCCGAAGGCAAAGGTCACACGTTCGAATCGTGTCGGGTGCGCCAGAGATTGGAGTTAAGTAGCTGACATAGCTAGCTTATTCCACAATCCGATTTCGAGTTCATAAGCCTAGCCATAAGATTGCTCAGTGG
>NZ_JBKJTG010000106.1:0-19832 GCF_046590535.1 Phenylobacterium sp. | reverse complement strand
GGCCCACCTGGAGGAGCTGCTGCTGGCCGCCGATCCGGACGCGCCCAAGGTGATCGCCTTCGAGAGTGTCTATTCCATGGACGGCGACATCGCCGACATGCGCGGCACCGTGGCCCTGGCGCAGAAGTACGGCGCGCTGACCTACCTCGACGAGGTCCACGCCGTGGGTATGTACGGACCGCGCGGAGCGGGCGTCGCCGAGCGCGACGGGGTGATGGCCGAGATCGACATCATCGAAGGCACGCTGGGCAAGGCGTTCGGGGTGATGGGCGGCTACATCGCCGCCGACGCGGTGATCGTCGACGCGATCCGCAGCTATGCCGACGGATTCATCTTCACCACCTCGCTGCCGCCGGCGCTGGCCGCGGGGGCGGTGGCTTCAATCCGCTACCTGAAGGACCACAACGAGATCCGCGTAGCGCACCAGGAGCGGGCGCAGACTCTGAAAGCCCGGCTGATCAAGGCCGGCCTGCCGGTGATGCCGTCGGTCTGCCACATCGTGCCGGTGCTGGTGGGAGACGCGGTGCACTGCAAGCTGATCTCCGACATCCTGCTTGAGGATCACGGTATCTACGTGCAGCCGATCAACTACCCGACAGTGCCGCGCGGGACCGAGCGGCTTCGCTTCACGCCGTCGCCTGCGCACACCGACGAGATGATCGAAAAGCTGGCACAAACGTTGGAGACCCTTTGGGTCCGCTGTAACGTCCAGCGCGTTGGCGGCGTGGCCGCCTAGACCTCACGCTGGCAGGTCGCGCTCCAGCCGCCCCTGAAGGTGGTCAATTCACGCACCGCTACGTGGTGGACGCGGCCGGCGCGTTCGATGGTGAACAGGTCGCCCAGGCGTGGGATCAGCGGATCGACCGACCAGATCACCACATCGCCGCAGCTAGCCAGGCGCCCACCGAAGATCTCGTAGCCGCTGGGATTGAATGGCCGCAGGGCCTTGTCGTGCAGGGCGGACTTCATTTGTGCCGCCGGACTCCACGACCGAGGCCGATCTGCTTGGCGAAGGCGGATCGGCGGGCGGCGTAAGCCGGGGCGACCATGGGATAGTCTGGCGCTAAGCCCCACCGGCGGCGGTAGTCGTCGGGGCTCATGTTGAAGCGCGAGCGAAGGTAGCGCTTGAGCATCTTCAGCCGTTTTCCGTCCTCAAGGCAGACGATGTATTCGTGCTGCACGGAGCGGCCGATGGCGACCGCTGGCTTTGGCCGCTCTTCGGGCGTCGGAGCGGCGTCACCGTCCGCGATCCCGCGCAAGGCGCCGTGGACGGCGCGGATTATGTCCGGGACGGCGTCGGCGGCGACCGCATTTCGGCTTACGTAGGCGGCTACGATACCCGCGCCGAGGCGCAGGAGTTCGTCGCCCGATGGGCCCTCGGAGTCAGGTCCGACGCTCATCAAGTCCCCCTTCAGCAAGTGCGACACGCGCCTTCAGCGCACTTAACCGGTGCGCTTTGAGCTAGCGGGTAACGCTGGAGTTTTTTGTTGGTTCCCGGAGGTAACGGGCGCTCGGCGGCGGTTGGAAGGCGGGCCGCAAAAGGGTAAAGGACCGGCTCCGTCGGCGACGAATCCGAAGCTGCCATTGAAAAGGCCCGCCCTTGACCCTGCTTATGCAAGCCCAGCCCTCTTCGGAGGAATTCTTCGCCCGCGACGTCGGCGAGGCCGATCCGGCCGTCGCCCGCATCCTCGAGGGTGAGCTGCGGCGCCAGCAGGACCAGATCGAGCTGATCGCCTCGGAGAACATCGTCTCCAAAGCGGTGCTGCAGGCGCAAGGGTCGGTGCTGACCAACAAATACGCCGAGGGCTATCCGGGCAAGCGCTACTACGGCGGCTGTGAGGTGGTGGACGAAGCCGAGACCCTCGCCATCGAGCGGGCCAAGGCCCTGTTCGGCTGCGAGTACGCGAACGTCCAGCCGCACTCCGGCAGCCAGGCCAACCAGGCGGTGTTCATGGCCACAATGGCGCCCGGCGACACCTTCATGGGCATGGACCTGGCGGCGGGCGGTCACCTGACCCACGGCAAGAGCGTCAACCAATCGGGCAAGTGGTTCCGGCCGGTGGCCTATGGGGTCCGCCAGCAGGACCACCTGATCGACTACGACCGGGCCGAAGAGGTCGCCCGGGCGGAGCAGCCCAAGGTGATCATCGCGGGTGGGTCGGCGTACTCCCGCGAAATTGATTTCGCGCGGTTCCGGGCGATCTCCGACGAGGTCGGCGCCCTGCTGATGGTCGACATCGCCCACTATGCTGGCCTGGTCGCCGGCGGTGTCTATCCCAACCCGTTCCCGCACGCCCACATCGTCACCACCACCACCCACAAGACTCTGCGCGGTCCGCGCGGCGGCTTGATCCTGACCAACAGCAAGAAGTGGGCGAAGAAGATCGACAGCGCCGTCTTCCCCGGCCTGCAGGGCGGCCCGCTGATGCATGTGATCGCCGCCAAGGCCGTGGCTTTCGGCGAGGCGCTGCAGCCGGAGTTCAAGCTCTATGCCCGCCAGGTCATCGACAACGCCCGGGCTCTGGCCGACAGCCTGCAGAGCGCGGGCTTCAAGATCGTCTCCAACGGCACGGACAGCCACCTGATGCTTGTCGACCTGACGCCCAAGGGAGTCAGCGGCGCTGACGCCGAGATCGCCTTGGAGCGCGCCGGCATCACCACCAACAAGAACGGCATCCCCTTCGACCCCCTGCCGCCGATGCAGACCTCCGGCCTGCGGGTCGGCTCGCCCGCCGCGACCACCCGGGGTTTCGGCCCCGGTGAATTCCGCCAGGTGGGCAAGTGGATTGGCGAGGTGCTCGACGGCTTGCGGGCGGGCGGCGACAACTCGGCCGTCGAAGCCAGGGTGCGCGGCGAAGTGCTGGCGCTCACCAGACGGCTCCCCATCTACAGCTAGTAGCGGTAGAAGGGCCGTGAGGGGACTACATCATGCGCTGCCCATTTTGCGGGAACGAAGAAAGCCAGGTGAAGGACTCGCGGCCTTCCGAGGACGGCGCGGCGATCCGCCGGCGCAGGCTGTGCCCAGGGTGCAACGGGCGCTTCACCACCTTTGAGCGGGTCCAGCTTCGCGAACTCACCATCCTGAAGCGGTCGGGGCGGCGCACGCCTTTCGACCGCGACAAACTCGCCCGCTCCATAGCCATCGCTATCCGCAAGCGCCCGGTGGAGCCGGAGCGCGTGGAGCGGATGATCTCCACCATCGCGCGCCAGCTTGAAAGCATGGGCGAGACCGAACTGCCGTCCTCCACGGTGGGCGGCCTGGTGATGAAGGAGCTGAAAGCCCTCGATGACGTGGCCTATGTCCGCTACGCCTCGGTCTATCGCGACTTCCGTGAGACCCAGGACTTCGCCCGCTTCCTCGGCGAGGAAGGCCTGAGCGAGGCCCCCGAAACCAAGCGCTGAGCCCCCGTGCCGGTCACTCTTAAGCTCGCCACGTCCCTGGACGGACGCATCGCCACCGCCAGCGGCGAGAGCCGCTGGATCACCGGCGGGGCCGCCCGTGAGGCGGTCCATCGCCTGCGAGCCGAGCACGACGCCGTGGTGGTGGGCGTGGAGACGGCGCTCGCCGACGATCCGGAACTCACCGTGCGGCTGGTAGGCTACGCGGGGCTCCAGCCGGCGCGGGTGGTGCTGGACAGCCGCCAGCGGCTGACGCCGGACTGCAAGCTGGTCCGCACGGCGCGCCAAACCCCCACCTATCTGGTCGCCACCACCTCGCCGGACCCTGCTCTGGTCGCGGCCGGCGTGCGCGTACTGCAGGTGCCCGCGGTCGGCGAGGACAGGCCGGAGTTGAAGGCGGTTCTACAGGCCCTGGCCGCCGAAGGTCTCGTTCGCCTGTTCGTTGAAGGGGGTGGGCGGGTGGCGGCGAGCTTCCTGCGCTGTGGGCTGGTGGATGCGCTGGAGTGGTTCCGAGCTCCCACGGTGATCGGCGGCGAGGGGCGCCCCGGCGTCGGCGCCCTGGCCTTGGCGGGCCTGGCCGACGCCCCCAAGTTCAGGCGTACGGAGGTCCGCGAACTGGGCGAAGACCTCTGGGAACGCTACGAGAGGACCTGAATGTTCACCGGAATCGTCACCGACGTGGGCCGCGTGCGGGCGGTGCGCGACACCAACCGCGACCGGCGCTTTGAGATCGAGACCGCCTTCGACCTGGCCAGCCTGGACCTGGGCGCCTCGGTCAGTCACGCTGGCTGCTGCCTGACTGTGGTGGAGACCGGCGAGGGCTGGTTCGCGGTTGAGGTCTCGGGCGAGACCCTGTCCATGACCACGCTCGGTGACTGGCATGAGGGCCGTCGGGTCAACCTGGAGCGCGCCGCCAGGGTTGGCGACGAACTGGGCGGCCACATCGTCTCGGGCCATGTGGACGGGGTCGGCGAGGTGCTCTCCGTGGAGAGCGAGGGCGGGTCCCACCGGGTGCGTATCCGGGCGCCGAGGCCCCTGCACCGCTTCATCGCGCCCAAGGGATCAATCACCGTGGAAGGCGTCTCGCTGACGGTGAACGAGGTCGAGGACGACGTTTTCGGCGTCAACCTGATCCCCCACACCTGGGACGTAACCACGCTTGGCGAGATGAAACCCGGCGGGCGGGTCAACCTGGAGATCGATATGCTGGCGCGCTATCTCGCCCGCTGGCGCGAAACAGCCTAAAGCCTGCGCGCGACCACGCCGAAGGGGCTCCGATGAGCGACGACAAAATCCGCATCCTGATCGTGGAGGCGCGCTTCTATGCGGACCTGGCCGACGCCTTGCTGGCAGGGGCGACGGATGCGCTTTCGGCCTTCGGCGCGGAGTACGACGTGGTGACGGTGCCGGGCGCCCTGGAGATCCCCGCAGCCATCGCCTTTGCGGAGGAGGGCGGCCACAGTCCGGTGGGCGGCGCGCGCTATGACGGCTACGTGGCGCTGGGGACGGTGATCCGCGGCGAAACCTATCACTTCGAGATCGTCTCCAACGAGTCGGCGCGGGGCCTGATGGAGC
Source organism: Phenylobacterium sp. (assembly GCF_046590535.1). Classification (GTDB taxonomy): domain Bacteria; phylum Pseudomonadota; class Alphaproteobacteria; order Caulobacterales; family Caulobacteraceae; genus Phenylobacterium. The sequence goes on along the minus strand of NZ_JBKJTG010000106.1, from coordinate 14,858 downwards.
TGACCGTCAGCCGGCGGCTGTGCATCGGCAACGGCGTGCTTACGGTGGAGGACGAGGATCAGGCCTGGGCGCGGGCCCGGGCTAGCGAAGGCGACAAGGGCGGCGGCGCGGCGCGCGCGGCCCTGACCATGATCGAACTCAAGCAGCAACTCGCCGGCGGCCGCCGATGACCGGCCCGGTCCGCCAGGCGCGCTCGGTGGCGAGGCTGGCCGCCGTGCAGGCCCTCTACCAGATGGAGGTGTCGAGCGCCGGCGCCGAGACCGTGATTCGCGAGTTCGCCGAGCACCGTTTCGACCGCGATGTAGAGGACATGACCCTGGCCGCCGCCGACGAGGCGTTCTTCGCCGAGCTGGTTCGGGGCGTGGTCGAGCGGCAGAAGGATGTGGACGCGGCCATCGCCAGGCGCCTGGCCACCGGCTGGCGGCTGGAGCGGATCGACGCCACGGTGCGCGCGATCCTGCGGGCCGGCGCCTTCGAACTGGCCCACCGCGCCGATGTGCCCACGGAAGTGGTGATCGACGAGTACGTCGAGCTCGCGAAGAGCTTTTTCGAAGGCCCCGAGCCGGGCTTCGTCAATGGGGCGCTGGACGCCGTGGCCCAGGATGTCCGCAGCTGACGAGTTCGGCGAGATCGCGCGCCTGTTCCGCCCGCTGACCCGCGGCGCGGCGGGCGCCTTCGACCTGCTGGACGACGCCGCGGTGGTGCCGCAGCGGCCGGGCTTCGACCTGGTGATCACCAAGGACGCCGTCGTGGCGGGGGTCCACGTTCCGTCTGGCGAGGCGCCCGGCCTGGTTGCCCGCAAGCTCGTGCGGGTGAACCTTTCCGATCTTGCCGCCAAGGGGGCCGAGCCGTTCGCCGCCTTCCTGGGGGTGGCCTGGCCCGCGGTCTATGGGCCCACCGAGCGAGAGGCCTTCGCTGCGGGCCTGGGCGCGGACCTGGAAGCCTGGGGCGTGTCCTTGCTGGGCGGCGACACCGTGTCCACACCCGGTCCCCTGACCGCCAGCCTCACGGCCCTGGGCTGGGTCGCGGAAGGCCGGATGGTGCGCCGCGCGGGCGCGCGCCCCGGGCACCTGCTGATGGTCAGCGGCCCGATCGGCGATGGTTGGCTCGGGCTGGGGGCGGTGAGGGGCGAGGTCGCCGATCCCGACGGCTATCTGGCGGGCCGCTACCGGCTCCCCAATCCCCGTCTCGACCTGCGGGCGACCCTGCGGGGGGGCGCCAGCGCCGCGGCGGACATTTCCGACGGCTTGGTGGCCGACGCCCGGCATATCGCGGAGGCGAGCGGCGTGCGGCTGACGCTCGACCTCGATCGCATGCCGGTGTCGCCCGCAGGGGCGGCCTGGCTGGCCGACCAGGCCGATCCCTCGGCCGCACGGCTGCGGCTGGCGACAGGCGGCGACGACTACGAGATCGTCTGCACCGGGCCCGCCCCGCTCCACGGCTTCACGGTGGTGGGAGATGTTTCGGAAGGCGAGGACGTCGTCGTGCGAAGCGCTGGCCGCACCTTGGACCCGGGCGCCGGCGGATGGCGGCACGGGTGACAGGGAACCTGCGGGCGCCCGCCGTGTTGACTAGCTGGCGCGCGCGCCGGTCGGAACCCTCGATGCCCCAACCCGTTGGCCTGCTTGCGCTCTCCACCGCCAACGCGCCCTATGAAATGGCCCAGGAGGATGTCCTCGCGGCTGCGCGGCGGGTGATGGAACCCAACTTTCCGAACTTCGCCAGGCTGGCCCCGGTGTTCGCCACGGCGGGCATCCTCAAGCGCCAGTCGGTGATGCCCATGGAGTGGTACCTCGAGCCGCGCGGATGGCCGGAGCGTATGGCGGCCTACTTGGCAGGCGCGGTGGACCTCTTCGAGCAGGCGGCGCGCGCCGCTCTCGATGAGGCGGCAGTCACCGGGGCCGAAGTGGACATCATCGTCACCGTCTCCTCCACTGGCATCGCTACCCCGAGCCTGGAGGCCCAGGCTATGGGCCGGCTTGGATTCCGGCCCGACGCAGCGCGCGTGCCGGTGTTCGGCCTGGGCTGCGCTGGCGGCGCGACGGGCCTGGCTCTGGCCGCGCGGCTGGCGGCGTCGGAGCCGGGCGCCACGGTGCTATTCGTCTGCGTCGAGCTTTGCACCCTGGCCTTCCGGATGGACGGCCTGACCAAGGCTGACATCGTCGCCACGGCCCTGTTCGGCGACGGTGCGGCGGCCTGCGTCCTGCGGTCCGGCGCCGAGGGTTTCGCGGAGATCGCGGGCTATGCCGAGCACACCTGGCCGGACACCCTCGACATCATGGGCTGGAGGGTGGATCCCCAGGGCCTTGGGGTGATCTTCGCCCAGGCGATCCCGCCCTTCGCCCGAGAGAAGCTGCGCCCGGCCATGGACGCCATGCTGGCCAGCCAGGACCTCACCGCAGCCGACGTGGACCGGTTCATCTGCCATCCGGGCGGCATGAAGGTCGTAGAGGCTCTGGAGGCCTCGCTGGAGTTGGGGCAGGGCAGCCTGGACCACGAGCGCGCGGTGCTCGCCGACCACGGCAACATGTCGGCGCCCACCGTCCTCTATGTGCTGGACCGCGCCCGGCGGGCCGGACTGCCGAAGCGCTCGGTGCTGACGGCGCTGGGCCCGGGCTTCACCGCCAGCACCGTGACGCTCGCCGCATGATCGTCTCCGTCGTGATCCTGGCCCTGGTGACCGCCCAGCGCGTGGGCGAGTTGATGCTGGCCCGCCGCAACACCACAAAGCTGCTGGCCCGCGGCGGCGTGGAGAGCGGCGCCGACCACTATCCGTTGATCGTTGGCCTGCACGCCGCTTGGCTGGTGGGCCTGTGGGTGCTGGCCTGGGACCGGCCGCCGGTGCTCTTCTGGTTGGTCGTCTACCTCCTGCTGCAGGGACTGCGGGCCTGGACGTTGATGTCCCTGGGCGATCGCTGGACCACACGGATCATCACGATCCCGGGGGAGACCCTGGTCCGCCGGGGTCCTTACAAATTCCTGCCGCATCCGAACTATGTCGTGGTGGCCGGCGAGATCGCGGTGCTGCCGCTGGTGTTCGACCTGGGGGCCTATGCAGCGGTGTTCTTCGTGCTGAACGCCTCGGTGCTGTGGGTGCGGATCCGCGCCGAAAATCGGGCCTTGGCGGGGCCCGGACCAGGAAGCGCCGCCTCGCGCTGACGCCAAAAATGTGCACTGGGGGTTGCCTTTCCGGTCACGCTCCCGTCCTTGGCGCTCCGTCGCCTCCGACCCAGGCGGACGCAAGGATCTGCGATGCCATTCCCCGAAACCCACCCGGCGCTCGCCAGGGCGCTTGAATCTCAGGGCTACCGCGAGCCGACGCCCGTTCAGGCCGCGGTGCTCGCCGCGCCCGCCGACCACGACCTCCTGGTCTCGGCCCAGACCGGCTCGGGCAAGACCGTGGCCTTCGGCCTGGCCGCGGCCGGTCCGCTGCTGGGGGAGGCCCAGCGGTTTTCGTCGGCTGGCGCGCCTCTGGCGCTGGTGATTGCGCCCACCCGTGAGTTGGCCCTGCAGGTGGGTCGCGAACTGAACTGGCTCTACGCCGAGACCGGCGCGCGCGTCGTCACCTGCGTCGGCGGCATGGACGCCCGGCTGGAACAGCGCCAGCTGGCTGCCGGCTGCCATATCGTGGTCGGCACCCCCGGCCGCCTTCGCGACCACCTGGAGCGCGGAAACCTGATGCTCTCGTCCCTGCGCGTGGTGGTGCTGGACGAGGCCGACGAGATGCTCGACCTGGGCTTCCGTGAGGACCTCGAGGAAATCCTCGACTCCACGCCCGTGGAGCGCCGCACCTATCTGTTCTCCGCCACCATCGCCAAGGACATCGCCACCCTTGCGAAGCGCTACCAGCGCGAGACGGTGCGGATCGACACCATCCGCCGCGATGAGGCGCATGGCGACATCGAGTACCGGGCCGTCCGGGTGGCGCCCAACGAGATCGAGCGCGCGGTGGTCAATGTGCTGCGCTACTTCGAATCCCCCGGCGCCCTGGTGTTTTGCGCCACCCGTGAGAATGTGCGTCACCTCTATGGGGCGCTGCGGGAGCGCGGCTTTTCCGCCGTGGCCCTGTCCGGGGAGCTCAGCCAGAAGGAGCGCGCCGACGCCCTGCAGGCCCTGCGCGACGGCCACGCCAGGGCCTGCGTCGCCACCGACGTGGCCGCCCGGGGCCTCGACTTGCCGGACCTGGGGCTGGTGATCCATGCCGACCTGCCGGTGAATAAGGCCGGCCTGCTCCACCGCAGCGGCCGCACGGGCCGCGCCGGCCGCAAGGGTGTCTCGGTGCTGCTGGTGCCCTACACCCGCCGCCGCAAGGCCGAAATCCTGCTGGCCTCCGCCAATATCGAGGCCGAGTGGTCTGGCCCGCCGTCGGTGGAGGAGATCCGCAGCCGCGACCAGACCCGCCTGCTGGACGATCCGATCCTTACCGAGACCCCCACCGAGGCCGACCTGGAACTGGCCGGGCGGATACTCGCCGACCGCACCCCCGAGCAGGTGGCCGCCGCCCTGATCAGGCTGCACCGCGCGCGCCTGCCGGAACCGGAGGAGATGTACGACGACGTGCGCGACAGCCGCCCGCCCGAACCCAGGCCGGTGCGCGCCAAGCGCGAATGGGACCCGGCGGCCGACGGGGCCGTCTCCGACGCCGCATGGTTCCGCCTGACCATCGGGCGCAAGAACAACGCCGACCCCAAGTGGCTGATCCCGCTGATCTGCCGCCTGGGCCATGTCACCAAGCCCGATATCGGCCAGATCCGCATCTTTGACCGCGAGACCAAGTTCGAGATCCGGCGCGAGGCCGAGGGCCGCTTCCGCGAGGCCATCAAGTCCGCCGCCGCCGAAGGGGACATCCGGGTCGAGCCGGCCGGTGCGCCGGCTCCGGCCGAGCGTGGCCCAAGGCCCGGCGGACCCAGGCCCTCCGGCCCGCGTCCGGGCGGTCCCCCGAAGCACCGTGGCCCGCCGCCCAAGGGCCGCAAGCCGCCGCCCCGCAGCTAGGTGTAGTCGAACCGCACGTTGGAGCGGCCGAAGTCCAGCGCCACGGAATCGAACTGGGTGAGCAGGTCCATGCCCAGCACCAGAGCCGGGGCGGTCTGCATGCCCCAGACCTTGAACACGTGGGTGTCGGCGTAGACCACCTGCACATTGCCCAGGTGCAGGCCGCCCAGCCGCAGGAACGGCAGGTAGAGCGTCTCGCCCATGAAGCTTTCGCCGGCCAGGGACTCCAGCCGGACCGGCCGCGCCTTCTCGATAACCCCGCGGCGGCGCTCGGCGGCGCGCACCAGCTCCAGCAGCGGCCGGTTGCAGATGGTTACCTGCGACCCGGAATCGATGATGGCGCTGATCGGTTTTCCGCTCAGTTCGGCATCGACGATGGTCAGTTGGCCCAGGCGCCGCTTGGCCGGCACGATCACCCGGCCCTCGTGCGAGGACTCCAGGCGCGATTTGGTGATCTCCAGATTCTTCTGCTTGAACCCCAGGACCAGGCGCTGGCCCTTCAGCCAGTCAACCCCCAGCACGCCGTCCACATCGGTGCCCTTGATCGGTAGGGAAGGGGCCCGGACCTGCCGGCGATTGCGCGCGCCCACCTGCAGGCTGTCGATCACCACGCTGGGCCGGCTGCGTACGCCCACCACCGTGTGGACGTTGGCCGGAGGTCCCGGGGTGAGTTTCAGCTTCTCAGCCAAGCGTTGCGAGACGCAGGAGATATTGGCTCCGGTATCCATCAGGAAATTGAAGGGGCCCTGGCCGTTGATGGTCACCGGCGCCAGCATGTGCTCGTAGCGCCCGCCGACGGTGTCGACCGCAGTGGGGGTCTGGTCCTGGCCGGCCTCGGGCTCCTCATGCACGACCTGCGCCCAGCCCTGCCGGGTCGGCGACGCCGCCGCGCCCGCGCCCAAAAGGGCCACGGCAGCCTGCCGACGGGTAAGCATGACCTGTCTCCACCCTTGTTCTTACGACAGAAATACCACCGTTCGCCGGGGCGGTCACGCTGAAGGCGGCTCATGCGAGACAAGTGCCGGTCCATCATGGGATCAACAGGCTTGACCATGAGAACAAATGGGGAATAAGAACGAAGCCAGAACGACTGCACAGCTTGTCCACAACCCTGCCCACAGGAGATGCGTGAGATGGTTCGTCTGGCCCGAGAATCGCTGGCCTTTGCGTCTGTAGCCAGCTTTGTCTGGATGATGTGCACGGTGGCCGGCGCGGTGAGCTGACGGCCATGCGGATGGGAGAGGCGGCGGGGGTGAGCGAAGACAGCCAAGGCTTCGTTCACCTGCGGGTCCGCTCCGCCTATTCGCTGCTGGAAGGCGCCATCAAGGCCGATGTGGTCGGTCCCATGGCGCAGATGTCGGGCATGCCCGCCGTGGCGCTGACCGATCGGGCCAACCTGTTCGGCGCGCTGGAATTCTCGGTGGCCACCAAGGCCGCCGGCGTGCAGCCCATCGTCGGCTGCGCCCTTCCGGTCACCGGGATCGGCGAGGGACCGCCGGAGCGCTGGGCCAAGACGCCCACCGTGGTGCTGCTGGCGCAGAGCGAGCGCGGCTACCGCAACCTCACCGAACTGTCCTCGGCGGCGTTCCTTGAGGTGGAGGCCACCGAGGACCCCAACGTCTCCTGGGAAAAGGTCTGCGCCCACGCCGAGGGGCTGATCCTGCTCTCCGGCGGCCCTGACGGGCCGGTCGATCCTCTATTCGCCGCCGGCAAGGTCAAGGAGGGTCGCGCGGTCCTGGCCGAGATGCAGCGAGTGTTCGGCGACCGCTTCTATGTGGAACTCCAGCGGCACGGCCTGCCGGCCGAGGCCGCCGCCGAGCCGGAGTTGGTGGCTTTCGCCTATGAAGCGGATGCCCCGCTGGTGGCCACCAACGACGTCTATTTCCGCTACACCGCCCTGCACCAGGCGCACGACGCCCTGCTGTGCATCGCCGACGGCGCCTTCGTGGGCCAGGACGAGCGCCGCAGGGTCACCGCCGAGCACTGGTTCAAACCCGCCGCGGACATGCGCATCCTGTTCGCCGACCTGCCGGAGGCCTGCGACAATACCCTCGATATCGCGCGCCGCTGCGCCTTCATGGTCAACAAGCGCGACCCGATCCTGCCGCGTTTCCCCACCGAGGCGGGTCGCTCGGAGGCCGACGAACTGGCGCTGCAGGCGCGCGAGGGGCTGAAGGCGCGCATGGCCCGCGGCCAGGCGGCCATGTTCCCGGTGGCGGACTACGAAGCCCGCCTGGAGCGCGAGATCGGCGTGATCACCGCCATGGGCTTCCCCGGCTACTTCCTGATCGTGGCGGACTTCATCAAATGGGCGAAGGCCCGCGGCATTCCCGTAGGTCCGGGCCGGGGCTCCGGCGCCGGCTCGCTGGTCTCCTACGCCCTGACGATCACCGACCTCGATCCCCTGCAGTACGGCCTGCTGTTCGAGCGCATGCTGAACCCTGAACGGGTCTCCATGCCGGACTTCGATATCGACTTCTGCCAGGAGCGGCGGGAGGAGGTGATCAGCTACGTCCAGCAACGCTATGGCGTCGACCGGGTGGCGCAGATCATCACCTTCGGCACCCTGCAGGCGCGCGCCGTGCTGCGCGACGTGGGCCGGGTGCTGCAACTCTCGCTGGGCCAGGTGGACCGGCTGGCCAAGATGGTCCCGGCCAACCCCGCCAACCCGGTGACGCTGGCCAAGGCCATCGAGATCGAGCCGCGCCTGCGCGAGGCCCGCGACCAGGACGAGGGGGTGGCGCGCCTGCTGGACATCGCCCTGCAGCTGGAGGGGCTATATCGCAACGCCTCCACCCACGCCGCAGGCGTGGTGATCGCCGACCGGCCGCTCACCGAGCTCACGCCGCTCTACCGCGATCCGCGCTCGGACCTGCCGGCCACCCAGTTCAACATGAAGTGGGTGGAAAGCGCCGGGCTGGTGAAGTTTGACTTCCTGGGCCTGAAGACCCTGACGGTGATCGACCGGGCGCTGAAGCTCCTGGACAAGCGCGGCGCGGGCGTGGACATGGCCGCCCTGCCGCTGGACGACCCGAAGACCTACGAGCTGATGAGCAACGCCCAGACGGTGGGGGTCTTCCAGCTCGAAGGCCAGGGGATGCGCGACACCCTGCGCCAGCTCCGTCCCGGCTCCATCGAGGACGTCACCGCCATCGGGGCGCTCTACCGGCCAGGGCCGATGGACAACATTCCGGCCTTCGTGGACTGCAAGTTTGGCCGCAAGCCCATCGATTTCCTGCACCCAACCTTGGAGCCGGTGCTGCGCGAGACCTACGGCATCATCGTCTACCAGGAACAGGTGATGCAGATCGCCCAGATCCTGGCGGGCTACAGCCTGGGCGAAGCTGACCTGCTGCGCCGGGCCATGGGCAAGAAGAAGAAGGAGGAGATGGAGCAGCAGCGCGCGCGCTTTGTCTCGGGCGCGAGCGAAAAGGGGGTTCCGGCGGCGCAGGCCGGGGCGATCTTCGACCTGGTGGACAAGTTCGCCGGCTACGGCTTCAACAAGTCCCACGCCGCCGCCTACGCCGTGGTCAGCTACCAGACCGCCTGGCTGAAGACCAATGCGCCGGTGGAGTTCTTCGCCGCCTCCATGAGCCTTGAGGTCGCCAACACCGACAAGCTGTCGGTCTTTTACCAGGATGCCAAGCGCTTCGGCGTGAAAATCCGGCCGCCCAGCGTGAACCGCTCGGGCGCGGACTTCGACGTGGAGGCCGGCGAAGTGCTCTATGCGCTGGGCGGCATCCGCAACGTGGGCCTGCAGGCCATGGAGCATGTGGTCGCTGTTCGGCGCGAGGGCGGGCCGTTCAGGGACATCTTCGATTTCGTCGAGCGCATCGATCCCAAGCAGGTCAACAAGCGCACCTTCGAGACGCTCGCCCGCGCCGGGGCCTTCGACGAAATCCATCCCAACCGCGCCGAGTTGATCGCCTCGGTCGACTCCCTAATCGGCTACGCCCAGAGCGTGGCCTCCGACCGCGCCTCGGCCCAGGCCAGCCTGTTCGGCGGGGACCAGGCGGAGGCCGCGCGGCCCAGACTGACCCGGCAAGACCCCTGGAGCCCGGTCCAACGCCTGGACGAGGAGCTGGCGGCGGTGGGATTCTACCTCTCCGGCCACCCGCTGGATGACATGGTCGAGGCGCTGCGGCGCCGGCGCACGGACCTGCTCACCGACGCCATCGCCAAGGCGGAAGGCGGCGCCGAGGCCCTGCGCATGGCCGGCGTCGTGCGCCGCCGGCAGGAGCGTGCCTCGCAGGCCTCGGGCGAGAAGTTCGCCTTCGTCACCTTCTCCGACCCCACCGGCGAGTACGAGGTGCTGTTCCCGCCGGAGAACTGGCGCAAGTGCCGCGACCTGCTTGAGCCCGGCAAGGCGGTGGCGATCACCGTGCGGGCCCGGGCCAAGGACGGCGAGGTGCGCTTCTTCGGCGACAGCGCCGAGCCAGTGGAAAAGGCCGTGGAGAACGTGGTCGCGGGCCTGCGCGTCCATCTGGCGCCCCGCAGCGCCGAGATCGAGGCTCTGAAAGCCCGGCTGGAGGGCGTCGCCAGCGGACGCGGCGGGGAGATCGTGCTGGTGGCGGGTCTGGGCGGGGGGCGCGAGGTGGAGATGAAACTCCCCGGCCGCTTCAAGCTCGACAACGCCGTGCGCGGCGCGATCAAGACGTCCCCGGGCGTGACCTTCGTGGAAGACCTCTAGGGCGGCCAAGACCCCGAAGGGCTTGCCTTTTTACCCCCCAGCCCCTAAGTGCCCGCCTCATTCCACCACGCAGGCGTTTGGCGATGGTCGGGGAGACATCCCGCCATATCCATTCCGGTCCTTCCCAAGGGAAGGGTGGCCTGCGGAGGTTCAACCGGAAAAAGGACTAAGCAGGCCCCATGGCACTTCCCGAATTCTCTATGCGTCAAATGCTGGAAGCTGGCGCGCACTTCGGCCACCAGACCCACCGCTGGAACCCGAAGATGGAAAAGTTCATCTTCGGCAGCCGCTCGAACATCCACATCATCGATCTGTCGCAGTCGATCCCGCTGCTGCACCAGGCGCTCGTCAAGGTGCGCGAAGTGGCGGCTTCCGGCGGCCGCATCCTGTTCGTCGGCACCAAACGCCAGGCGTCGGAGCCGATCGCCACGGCAGCGCGCCGCTGCGCGCAGTACTACGTCAACCACCGCTGGCTGGGCGGCACGCTCACCAACTGGCGCACGGTGTCGGGCTCGATCGCCCGCCTGCGTGAGTTGGAAGGCCTGCTGGAAGGCGACAGTGGCCGCACCAAGAAGGAGCTGCTGCAGCTCAACCGTGAGCGCGACAAGCTCGAGCTTTCCCTGGGCGGGATCAAGGACATGGGCGGCATCCCGGACCTGATGTTCGTGATCGACACCAACAAGGAAGCTATCGCGATCCAGGAAGCCCGCAAGCTGAACATCCCGGTGATCGCCATCCTGGACACCAACTGCAACCCGGACGGCATCACCTATCCGATCCCCGGCAACGACGACGCCGCGCGCGCCATCCAGCTCTACTGCGACCTGATGGCCGACGCGGTGCTGGACGGGCTGGCTGCCGGCCAATCGGCGGCAGGTATCGACCTGGGCGCTTCGGAAGACCCGGTGGAGCCGACTTTGGCCCGCGAACTGGCGAAAGAAACCGCGGCTGAGCCCGAGATCACCACGCCGGAGGTCGACGCCCTGGAGGCCGAAATGACCGGCGTGGAAGCTCCTGCGGCCAAAGCCCCCGCGGCGGAAATTGTCGAGGCCCCGGTGGCCGAGCAGCCTGCAGAGGCTGCCCCGGAAGCCGAACCCGTCGCTGCCGAAGCCGAGCCGGCCGAGGCCGCCAAGGTTGAAGAGCCGAGCGAAGAAAAGGCCAGCTGAGCGCGCCTCTAGACGCGCTTGGCTGACCAACCGCATTCCCGGCCGGCGGACCTTCCCCAAGGAGGTTCGCCGGATCTCAAAACTCATAAGGAGCTGACCATGGCGGACATCACCGCTGCGCTGGTCAAGGACCTGCGCGACAAATCCGGCGTCGGCATGATGGACTGTAAGCGCGCCTTGCAGGAAACCCATGGCGACATGGACGCGGCGATCGACTGGCTGCGCACCAAGGGCCTGGCGAAGGCCGCCAAGAAATCCGACCGCGCGGCCGCCGAAGGCCTCGTGGCCGGCTTGGTGAGCGCCGACGGCAAGACCGCCGTGCTGATCGAGCTGAACGCCGAGACCGACTTCGTGTCCAAGAACGAGACCTTCCAGGCCGCGGCGCGCGACATCGCCCAGGTGGCCATGGACGTCGAGGGCGTGGAGGCCATCTCCGCGGCCAAGACCGCCAGGGGCGAGGTGGTCTCCGACATGGTCACCAACCTGATCGCCACCATCGGCGAGAACATGCGCCTGCGCCGCTCGGTCCGCCTGAACGTCGATCAGGGCGCCGTGGCGCTCTATCTGCACAACGTGCAGGGCGAGGGCGTGGCCCGGCTTGGCGTGCTGGTGGCGCTGGAAGGCGCCGGAGACCAGGCCAAGCTGCAGGAGGTCGGCCGCAAGATCGCCATGCACGTGGCGGCCACCGCCCCCCTGTCGCTCTCCACCGACGATCTGGACCCGCAGGCCGTCGACAAGGAGAGGGCCATCTTCACCGAACAGGCGCTGGCCTCCGGCAAGCCGCCTGGCGTCGTGGAAAAGATGGTCGAGGGCCGGATCCGCAAGTTCTTCGAGGAAGTCGTTCTGCTGAAGCAGGCCTTCGTCATGAACCCGGACCAGACCATCGAGCAACTGGTGGCCGAAGCGGCCAAGGAAACCGGTCAGCCGCTCGCCGTGAAGGCGTTCGTGCGCTTCGGCCTGGGGGAGGGCGTCGAGAAGAAGACCGACGACTTCGCCGCCGAGGTGGCCCAACTGACCGGCCAGGGCTAACCTGGAGACGATCCCGGGGGCGCGGCGCGTTCGACGCGCGCCGCGCCCTTGGTCTATCTTGCGCCAGCCTTAGATTCTCCCGGGACCCGCCGCCCATGTCCGACGCCAAGCCACGCTACAAGAAGATCCTCCTGAAGGTCTCCGGCGAGGTGTTGATGGGCGACCAGCCGTTCGGCATCGACACCGGGACCCTGGAGCGCGCCGCCGAGGACATCGCCGAGGTGGTCAAGACCGGCGTCGAGCTGTGCCTGGTGATCGGCGGCGGCAACATCTTCCGCGGCGTCTCCCTGGCCGGCAAGGGCCTGGATCGCGCCAGCGCCGACTACATGGGCATGCTCGCCACCGTCATGAATGCTATAGCCCTCCAGGGGGCTTTGGAGAAAGCTGGCGTCTACACCCGCGTCCAGTCGGCGATCCCCATGGACGCCGTCTGCGAGCCCTACATTCGCCGCCGTGCGCTCCGCCACCTGGAGAAGGGCCGCGTGGTGATCTTCGCTGCGGGCCTGGGCGCGCCGTTCTTCACCACCGACACGCCCGCGGCGCTGCGCGCCGCCGAAATGGGTTGCGACGCGCTGTTCAAGGGCACCAGCGTCGACGGCGTCTACACCGCCGACCCAAAGAAGGACCCGACCGCCAAGCGCTACGACACCCTGACCTATCAGGAAGTGCTGGCGAAGGATCTGCGGGTGATGGACGCCTCGGCGATCAGCCTGATGCGCGACAACCACATCCCGATCGTGGTGTTCTCGATCCGCGAGCGGGGGAACTTCCTCAAGGTCCTGCGGGGCGAAGGCGTCTACACCACCATCGCCTGACGCTATCGTCAGGCTCGTTCAGGACAAGACGGGAGACCCCCATGGCCGCCGCGGAAAAGCCGGTGCTTTCAAAGTACAGGGATCGCATGGAGAAGGCGGTCACGGCGCTGAAGGAGGAGCTCGCCTCCCTGCGTACCGGCCGCGCCTCGGCCAGCCTGCTCGACCAGGTGAACGTAGAAGCCTATGGCTCGACCATGCCGCTCAACCAGGTGGCGGCGGTGAGCGTGCCTGAGGCGCGCATGATCTCGGTCAACGTTTGGGACCGCAGCATGGTGATCGCCGTGGAAAAAGCTATCCGTTCCGCGGGCTTGGGACTGAATCCTGTCACGGATGGGCAGCATCTTCGGGTGCCGATCCCGGCGCTGACTGAGGAGCGCCGCAAGGAGCTCGCCAAGGTCGCCGGCAAGTATGCCGAGCAGCAGCGGATCGCTGTGCGCAACGTGCGCCGCGACGCCAACGACGATCTCAAGAAGGCCGAGAAGGCGGGCGACATCAGCCAGGACGAGCAGAAGAAGATGGAAACCGAGGTCCAGAAGGACACGGACGCGGCCATCAAGCGCATCGACGAGACCTTGAAGACCAAGGAAGTTGAGATCATGCAGGTTTGAGGCCTCCCTCAAGCCTCGACAGAACGGATATCGGATGACGGCCCCCCCCGGCGGCGCGCCAGCCCCTGAAGCAGGGCCCCGGCATGTCGCACTGATCATGGACGGCAACGGTCGCTGGGCTCAGGCTCGCGGTCTGCACCGGGCCATGGGCCATCGCGAGGGTGTCCAGGCGTTGAAACGCACCGTCCAGGCGGCGCCGGAGTTCGGCATCGAATGCCTGACGGTGTTTGGCTTCTCGACCGAGAACTGGCGGCGTCCGGCCGAGGAAGTCTCCGACCTGATGGGGCTGGTGCGGTCCTATGTGGCCAGCGATCTGGCCAGGCTGGAGCGCGAGGGCGTGCGCGTCCGCGTGCTGGGCCGCCGCACGGGACTGCCCGCCGACATCGCGGCCATCGTCGAACGCGCCGAGCGGTCGACGGCGCACAACAGCCGTTTTCTGTTGCAGGTGGCGTTCAACTACGGCGGCCGGGCGGACATCGTCGATGCGGCCCAGGGCTATGTGGACCAGCTTCTGGCCGGCCAGGCGACCGGGCCGCTCGACGAGGCGACCCTTGGTCTGGGCCTGTCCACTGCGGGCGGACCGCCGGTGGACCTGATCGTGCGCACCTCGGGCGAGCAGAGGCTGTCCAACTTCCTCCTGTGGGAGGCGGCCTATGCCGAGCTGGTTTATCAGAACGTGTTGTGGCCCGACTACGGGGCCGAGGCCCTGGCCGATGCCGTGCGCCAGTACCAGCAGCGCGACCGACGGTTCGGCGCGATCGCGGTCGAGCCGGCGCTCGCGGTCAGCTGATGGCGTTCAAGGTGCGCGACATGGGCCTGCGCGCCGCCTCGGCCATCGTCCTGGCGCCGCTGGCCATGCTGGCCGTCTGGTTCGGCGGGCCCTGGATTCTCGGCGTCCTGCTGATCGCCTGTGTCGTCCTGTCCATGGAATGGGCCAGGATGAGCGCGCCGTCCGACTGGAAGGCCGTCGCAGCCGCCGTCGCCCTGGCGCTGGTGGCGACACTGCTGTCCAATCCGAACGAGGCCCTGTCGTTCAGCCTGGTGCTGCTGGTTTTCGGCGGCGCTGCGGCCGGACTGTTCGCGAGAGCGCGGGGACAGTCCGGCATCGATGCGGCCTACGGCGTGCTGTACCTCGGCTGGCCGGCGCTGCTGCTGATCTGGCTGCGGGACGGAAACACGGCGATCGGCTTCTACTGGGTGACGTTGGCCTTCGTGGTCGCGTGGGCGTCGGATATCGTGGCCTTCCTGGTCGGCAGCGCCGTCGGAGGCCCGAAGCTGTGGCCGCGGTTCTCGCCCAACAAGACCTGGTCCGGCTTCATCGGCGGCCTGCTGGCGGGCACCGTGGCCGGCGCCGCCATGTCGGCCCTGCCCGAGGCGGGCGTGCGCTCGATGGGGTGGAGCGCGCTGCTCGGCTTCGCCGCCGCCCTGGCGACCATGGCCGGCGACCTTTGGGAATCTGCTCTGAAGCGGCGGTTCGGGGTCAAGGACGCGGGAAACCTGATTCCGGGACACGGCGGTCTGATGGATCGGGTCGACGGACTGATGTTCGCCATCGTGG
>NZ_JBKJTG010000175.1:0-19572 GCF_046590535.1 Phenylobacterium sp. | reverse complement strand
GATCGTCGCCAACGATCCGACGGTGAAGGGCGGCGCCTACTTCCCCCTGACCGTGAAAAAGCATTTGCGGGCGCAGGAAATCGCCGAACAGAACCGCCTGCCCTGCGTCTATCTGGTGGACTCCGGCGGGGCGAACCTGCCGCACCAGGCCGAGGTGTTCCCCGACCGCGACCACTTCGGCCGCATCTTCTACAATCAGGCCCGGATGAGCGCCGAGGGGATCAGCCAGATCGCCTGCGTGATGGGATCGTGCACCGCCGGCGGAGCCTATGTGCCGGCCATGAGCGACGAGACGGTCATCGTCAGGGACCAGGGGACCATCTTCCTGGCCGGCCCGCCGCTGGTGAAGGCCGCCACCGGGGAGATCATCTCGGCGGAGGAGCTAGGCGGCGCCGACACCCACGGCCGGCGCTCCGGCGTGGTGGACCACGTGGCCGACGACGACGAACATGCGCTGGCCATCGTGCGCGCCATCGTGGCCAACCTGAACACCGTCAAGCGCATCGACATGGACGTGGCCGAGCCCCGGGCGCCGGCCTATGACGCCGAGGAGCTCTACGGCGTCGTGCCCACCGACGTGCGCGCGCCCTATGACGTCCACGAGGTCATCGCCCGCATCGTCGACGGCAGCCATTTCGACGAGTTCAAGCAGCTCTACGGCACGACGCTGGTCTGCGGCTTCGCCCGCATCTGGGGCTATCCGGTGGCGATCCTGGCCAACAACGGGGTGCTGTTCTCCGAAAGCGCGCTCAAGGGCGCCCACTTCATCGAGCTGGCCTGCAAGCGGAAGATCCCGCTCGTCTTCCTGCAGAATATCTCCGGCTTCATGGTGGGCGGGAAGTACGAGGCCGGCGGCATCGCTAAGGACGGCGCCAAGCTGGTGACCGCCGTAGCCAGCGCGGAAGTTCCGAAGTTCACCGTGCTGATCGGCGGCTCGTTCGGAGCCGGCAACTACGGGATGTGCGGGCGGGCCTATTCCCCGCGGTTCCTGTGGACCTGGCCCAACAGCCGGATCAGCGTCATGGGCGGCGAACAGGCCGCAAGCGTCCTGGCCACCGTGCACCGCGACGCGGGCAAGTGGACCCTGGAGGAGGAGGAGGCCTTCAAGGCCCCGGTGCGCAACAAGTACGAGGACGAGGGCAATCCCTATTTCGCCACCGCGCGGCTGTGGGACGACGGCATCATCGACCCGGCCCAGACCCGCGACGTCCTGGGCCTGTCGATCTCCGCGGCGCTGAACGCGCCGATCCCGGAGACGCGCTTCGGTGTGTTCCGGATGTGATGGCCGTGGCCCCGATCACCTCAATCCTGGTGGCCAACCGCGGCGAGATCGCCCGCCGCGTGTTTGCCACCGCCAGGCGCATGGGCATCGCCACCGTGGCGGTGTTCTCCGAGGCCGACGCCGACGCGCCGCATGTGCACGACGCCGACCAGGCGGTGCTGATCGGCCCGGCCGCAGCGCGCGAGAGCTATCTGGTGGGCGACAAGATCATCGCCGCCGCCCGCCACGCCGGCGCCGACGCCATCCACCCGGGCTATGGCTTCCTGTCGGAGAACGCCGACTTCGCCGAGGCGGTGATGGCCGCGGGCCTGACCTGGATCGGGCCGCCCCCCGCCGCCATCCGGGCTATGGGCCTGAAGGACGCCGCCAAGGCCCTGATGCAGGCGGCCGGCGTGCCGGTGACCCCGGGCTACCTGGGCGCGGACCAGGACGCCAAGACCCTGGCCAGGGAAGCTGCCCAAATTGGCTATCCGGTGCTGATCAAGGCGGTGGCCGGGGGCGGCGGCAAGGGCATGCGGCTGGTGGAAGCGGGCGCCGACTTCGACGCGGCCCTCGCCTCCTGCCAGCGGGAGGCCAAGGCCAGTTTCGGGGACGACCGGGTGCTGCTGGAGACCTATGTCACCCGGCCCAGGCACATCGAGGTACAGGTGTTCGGGGACGCCCACGGCAATGTCGTCCACCTGTTCGAGCGCGACTGCTCCCTGCAGCGCCGCCACCAGAAGGTGATCGAGGAAGCGCCCGCGCCGGGCATGGACGCGGCCACCCGCGCGGCGGTGACCTCAGCGGCCGTGAAGGCCGCGCAGGCGGTGGGATACCGTGGCGCCGGCACCGTGGAGTTCATCGCCGACGCCAGCGAAGGCCTGCGCCCCGACCGCATCTGGTTCATGGAGATGAACACCCGCCTGCAGGTGGAGCACCCGGTCACCGAGATGGTCACCGGCCTCGATCTGGTGGAATGGCAGATCCGCGTGGCGTCCGGCGAGCCGCTGCCGCTCACCCAGGACCAGATCACCCTCACCGGCCACGCGGTGGAGGCCAGGCTCTATGCGGAGAACCCGGCGTCAGGGTTCCTGCCGTCCACCGGCGTGCTTGAGCACTTCCGCCTGCCGCCTACCGTGCGGGCCGACAGCGGGGTCGAGGAAGGCGGGCGGATCACCCCCTTCTACGACCCGATGATCGCCAAGCTGATCGCCCATGGGGAGACCCGCGAGCAGGCCTTGGCCGACCTGGCGCAGGCCTGCGACGCCGTGGAGGTCTGGCCGGTGAAGACCAACGCCGGCTTCCTGGCGCGCTGCCTGGAAGAGCCGTCGTTCATCGCCGGAGATGTGGACACCGGCTTCATCGCCAGGCGCCTGGACGACCTGACGGCGCCGGCCGAGCCCTCGCCCGCCGCGCTGGCGGCGGCCGCCGCAGCGGCGATGATCGCCGACGACAGCGGGCTGTCCGAAGCCATGCCATCGCCCTGGCGGGAGCTGGCCGGCTTCCGGCTGAACGCCCCGCCGGAGACCGCGGTCAGGCTGTTCCTCCACGGCAAGCCCGTGCTGGCCCGCCCCTCGGAAACCGCCGCGGCGCCGCGCTCGGTGCTGTTGACCGACGACGGGGAGATCATCGTCTTCGAGGCCGGCGAGGCCTTCGCCTTCCTGAGCCATCCGCCCGCGGCGGACCGCGACGGGGGCCCCGCCGCCGACGGCCAGATCCGCTCGCCCATGCCGGGCAAGGTCACCGGCCTGACGGTAAAGGCCGGGGACACGGTGACCAAGGGCCAGCCCCTGCTGACCCTGGAGGCCATGAAGATGGAGCATGCGCTCACCGCGCCCTTCGACGGGACGGTGAGCGAGCTTTCGGTGGAGGTCGGCGCCCAGGTCAGCGAAGGCGCCGTGCTGGCGAAACTTACGGCCAGCTAGCCGGCGACGATCCCCGCATCGTGCAGGCGGGCGATCTCGGCTCCCGACATGCCCAGCACCTCGGCCAGCACCTCGTCGGTGTGCTGACCCAGCCGCGCGGCCGGGCGGGCGGGGCCGCGCACGTCCTGCGGGATCGTGGCGGCGGCGCCGGCGGCGGGGTAGGTTTGGCCGCTGGGGTGGGTCAGATCGCTGAAGATCGGGTTGCCCGCGAACAGGCGCGGGTCGGCCATGGCGGTCTCCAGCGGCTGGTACGGCCCCCAGCAGACCCCATCGGCCTCGAACACCGGCGCCAGCTCCGCCAGATCCCGGGCCGCGAAGGCCTGTTCGAACAGCGGAAACAGCCGGTCGCGGTGGGCGAACCGCTGGCCCTCGTCGGCGACGAAGTCGCAGGCGAGCTCGGCCTCCAGGGCGGCGACGGGCTCGGCGATCCCCAGCACCGCCAGGACGCCCTTCCACTGCCGCGGCGTGATCGCCACCAGCATGATCCGCTGCCCGCCGCGGGTGACGAAGTCGCGGCCGAAGGCGCCGTAGAGGTCGTTGCCGTGCCGGGCCCGCTGGTGGCCGCCCAGGGCCGCCTCTGCGGTCATGCCCATGTTGGCCAGGGTCGCTGCGGCGATGTCGGAGAGCGGAATACGGATTTCCCGCCCGCGTCCGCTGGTCCGCCGGTCCAGCAGGGCCGAGACCAGGGTGAAGGCCGCATAGGCGCCGGTGAGCAGGTCCCAGGCCGGCAGCACGTGGTTCACCGGCCGGTCGTCGTCGGTTGGGCCGGTCATCTGCGGCACGCCCACCGCGGCGTTGATGGTGTAGTCCACCCCCGGACCGCCGTCGGCCCAGCCCATCACGCGCACGCAGATCAGGTCGTCGCGCAGCGCCTTGAGACGCTCGTAAGCCAGGAATCCCTCGGCCGGAAAGTTGGTGACGAAGAGGCCGCCAGCCTCCCCGGGCGCGGCTGCCAGCCGCTGGGCGAGCTCGCGGCCCTCGGGCCGGGAGAGATCGAGGGCCACCGACTTCTTGGCCTTGTTCAGGCCCTCCCAGTAGAGGCTCGACCCGTTCTGCGCCAGCGGCCAGCGGCGGAAGTCCGGCCCGCCGGCGATGTTGTCGAAGCGGATCACCTGGGCGCCCATCTGCGCCAGATAGAGCCCGCAGGTGGGTCCGGCGATGAAGGCCGAGCCCTCCACCACGCGCAGGCCCTTCAAGAGGTCGTACATCTAGGCGACCAGCTTGGTGACCTCGGCCACCTCGTCCGGCGTGAGGGTCCAGGCGGCTGTGGCGGCGTTGGCGCGGATCTGTTCCGGCGTGGTAGCGCCGGCGATCACCGAGGAGACTACCGGCTGGCCCAGCAGCCAGGCGAAGGCCAGTTCGAGGACCGTGTGGTCGCGGGCCTCTGCCCAGGCGGTGAGGGCCTCCACCTTGTCGAAGTTCCGGTCGTTCAGGGCCTGGGCGCCGCGGGACCCCCAGGCGGCCAGGCGGCTGTCGTTGGGGGGCGGGGCGCCGCGCCGGTACTTGCCACTCAGGAGGCCCGACGCCAGCGGGAAGAACGGCAGGAACCCCAGGCCGAAATGCTCGCAGGCCGGCAGCACCTCGAAGGCGGTCTTGCGCTCTAGGAGACTGTAGAGGTTCTGCGCCGAGACGAAGCGGTTGAGGTGCTCGCGGCGCGAAGTCCAGTCGGCGTCGGCGATCTGCCAGCCGGCGAAGTTGGAGTTGCCCAGGTAGCGGACCTTGCCCTGGGAGATCAGGTCGTCCAGCGCCCGCAGGGTCTCCTCGATGGGCGTGTCGGCGTCGGGGGCGTGGAACTGGTAGAGGTCGATGTAGTCGGTCCCCAGCCGCTGCAGGCTGTCTTCCACGGCACGCATGATCCAGCGGCGCGAGCCGCCCCGCCGGCGCTCATCCTCGCCGATGCGCATGCCGAACTTGGTGGCCAGAACGATGTCGCCGCGGCGCTTGCCAAGCGCCTTGCCCAGGAACACCTCCGACTGGGCGCCGCCATAGATGTCGGCGGTGTCGAACAGGGTGACCCCGGCCTCCAGCGCGGCGTCCACCACGGCCTGGGTCTGGGCCTGGTCGATGCGCATCCCGAAGTTGTTGCAGCCCAGCCCCACGGCGCTGACCTTCAGCCCTGAATTCCCCAGCCGGCGCTTCTGCATGGTTAGTCCCTCGTTGACGGATCAGCCGCGGAGCCTAACAAACCGCGGCCGCCACAGGCCAGCGCCGCCATCGCTTAACCTTCCGGCAAGCTTGCTGCGGCGTTCACCGCGTTTGTTGGCGATATCGCAAGGCCCCGCTCGTTAACCTCGCGAACTAACACGGGTTTTTCACGCGAGCAGGTGATCATGCGCGTCGTAACAATCGTCAGTCTAGGCGCCTCTGCGGTACTGGGTCTAGGCGCCCTCTTCGTGGCCAAGAGCGTCCTGCCAAACGCATCCGCCGCCCGGGCCGCCGCCGCGGCCGAGCCCTCGCGGGCCGGCGTGCCCATCGTGGTCGCGGCCAGGGACATCAAGTACGGCCAGAAGCTGGAGCCCGGCTTCCTGACCGTCGCTCACATCCCCGGCAATCTCGCCCCGCAGGGCGCCTTCACCACCATATCTCAGGTCATGGCCCAGGACCGCGGCGGCGCGCCGGTGGCGCTGACGCCGATGACGGCCCGCGAGCCCGTCCTGCCGGCCAAGCTCTCCGGCCCCGGCGCCCGGCCCTCCGTGGCCGCCGAGATCGCCGAGGGCATGCGGGCCTACACCATCAAGGTCACCGACGTCTCGGGCGTGGGCGGCCACGCCCTGCCCGGCGACCGGGTGGACGTGGTGCTGATGCGCGACCTGAGCCCTGAGGGCCAGGTGCGCAACTACATCTCCTATGTGGTGCTGCAGAACGTCCGCGTGCTGGGCATCGACCTGAACGCAGACCTGACGTCCAACAAGCCCGCGACGCCCAACACCGCCACCCTGGAGGTGAGCGTGCCGGACACCCAGAAGCTGTCGGTGGCCGCCACCCTCGGGGCCCTGTCCCTGTCGCTGCGCCGCACCGGACAGGCGGACATCGCCGCCACCGGCCCGATGCTGACCCGTGACTTCCTGGGCGGCCCCACGCCTGTGCGATACGTCGCCCGCGGCGCGCCGGCGCGCCGCACCGTTCCAGCCGTATTCCACAGCCCGATTATCATCATCGAGGCCGCCGGGACCCGCCGCCGCGCCCGGCCCGAGCCGGCCCCCGCGGCCACACCTGCCGCGGCCCCGGCGGCGGTCGCCAGCGGGTCGCCCTCGCCCGTGACCGGCGCCTGACCATGCGGAGCCCCCTCACCATGCCGCGCAACCTGATCCGCAGCCTGGCCTGCGCCGCCGCCCTCGTCCTGGCCACGCCCGCCGCCGCGGCCCAGATGATGCAGAGCGAGAACGCGGTCAACCGCGTGATCACCGTGCCCCGGGACAAGTCGCTGTCCTTCCGCCTGGACCAGCCGGCCAGCAAGATCGTGGTGGCCCAGCCCGACATCGCCGAGATCGTCGGCACCACCGACCGCAGCTTCTATGTGCGCGGCGTGGAGTTCGGCTCCACCAACCTCCTGGTCTACGGCCCGGGTGGAAGGCTGCAGCAGGTGATCGACATCCGGGTCGGCTATGACGCCGCCTCGCTGCAGCAGGACCTGATGGCCGCCATGCCGTCCGAGCCGATTCAGGTGCGCAACCTGGGCGAGGGCCTGCTGCTGGTGGGCAATGTGTCCAACACCGGGGCCGCGGCCAAGGCCAAGACCATCGCCGAGAAGTTCGCTCCCAACGCCGTCACCACGGCGCTGACCGTGCGCGCCTCGCAGCAGGTGGTCCTTGAGGTCCGCGTGCTGGAGGCCAGCCGCTCGGCCCTGCAGGACATCGGCTTCAGCGTCGAGGCCGGCAACAGCGGCTTCGTGCTGGGCTCCGGTTCGGGGGTCCTCGGCAACACCGCGCCCAACACCTTGCTGGCCTTCACCGGCGGCATCGGCACCACCTCCATCGACATCGCCGTGCAGGCCCTGGAGGAGAAGGGGATCGTGCGCACCCTGGCCCGGCCCAACCTGGTGGCGGTGTCCGGCGAGAAGGCCAGCTTCCTGGCCGGCGGCGAGTTCCCGTACCCGGTGCC
The DNA here is from genome assembly GCF_046590535.1 of Phenylobacterium sp. GTDB lineage: Bacteria > Pseudomonadota > Alphaproteobacteria > Caulobacterales > Caulobacteraceae > Phenylobacterium. The sequence continues at coordinate 12,285 of NZ_JBKJTG010000175.1, read as the reverse complement.
CAACGGCAACAACGAGATCACCATCGAGTTCCGCCCCTATGGCGTGAAGCTGAACTTCCAGCCGATCGTCCAGGACAACGGCCTGATCCGCCTGCAGGTGGAGCCGGAGGTCAGCCAGCTCGACACCACCAACATCCTGCGCATCGGCGGGATCTCCGTCCCCGGCGTGATCGTGCGGCGCGCATCGACCACCGTGGAGCTGAGGTCCGGCGACAGCTTCGCCGTGGCCGGGCTGTTCCAGCGCGACTACGTCAATTCCCTGCGTCAGCTGCCGCTGGTGGGCGACATCCCGGTGATCGGGGCGCTCTTCCGCTCCTCCCGGTGGAAGCGCAGCGAGACCGAGCTGGTGTTCATCGTGACGCCCCGGCTGGCCACAGCCGACGACTTCAAGGCCCCGCCCGCCGACGCCCTGCCCGGCCGCGAGCCCCTGCCCGGCAGCCTGGTCCTGCGCGGCAAGGCGCTGGACATGCCCGTGGGCCGCACGCCCGAGCCGGGCTCGGTTCCCACTGTATCGCCCCGGTGATCCGATGACCCCCGCCCATCCTCCCATGACCTCGCTGCTGCAGGGCCGCCGGATCCTGGCCCTGGGCGGGTCGCTGGCCGTGCTGGCCAACGGCCCGCTGGCGGACGCCCATGTGGAGCTGGCCGGGGTCGAGCGTCTGGAGGCGATCTCGTCCACAGCCTGCGACCTCGTCCTGATCGACGCCGACGCCTGGGAAGCGCCGGCCCTGGCCACGGCGGTCAAGGCCCTGTCGGCCGCCAGGGCCTGTCCGCCGGTGCTGCTCGTCGGCGAGAACCTGCCGGCCGGTCTGGTCCGCAACCTGATGCGCCTGCCGCATTCCGACATCGTCGAGGCGCCGTTCACGCCGGAGCAACTCACCAGCGCCATCGTCGCCCTGCTGGCCAGCACCCTGCCCGCGCCGGCGAGCGCCTCCGGCGACAGCCGCTGCTGGGCGGTGACCGGAGCCGTCGGCGGCGCCGGCGCCACGACCCTGGCCGTGGAGATCGCCACGGCCCTGGCGGCGCGCTCGCCAAAGGAGCGCAGCGTCTGCCTGATCGACCTGAATCTCGCCGACGGCGCCGCGGCCGCATACCTGGGCGCCCAGCCAACCATGCGCCTGGCGGATTTCGGACCGGCCGCCGACCGCCTGGACGCGGCCATGCTGCAGGCCTTCGTGACGCCGGTCTCCAAGCACCTGGACCTGATGGCCGGCGTCCGCGATCCCGCCGCCTTCGACACGGTGTCCCGCGAAGCCGTGCTGCGCGTGCTGGAGGTGGCCTGCGAGACCTACGACTGGGTGATCCTGGACATGCCCCGGCACCGCCGAGCCTGGACCCTGGAAGCCCTGTCCGGCTGCGACGAGGTGCTGGTGGTCTCCGAGCTCACCGTGCCGGCGCTGATCGCGGCGCGGTCGCTGTCGGACGAGATCGAGGACACCCTGGGCTCCGGCCTGAAGCCGCGCATCCTGCTGAACCGACTGGCCAGCCGGGTGTTCGGCCCGGCGCCGTCCATGGCGGAGGCCGAGCGCGCCCTGCAGCGCAAGGCCGAGGCGGGGATCAGCTCCGACTGGGAAGCCGCCGCGGCGTCAGCCAACCTGGGCGGCCCGATCGCCCAGCACCGGCCCAAGTCGAAGATCGTCAAGGATGTGCGGATGCTGGTGGAACGCCTGACCTCCGCCCCTGCGCGGCGCGACGCCGCCTCCGCCAGGGCCGCCTGATGGGCCGCTTCAACCTTGTCAAACCCGCCGCCGCACCGGCGCCGGACGCGCCGGCCGCCGCCCCCGCGCCCCGGGTGGAGCCCACGCCCAAGAAGGCCGCACCGACCGCGCAGTCACGCGAACTCGACATCCGCCTGAAGCTGCATTCCCAGCTGATCGACGAGCTTGACCTCTCCAAGCTCGACAAACTCAGCGAGACGGAGCTGCGCCGCGAAGTGCTGCGCTCGGTGACCGACTTCGCCCGGGTCGAGCGCATGGCGCTGAACACCGCCGAGCTCGAGGAGCTGGGCGCCTCGATCTATGACGAGATGGTTGGCCTGGGGCCCATCGAGCCGCTGCTCAAGGACGACACGATCAACGACATCCTGATCAACGGGCCGTTCCAGGTCTATGTGGAGCGGCGCGGGGAGCTGGAGCTGACCGCCGTCCGGTTCCGCGACAACGACCACCTGTTGCGCATCGTCAACCGCATCGTCGCCGCCGTGGGCCGCCGGATCGACGAGAGCCAGCCCATGGTGGACGCGCGCCTGCCTGACGGCAGCCGGGTGAACGCCGCCATCGCCCCCATCGCCATCGACGGCGCCTCGGTGTCGATCCGCAAGTTCTCCAAGAAGCCCCTGACCCTGGAAAAGCTGGTGGAGTTTGGGGCCATGCCCATGGCCGTCGCCGACTTCCTGCACGGGGCGGTGAAGGCGCGGGTGTCCACGGTGATCTCCGGCGGCACGGGCTCGGGCAAGACCACGCTGCTGAACGCGCTGTCGGCCGCCATCAGTCACGGCGAGCGGCTGATCACCATCGAGGACGCCGCCGAACTGCAACTGCAACAGCCCCACGTGGTGCGCCTGGAGACCCGGCCGCCGAACATCGAGGGCAAGGGCGAGATCCGCCAGCGCGAGCTGGTCAAGAACGCACTGCGCATGCGCCCCGACCGGGTGATCCTGGGCGAGGTGCGCTCGGAGGAAGCCTTCGACATGCTGCAGGCCATGAACACCGGCCACGAGGGCTCCATGGCCACCATCCACGCCAACAATCCGCGCGAGGCGGTGGGCCGCCTGGAGCAGATGGTGGCCATGGGCGGGTTGAACATCGGCCACGAGGCCATGCGCGGGCAGATCGCCTCGGCGGTGGGCATGGTGGTGCAGGTGATGCGGCTGTCGGACGGCAAACGCAAGGTGACCCACGTCACCGAGATCACCGGCATGGAGGGATCTGTCGTACAGATGCAGGACATTTTCTTGTTCAACCGCACCCACACCGGCGCCGACGGGGAGGTGTTTGGCGAGTTCCGGGCCACCGGGCTTCGGCCCCGCTTCCTGGACGAGATGCTGCGGCGCGGGGTCGCTTACGACACCACCAATTTCGACCCCTCCAAGCCGTTGAGCTAGGCCATGCCGTTCGACGGAAATCTGGTGTTCATGATCCTGGTGTTCGCCGCGGTGTTCGCCGCGGCGCAGGGGCTGATCGGCCTTGTTGCCGTCGCCACCCAGAAGCGGCGGGTCAACCAGCGGCTGAAAATGGCCGATAAGGTGGATGGCATCTCCGCTCTGGTGGTGGAGCTGCGCAAGCAGCGGGGTCTGACCGCGGCGGGCGGACGGGCCGAGCGGCTGCGTTGGCTCTCCGACATGATCATCGCCTCGGGGCTGGTCTACGATCAGCGCAAGTGGCTGACCTATGTGGCGGGGGCTGCGCTCACCGGCGCCGCGGCGCTGCTGATGCTCACCAAGCAGCCCATTTTGGCGCTGGCGGGCCTGGTGCTGGGGGGCGCGGTCGCCCCGCTGATGTTCCTGAAGTTCAAGGCCGGGCGCCGGGCCGCCGCCCTCGGCCACCAGCTCCCACAGGCCCTGGAGGTCATCATCCGCAGCCTGGAGGCTGGCCACCCGGTGCCCACCGCCATCGCGCTCGTCGGCCGCGAAATGGTCGACCCGATCGGCTCGGAATTCGGCATGGCCGCCGACGAGATCGCCTATGGCGCCACCCTGGAGCAGGCCGTCGAGCGGATGTCCGAGCGTTGCCAACACCCGGACGTGGACCTGTTCGCCGCCACCGTGCGGCTACAGGAGCGCACCGGCGGCAACCTGACCGGCCTGCTGAAACTGAATGCGTCCACCGTGCGGGAACGGCACAAGATGCGCCTGAAGATCAAGGCCGCCTCCTCGGAAGGCCGCGCCTCGGCGCTGATCCTGACGCTGGCGCCGTTCATCGCGCTGGGCTTCATCATGATCTCCTCGCCCAACTTCTACGGCGACGTGATCCACGAGCCCTTCGTGCAGATGGGCCTGGGCGTGCTGGGCTTCTGGATGTTCCTCGGCAACCTGGTCATGCGGCGCATGATCGACATGCGGCTGTGACCTCATGACCCTGCTTCAGCTTGAGACCTTGATCACCATTGCGGGCACGCTGATGCTGCTGACCGCCGGCGGCGGCCTGGCCTGGATTGGGGTCAAGGAGATGCGCCTGCGCGCGGTGCGGCGCGAGCGCCTGACGCCCAGCGCCGGCCTGCACAGCCTAGGCGCGCGCACCTCTGGGTTCGGCGTGGGCGGCCAGTTGCTGTCCGGCGTGCGCCGGCTGGGCCAGCAGAGCGCCGTCCGCGATCCGGCCAAGCTCTCCCTGCTGCGCAGCAAACTGATGCAGGCGGGGTTCTACAACCGCGAGGCTCCGGTGATCTTCCTGGGCGCCAAGGCTGCGGCCCTGGCCTTCGCCACCGTTGGCGTCGTGCTGACCCTGCCTCTGGTGGCCGGCGGCAAGGGCATGGGCGGGCTGATCGTCGCCGCCGTGCTGTCGGGCCTGGCCATCCTCGGCCCCGACCAGGTGCTGAAGACCCGCCGGGTCAAGCGCGAGCGGGAATACGCCGACGGCTTCCCCGATCTGCTGGACCTGCTGGTGGCCTCGGTGGAGGCAGGCCTGAGCCTGGACGCCGCCGTCACCCGGGTGACCGACGAGCTTGCCCGCCGCTATCCGAACCTGACCGTCCACCTGCGCTTCCTGGTGCTGGAGTTGCGCGCGGGACGCTCGCGCAAGGAGGCTTGGTCAGGCTTCGCCGACCGCCTGGGCATCGACGACGCCCGGGCCCTGGCCACCATGCTGCGCCAAGCCGAGGAGATGGGCACCAGCCTGGGCGACACGCTCTCGGTATTCTCCCAGGACATGCGCGCCAAGCGGATGCTGCGGGCCGAGGAGAAGGCCCTGGCGCTGTCGGCCAAGCTGACCGTGCCGCTGATCCTGTTCATCTTCCCGTGCCTGCTGGGCGCCCTGATGCTGCCGGCGGTGGTTCGCCTGATCCACGTGTTCAGCGCGCAGTAGTCACCCCAAGCCATACGGTCGGTACGGGCCGGCGATGAGTTGCTCGAAGACGCCGACGCCGGAGCGGTCCGGCTCGCCGGGGCTCTGCATCACCGCCGTGGAGATCGCCTGGATGTGCAGGTTCTCCGGCGCGCCCATGTCGATGGCGGCCAGGTCGATGTCCTCGCGGGCCACCGCCAGCTCACCCTTCAGAGCCCCGTGGCGCCATTCGCCGCCATAGCCGATGCCGCGCATCAGGAAGGTGGTGACGGGCTCGAGAGCGATGCTGACCTCGCCGTCGGCCAGGGGAATCTTCAGCACGCCCCGCTCGGCGTGGCGGGTGCCCTGGCGAAGGGTCACCTCTTCCATGCGCGGCGCCTCGGCGTGCCAGCCGGCATCGGGGCCCGAGCCGTCGGGCAGGATCACCGCGCGGGTGTTCCAGGGCCTGCCGTCAGGGTCAGCGTTGACGTGGAAGAAGACGCTGCGGTCCTGGAAATTGATCGGCGTCCACTGCCAGAAGAATCCGGTGAGGCCGGCGCCCGGCGTGGCCTGGGTGTCCGGCGCGCCCACCGGGCGGATGCCCCAGGATCGGTCGCGCGAGCCCGTCCAGCCGGGGCCGAGTTCGCGCCGCTCGCCATCCACCTCCAGCCAGCCCGCCACCCGCACGTTCTGGGTGAGGCGGGTGTAGTCCATGAACAGGCGCGGCCCGATGCGCTTGGTGAAACGCGGCTCCTCGATGGGGAACGCGCGGCCCTCGAAGGTCAGCTCGCAGGCTAGGCCTTCGGCGCGCTCCACGGTGACCTTCAGGCGCTGGAGAGGCTCCAGAACCTCGATGCGGATGGGTCCCACCACCAGGTCCATCCGCTCCATGTTGAGGATGCGGCTGGCGTGCAGGCAGCGCTGCACCCCGTCGCGGACGATCGACAGGTGGGCATCGGCGACGTTCAGGTGGGGATAGACCCCAAAGGCGACGGCGAAGAAGTCGAGGCCGTCCGGGGAATAGCCGTTGAAGAAGTAGCGGTCGTAGAAGTTGCGGTCGGAGCCGGCATACGCGATCGGCTCCGGCGTCTGGTGGATCGGGTAGTCGTCGCCCTTGCTGAGCATGCCGCCCCCTCGTCCTTGGCCTTGCCGTTGGCCGAGCGTCAGTATCAAGTGAACGGCGATCAGAACACAAGGGAGGGGTAGCTGAGATGAACATCATGACCGCCGCAGACCACCGCATCCCGCAGGATGTCGCCGACACCCTGGTCAACCCCGCCGCCTTCGCCGACGGCCGCGTCAACGAAGCCTACCGCTGGCTGCGCGCCAACCAGCCGTTCGGCCAGGCGATCGTGGAGGGCGTCGACCCGTTCTGGGTGGCCACCCGGCACGAGGACATCCTGGAGATCAGCCGGCAGAACGCCCTGTTCCACAACGGCGACCGTTCCCCCACCATCACCACCCAGGCGGTGGACAAGAAAGTCCGCGAGATGATGGGCGGCAGCCCGCACCTGCTGCGCACCCTGATCCACATGGATGCGCCGGATCATCCCAAGTACCGGGCGCTGACCCAGGCCTGGTTCATGCCGCCGAACCTGCGCGGCATGGAGGACCGCATCCGGGTGATCGCGCGCGCCGCCGTCGACAAGATGGCGGCTGCCGGCGGGACCTGCGACTTCGTCAGCGCGGTGGCCCTGCACTATCCGCTGCATGTGATCATGAGCATGCTGGGGGTGCCGGAGGCCGACGAGGGCCGCATGCTCAAGCTGACGCAGGAACTGTTCGGCGCCGCGGACCCTGAGCTGGGCCGCGATGGCGGCACGCCCACCGCGGAGCGGGAGTTCGACTTCGGGGTGATCGTCGATTTCTCCAATTACTTCCGGGCGCTGTCGGTGGAGAAGCGAGCCAACCCCAAGGACGACCTGGCCACGGTGATCGCCAACAGCCAGATCGATGGCCAGCCAATCTCCGATCTGGAGGCGATGAGCTACTACATCATCGTCGCCACCGCCGGGCACGACACCACCTCATCCTCCACGGCAGGCGCCATGTGGGCTCTGGCCGAGAACCCGGGGGAGCTGGCCAAGCTGAAGGCCGACCCCTCGCTGATCCCTGGGCTGGTGGACGAATCGATCCGCTGGGCGACGCCGGTGAAGACCTTCATGCGCACGGTGACCGAGGACACCGAGTTCGCCGGCCAGGCGCTGAAGGCCAATGACTGGGTGATGCTCTGCTACGCCTCAGGTAATCGCGACGAGGCGGTGTTCGATGACCCGTTCGCCTTTCGGGTGGACCGCAAGCCCAACAAGCACCTGGCGTTCGGCTATGGCGCGCACCTCTGCCTGGGCCAGCACCTGGCCAAGATGGAGATGCGCATCCTCTGGGAGGAGATGATCCCGCGGCTGTCCGAACTGCAGCTAGCGGGGACGCCGGCGCTGAGCGAGGCCGTGTTCGTCAACGGCCCCAAGCGCCTGCCGATCAAGTTTCGCCTGGACGCGTGACCCACCCGCTGGAGCCGCGCCTGGCGGCCTATATCGCTGGCCGGATGCCGCAGGCCCGCGACGTGGCCGTCGAGGGGCTTGAGCGCATCTCCGGCGGGGCCAGCCGCGAGACCTATCGCTTTCGCGCCCGGTGGACCGACGACGACGGGGTCCGCGAGCGCCGCCTGATCCTGCGGCGCGACCCGCCGGCCAGCCTGATCGACACCGAGCGGCGCATCGAGTTCGCCGCCTACCGCGCCTTCGCGGGTTCCGCCGTGCCCGCGCCCGAGATGCTGTGGCTGGAGGAAGGCTCAGGGGCCCTCGACCATCCCTTCTTCATCGCCGAGGAACTGGTGGGCTTCCAAGCCTCGCCCCAGGTGCTGTTCGCCGGGCCGTACGACGGCGTCCTGGGAAGGCTGGCCGAGCGCAAGTGGTCGATCCTGGGCGACATCGCCCGGGCCGATCCGGCGGTGCTCGGGCTCACGCAGGTGATGCCGGCCCCGGCGCTGAACGCCTGCGGTTGGCGCGAACTGGATCACTGGGAGGCGATCCTCGACCGCGACGAGGCCGAGCCGATGCCGATCACCCGCGCCGCGATCCGCTGGCTGCGGGCCAACCCGCCGCCGCCCGCCCAGAAGCTGAGCGTCGTCCACGGGGACTACCGCACCGGCAATTTCCTGTTCGACGAGGCCGGCGAGATTCACGGGGTTCTCGACTGGGAGATGGCCCACCTGGGCGATCCGCTGGAGGACCTGGCCTGGGGGTTCAATCCGGTGTGGTCGTTCGGTAGGCAGGGGCTCGCCGGCGGGCTGATCCCACAGGCGCAGGCCGTTGAGATGTGGGAACGGGCCAGCGGGCTCACCGCCGAGCCGGCGGCGCTGGCCTGGTGGGTGCTGTTCAACTGCGTCAAGGGCCAGGGCATCTGGGTCGGCAGCGCCGGCGCCTGGCGCGGGGGCGCCCGCGAGCCGATCATGGCCTATCCCGCCTGGTGGCTGATGAATGCCCAGGAACGCGCCATGCTGAAGGTCATGGACCGCCTATGACCCCTGACGTCCCCGAAGTCCTGGCGGAGCTGGCCCAGGTGCTGATGCGCAACGCCGTCCCCGGCATTCCCGACGGCGAGCGGGCCGCGACGCTCGGCCTCACCGCCGCGCTCCTGAGCATGGCTACAGAGAGCTGGGACGCCGCCGCGCACAATCTCGTGGAGGAGAACCGGGCGATCCGGGCGCTGCTGGGCGAGGACGGCGAGGACGGCGAGCTGCGCCTTTCCATGTTGAAGGGCGCGAACAACCGCCTCCGCCGCGGCCTGATCGCCGCCCACATCGCCGCCGAGTTGGCCGGCGACCAGCCCCGGCTGGACGCCATCTGGGCGGAACTGGCCGCATCGACCGAGCGGCGCAGGCTGTCGAACTCCCCGGTCTAGGCCTTCCTGCCCCGGTTACGGGGAAGGGGGAGGAAAGAACGCCGTGACAAGCCGCGCCGGCTCGGCTTTTCTGCACAGCCTTATTTTGAGGGATTCATTTCATGCCACCAAGGATGTTGCCCGAGCCCACGCCGGAGACCCGGCATTTCTGGGATGGGTGCCGCGAGGGCGAGCTTCGCCTGCAGCGCTGCACCGCCTGTTCGAAGAGCTATTTTCCGCCCAGGGCCTTCTGCCCCGCCTGCGGCACGCGCGAGATTGAGATCTATCCGGCCAGCGGCCGGGCGATCCTCTATTCCTATGTGATCAACCACCGGCCGCGCCCGGACATGGGGACCGAGCCGCACTCCATCGCAGTGGTCCAACTGGAGGAAGGCCCGCGGATGATGACCAATGTGGTGAACTGCCCGCAGACGCCTGAGGCTCTGCAACTGGACATGCCGCTGGTGGTCACCTTCGCCAAGCAGACCGACGACATCACCCTTCCCTTCTTCGAACCGGCGAAGGGGTAGCCGCCATGAAACGCAATTCCGTTGCGGTCGTAGGCGCCGCCGAGACCACCCGCATGGGCAGGATTCCCGACCAGTCGGTGATCGGCCTGCACGCCGACGCCGCCCTGAACGCTCTGGCCGACTGCGGCCTCAAGCCCTCGGACATCGATGGCGTCGCCTGCGCGGGCATCAGCCCCGTGGAACTGGCCCACTACCTGGGGGTGACCCCCACCTGGGCCGACGGCACCAGCGTTGGCGGCTGTTCCTTCATGCTGCACGTGCGCCATGCGGCGGCGGCGATCAACGAGGGGCTCTGTTCCACCATCCTGATCACCCACGGCGAATCCGGGCGTTCCCGGGTTGGCGCGGGCGGTTTCGGGCGCTCGGCCTCCAGCCTGATGGGTCAGTTCGAGATGCCCTATGGGGTGACCAGCCCGCCGACCATGTTCACCCTGCCGGTGCTTCGCTACATGAAGACCTACGGGGTCACCGAGGAAGACCTGGCCATGGTCGCCGTGGTGCAGCGCGAATGGGCGGCGAAGAACCCGCGCGCCACCATGAAGGACCCGATCACTGTCGACGATGTGCTGAACTCGACCATGATCGCCTGGCCGTTCCGGCTGTTGATGTGCTGCCTGGTGACCGATGGCGGCGGCGCGCTGGTGCTGACCAGCGCCGAGCGGGCCAAGGACTTTCCGCAAAAGCCGATCTACGTCTTGGGCACGGGCGAGAGCGTCGAGACCCCGCTGGTCAGCCAGATGGAGGACTTCAACAGCTCGAAGGCCTTCCGGGTCTCCGGCAAGAAGGCCTTCGACGAAGCCGGCATCAGCCACGCCGAAGTGGACCACCTGATGATCTACGACGCCTTCGCCCACCTGCCGCTCTACGGGCTGGAGGACCTGGGCTTCTGCAAGCCTGGTGAGGCCAAGGATTTCGTCCGTGAACGGAACACGGCCGAAGGCGGCAAGCTGCCGATGAACACCAACGGCGGCGGCCTGTCCTACATGCACTCGGGCATGTACGGCATGTACGCGCTTCAGGAGAGCGTGCGGCAACTGCGCGGGATCGCCCCGGCCCAGGTTCCGGACGCCAGGATCAGCGTCTCCCACGGGGTGGGCGGCATGTTCGCCTCGTCCGGCACGATCATCTTCTCCAACGAGGCGCCGTGAGCGGACTGTGTCCTTTGCGCACCGCAACATAACTGATACCGGCCCGTCGCCGATCCGATAACAAGCGGCGCTAAGCGGCCCCCAGACATCCAGTCTGGGGGCCGTTCCATGAAATCCTTCCTGTTCGCCGCGGCTGCGGCCTGCGCGCTCACCGCCGCCTCGCCCGCCCTGGCCGCCGGCGACGCCGACGCCACCGTCGAGGAGCTGATCGTCACCGGCCGGGCCGGGTCCACGGCCCAGCGCAAGGTGCAGGCCAGCTACGCCATCACCACCGTCTCGGAAGAGAAGCTGCGCCTGCAGGCCCCGGTGAGCGTGGCCGAGGTGCTGAAGAACGTCCCCGGTTTCTGGGAGGAGGCCTCCGGCGGCGTCGGCGGGGCCAACATCCGCGCCCGCGGCATCCCCATCGAGGGCTATGCCGCCATCGCCCTGCAGGAAGACGGCCTGCCGATCCAGCACGACGGCGGCCTGGGCTTTCTCAACACCGACTTCGCCTTTCGCCTGGACGAGACGACGAAGCGGGTGGAGGTGGTGCGCGGCGGCCCGTCCTCGATCTTCGCCTCGTATGCGCCGGGCGGGGTGGTCAACTTCATCACCCGCAAAGGGACCGACCGGTTCGAGGGCTTGGTGAAGGCCGAGGTCGGCGACTACGGCCTCTACCGCGGCGACGCCTTCGTGGGCGGGCCGGTGGCCGGGTTCCGGGTGGGCCTGGGCGGTTTCTATCGCAGGGACGACGGGATCCGTGAGCCGGGCTTCACCGCCAACGAGGGCGGCCAGATCCGCGCCTCCATCGGCCGGGATTTCACCGGCGGGTCGGTGGACGTCAACGTCAAGCACGTGGACGACAACTCGATCTTCTACCTGGGCATACCGCTGACCTTCGGCGCCGATGGCGACACCGCCGCCGTCCCGGGCTTCGATCCCAACTACGGCACCCTGGCCGGGCCGGAAACCGCCAACCTGACCTTCCGCACCAATCGCGGGCCGTTCAACTTCGACCAGACCCGCGGCTCCGATGTGAAGCTGACGCAGTACACCTTCCAGGCCGAGCTGGAGCTGGGGGGCTGGCGTCTGAAAGAGGGCCTTCGCTACAAGACCAGCGACTTCACCCGCGCGGCGCTGTTCCCCAACACCCCGATCCTGGCGGCGGCGCGGATCGCCCAGGATCTGGCCCGTGTCCCCGCCGCGCTCGGGGCCACCAGCGGCCAGCTGACTTATGTCAACGGCGGCCAGGCCTTCGACGTGGCGGGCCAGAACGGCACCGGCCTGGTGATGGACGCCTTCGTGCGCCAGCAGGACATCACCCTCGACGAGTGGATCAACGACCTGCGCCTCCAGCGGCGGTTCGACGTTGGGGCCCAGTCGCACGACCTGGCCCTGGGGGTCTATTACGCCAACGCCGACGAGACGTTCCTGCAGCGGGGATCGGCGGTGCTGATCGACGTGCAGGACAATGCGCGGCTGCTGAACCTGCAGGCGTTGAACGCCGCCGGAACGGTGGTGGCGACCTTCACCGAGAGCGGCTTCTCGCGCTACGGCACCCAGTTCAACAACGCCGAGGCCTCGTCCAACACCGTGGCGCTGTACGCCTCCGACGAATGGCGGATCACCGAGCAGCTTCGCGTCGACCTGGGCTTCCGCTGGGAGCGGATCGAGTTCAGCGGCCGCAACGAGCGCGCCGCCGTCACAAATCTTGGACAGTCGCCGACCTTTGCCGACGACAGTTTCATCGGCGGGACCGGCGTGTTCGAC
>NZ_JBKJTG010000113.1:0-7350 GCF_046590535.1 Phenylobacterium sp. | reverse complement strand
GCGGTCGAACGGCTGGAGGCGTCGCTCGCCACCATGGGGCGCATGGCCCGCTTCCGTGGTCATTTCTACAACTGGTACGACACAACGGACCTGCGTCCGCTCGACCCGCAATATGTCTCCACCGTCGACAGCGGCAGTCTGGCCGGTCACCTGATCGCGCTCGCCGGGGCCTGCCGGGAGTGGCGTGGGCCAGCGCCCACCGCCACATCGCGTCTGGCCGGCGTCGGCGACGCGCTCGCCTTGGCCCGCGCGGCGGCCGAGGCGTTGCGCGAAGGTCGCCCCAGCCTTGCGGCCGCCTGGCGGCAGCTCGATGCAGCCTTGCGGGGGCTCGCGGTCGCCGCGGAGGGTCTGGCGGGCACGAGAGATATCCGCCCAGAGTCCCTCGCCGACCTCGCGGAACGGGCGGAGGTGCTCGCCGCCGACGTCCAGGGGTTCCTGATCGAGCGGGGTGAGGAGGCCGACGCGGAGCTGTTCTACTGGGTCGAAGCCGCCCGCAACGCGCTGGCCAGCCACCGCCGCGACGTCGGTGTGGCGTCTGATGTCGAGACCCGACTCGCGTCCCGCCTGATCGCATTGGAGAACGCGGCCCAGGCGATGGCGCTGGCGATGGACTTCGGTTTTCTGCTCGACCCGGACCGCAAGCTGCTGTCCATCGGTTTCCTGCCCTCCGACGGGGTCTTGGACGCGAACTGCTACGACCTGCTGGCGTCCGAAGCCCGGCTCGCTAGCTTCCTGGCGATCGCCAAGGGGGACATCCGTGCCCGGCATTGGTTCCGCCTCGGACACGCCGTCACGCCGGTCGGCGAGACGGCGGCCCTGATCTCCTGGTCGGGTTCGATGTTCGAGTACCTCATGCCCTCGCTGGTCATGCAGTCACCCGCCGGCAGCCTGCTCGACCGCACGACCCGCGCCGTCGTGCGCCGGCAGATCGAATACGGTGCGCAGCTGGGGGTCCCCTGGGGGGTTTCGGAGTCCGCGTTCAACGCCCGCGACCTCGAATTCACCTACCAGTACTCCAACTTCGGAGTCCCGGGCCTGGGACTCAAGCGCGGCCTGGGTGACAGCATTGTTATCGCGCCCTACGCAACCGCCCTGGCGGCGATGATCAATCCCCACGCGGCGGCCCGCAATTTCGAGCGTCTCGCCGCGGTGGGAGCGCAGGGACGCTACGGCTTCTACGAGGCCCTGGACTACACGCCGGAACGGGTGCCGGAGGGCAACGCCCCCGCCCTGGTCCGCGCCTTCATGGCCCATCACCAGGGCATGACGATCGTCGCCATCGCAGACGCCTTGCTGGACGGCGCCATGCGCCGGCGGTTCCACGCCGAGCCGATGGTCCAGGCGACGGAGCTGCTCCTGCAGGAGCGGATGCCGCGCGACGTCACGCCGACCCCGCGCTGGGCGGCGGAGGCCTCCGTCGCCGTCAAGATCGAGGACGCCCAGTCGCAGCTTGGGCGGCGGCTGCCCAGTCCGCACGCCGCCACGCCGGCCACCCACCTACTGTCGAACGGCCGCTACACAGTGATGCTCACCGCCGCCGGTTCCGGCTACACGCGCTGGCTGGATCAGTCGGTAAGCCGGTGGCGGGAGGACGCGACCTGCGACGACTGGGGTTCCTATGTCTTCCTCCGGGACGTGCAGAGCGGCGCGGTCTGGTCGGCGGGCCTGCAGCCGACCGGCGCCGAGCCCGACAGCTATGCCGTCGCCTTCAACGAGGACCGGGTGGAAATATCGCGCCGCGACGACGGCTTGACGACCACCATGGAAGTTTTGGTTTCGGCGGAAGACGACGCTGAAGTGCGGCGCGTCTCGATCTTCAACACCGGAGACCTGCCGCGCGAGATCGAGGTCACCTCCTACGCCGAGCTGGTGCTGGCGCCGCACATGGCCGACGTCGCCCACCCGGTGTTTTCCAAACTGTTCGTCGAGACCGAACACCTGGCAGGGATCGGTGCGCTGCTCGCGACGCGTCGGCGGCGCGACCCGGCAGACGCGGAAATCTGGGCGGCCCACCTCGCGGTCGTCGATGGCGAGATCGTTGGCAAGCTGGAGTTCGAAACGGACCGCGCCCGCTTTCTCGGACGAGGTCGAAGCATTGGCTCACCGATCGCCGTGCTCGAGGGCCGTCCGCTATCGGGTTCTACGGGCGCCGTCCTGGACCCGATCTTCGCCTTGCGGCGGCGGGTGCGGATCGCGCCGGGCGCGAAGGTGCGGATAGCGTTCTGGACGATGGTGGGGCCGTCCCGCAAGGCGATCCTCGATCTCGTCGACAAGCACCACGACGTGACCGCCTTCGACCGCGCCGCAACGCTGGCCTGGACCCAGGCGCAGGTGCAGCTGCACCACCTGGGGATCACCCAGGCCCACGCCGGTCAGTTCCAGCGCCTGGCCGGCCATCTGATCTATGCGACGCCGGCGCTCCGCCCGCCCACCGAGACCCTCGAGCAGGGAGCTGCAGGCCAGCCCGGGCTGTGGTCGATGGGGATCTCCGGGGACCTGCCGATCATCGTCTTGCGGATCAGCGACATCGACCATCTCGACGTCGCCCGCGACCTGCTGGCCGCCGCCACCTATTGGCGTATGAAGCGCGTCGCCCTCGATGTGGTGATCCTCAATGAGCGGGCCACCTCCTACGTCCAGGATCTGCAGGGGGCGCTGGAAGCGCTGGTGCGGGCCAGCCAATCGCGGCTGCAGGCGCTGGATCCGGGCGCGGTCGGTGGGGTCTATGTCCTGCGCGCCGATCTGGTGGCCGCCGAGACCTGCGGGCTGCTGACCTCGGCGGCTCGGGTGGTCCTGAGCGCTGAACGCGGAAGCATTGTCGAACAGCTCGACCGCGCAGCCAAGGCGCAGCCGCCGTCGCGGCCGAGAGCGCGACAGCTCGGCAGCAGCCCCGACGCGCCCTCGCCGGCCGCCCGGCCCGAACTGGAGTTCTTCAACGGCCTCGGCGGGTTCGCTCCAGACGGCAAGGAGTACGTCGTAATCCTCGGCCCGGGCCAGTCGACACCGGCCCCCTGGGTCAACGTCATCGCTAACCCCCACTTCGGCTTCGAGGTGTCGGCCGACGGCGCCGGCTGCACCTGGTCGCTGAACAGCCGCGAGCACCGGTTGACGCCCTGGTCCAACGATCCGGTCGGCGACCGGTCAGGCCAGGTCTTCTATCTGCGCGACGAGGAGACGGGAGAGCTGTGGAGCCCCACGGCGGCGCCGATCCGCGACCAAGCCGCGACCTATGTGGCGCGCCACGGCTGGGGATACAGCCGCTTCGAGCATTTGGGTCACGGCCTGGACCTGGCGCTTGTCGAATATGTGCCGCTCGCCGATCCGGTGAAGATTTCCCGCCTAACGATCCGCAATGTCTCAGGCCGTCGGCGGCGACTCTCGGTCACTGCGTATGTCGAGTGGGTGCTGGGCTCATCGCGCGCCGAGGCGGCGCCCTTCACCCTGACGCAGATGGACCCCGCGACCGGCGCGATGTTTGCCCGCAATCGCTGGTCCGCGGATTTCGGGTCGCGCGTCGCCTTTGTCGACCTCGGGGGCCGGCAGACGAGCTGGACAGGGGACCGTCGGGAGTTCATCGGCCGCAATGGGGCGCTTGCGACCCCGCTCGCGCTGGCAAGTTCAGCTGGCCTCTCCAACCGCGTCGGCGGCGGTCTCGACCCGTGCGGGGCGCTGCAAACCACGATCGATCTGGCGCCGGGAGAAAGCGTCGAACTGGTCAGTTTCCTCGGCGACGCTGCGAGCGCCGACGAAGCCAGTGCGCTGATTGCGCACTACCGCGCGGCCGACCTTGATGCGGTCCTTCAGGAGGTCCGACAGAACTGGGACAATCTCCTCGGCGCCGTCCAGGTCGAGACGCCGGATCGGCCCCTGGATGTGCTGCTGAACGGCTGGCTGCTCTATCAGACGCTGGCCTGCCGCCTCTGGGCGCGCTCGGCCTTCTACCAGGCCAGCGGCGCCTACGGGTTCCGCGACCAGTTGCAGGACGCCATGAGCCTGGCGGCGATCCGGCCCGCGATCACCCGCGAGCACCTCCTGCGCGCCGCCGCGCGGCAGTTTGTCGAAGGTGACGTGCAGCACTGGTGGCTGCCGCACTCAGGCCAGGGGGTCCGCACGCGGTTCGCCGATGATCGCGTTTGGCTGGCCTACTGCGCCGCCCACTACGTCGGCGTGACCGGCGACGCTGATGTGCTGGCCGAGGACGTCGCCTTCCTGGAAGGTCCGCCGTTGGCCGCCGGCGAGCCCGAGAGCT
This sequence comes from Phenylobacterium sp., assembly GCF_046590535.1. GTDB lineage: Bacteria > Pseudomonadota > Alphaproteobacteria > Caulobacterales > Caulobacteraceae > Phenylobacterium. The sequence continues at coordinate 3,101 of NZ_JBKJTG010000113.1, read as the reverse complement.
TCTTCCATCCGACCGTCGCGGCCGAGGCCGCCCCGCTCTACGAGCACTGCGCCCGTGCGCTCGACGCGAGCCTTCAGCTCGGGGGACATGGCCTGCCGCTGTTCGGCGGCGGCGACTGGAACGATGGCATGAACCGGGTCGGCGCGCAGGGACGCGGCGAGAGTGTTTGGCTGGGCTGGTTCCTCTACACGACACTTCAGGCCTTCCTGCCGTTGGCGCAGGCGCGCCACGATGACGCCCGCGCCACAGCCTGGGCGGCGCATCTCATCGCCCTGCAAGCGTCGCTGGAGCGCGAAGCCTGGGATGGCGACTGGTATCGCCGCGGGTGGTTCGACGACGGGACCCCCCTGGGCTCGGCGGCGAGCGAGGAATGCCGGATCGATTCCATCGCCCAGTCCTGGGCGGTGATTTCGGGCGCGGCCGATCCGCAGCGCGCGGCCCGCGCCATGGCCGCGGTCGAGCGCGACCTGATCCTGCCGGAGACCGGACTGGCGCTGCTGTTCGCGCCGCCGTTCGATCAGACGCCGTTCGACCCAGGCTATATCAAGGCCTATCCCGCCGGCATTCGCGAGAACGGCGGGCAATACACCCACGCCGCGCTCTGGTCGGTGATCGCCTTCGCGGCGCTGGGCGAGGGGGATAAGGCGGCCGACCTGCTGTCCCTTCTGAACCCGATCAACCATGCCCGCACCCGCGCCGAGGTGCATCGCTATAAGGTGGAACCCTACGTCGTCGCGGCCGATATCTATTCACGGCCGCCCCATGTCGGACGGGGCGGTTGGACCTGGTATACCGGGGCCGCCGGCTGGATGCAGCGGGCGGGCGTTGAGAATGTCCTGGGGCTTCGCCTGAGGGGCGGAAGCCTGCACCTTGATCCCTGCATCCCGAAGACCTGGCCGGGCTTCAAGGTCACCCTTCGTCACGAGACGGCGCGCTATGAGGTCGAGGTCGAAAACCCCGACAGTGTCTGTCGCGGCATCGCCTATGCCGAGTGCGATGGAGCGGTGATCGAAGGCCGCCCCCTGCAGTTGCCGCTGGTGGCCGACGGCCAAACCCACCATGTGCTCGTCAGGCTCGGAAATCCGACGCGGCAAGGCTCAGCATAGGCGCCGCGATGGCTGGTCAGATCGATCCACGCGCCGGCCAGCGGGTCGATCCGACCCGGCTGCTTGATGTCCCACGTCTGCTGGACGCCTACTACGCCGGCCGCCCGGATCCTGGCGCGCCCGCCGAACGGGTCCGCTTCGGGACCTCCGGTCATCGCGGCTCGGCGTTCGACAACGCCTTCAACGAGGGCCACATCCTGGCGATCACCCAGGCGATATGCGACCACCGGCGCAAGGTCGGAATCGATGGCCCGCTGTTCGTCGGGATCGACACCCACGCGCTCTCGGCCCCGGCCCTGGAGACGGCTCTCGCAGTGCTGGTGGCGAACGGGGTCGCCGTGATGATCGACGAGCGCGACGGCTACACCCCCACCCCGGTCGTCTCCCACGCCATCCTGGCGCATAACCGCACCCGCACCCGTGGGCTGGCCGACGGCATCGTCATCACCCCGTCGCACAACCCGCCCGGTGACGGCGGCTTCAAGTACAACCCACCGCATGGCGGACCCGCGGACGCGGCCACGACCGGATGGATCGAGGACGTCGCCAATGGCCTCCTGGGCTGCGGCGCGGAAAGTGTGCGCCGCGCTTCCCGAGCGCGCGCCGCGGCGGAGGTCCACCGTCATGACTACAGGACCGCGTTCGTCGCCGACCTGCCCAGCGTCATCGACCTGCAGTTGATCCGCGACTCCGGCGTCCGCCTCGGCATCGATCCGCTTGGCGGGGCGAGCGTCGACTACTGGGGCGCGATCCTCGACGAATATTGGATCTCTGGAAGCGTCGTCAGCGACGTCGTTGATCCCACCTTCGGCTTCATGACCGCTGACTGGGATGGCCAGATCCGCATGGACCCGTCCTCAAAATACGCCATGGCGCGTCTGGTGGACCTGCGCGACCGCTTCGACGTGGCGGTTGGCAACGACACCGACGCCGACCGACACGGCGTCGTGACCGCCTCGGACGGCCTGATGAACCCCAACCACTATCTGGCTGCCGCGATCGCCTACCTGTTCGCCCATCGTTGCGGCTGGACGGGGGATCGAAGCATCGGCAAGACCATGGTCACCAGCGCTATCATCGACCGCCTGGCAGCGCAGTTGGGCCGTCGCCTGGTCGAGACGCCGGTAGGGTTCCGCTGGTTCGTGGACGGGCTTCTCCAAGCCTCGCTGGGCTTCGCAGGTGAAGAGAGTGCCGGCGCGGCCTTCCTGCGGCGAGACGGGTCTGTATGGACGACCGAAAAGGACGGGATCAGCCTGGGCCTGCTGGCCGCGGAGATGACCGCCAAGACCGGGCGTGACCCGAGCGAGCTCTACCAGGACCTGACCCGCGAGCTGGGGGCGCCCGTCTACGAACGGACAGACGCGCCCGCAACCTTGGACCAGGTGTCGCGCCTGAAGGCCCTAAAGCCGGCTGACGTCTCAATTGCCGAGCTGGCCGGCGAGCCGGTCCTCTCGATAGAAAGCGCGGCCCCCGGCACGGGTGAGCCGTTGGGCGGCCTTCGCGTGAAAGCCGAGAGCGGATGGTTCGCGGTCCGCCCCTCCGGGACCGAGCCGCTGTACAAGATCTATGCGGAGAGCTTCATTGGCCCCCAGCACCTGCGGCGCATCCAGGACGAGGCGCAGTCGCTGTTCCGCGACGCAACGTCCGACCTAGCTTTGCGCCCTTGCCTCGTCGAGAAGGACAGCTGAGCTGGCGCCGGGAGGTTCGTTCGCGGTTTCAAGCCATCCGCCCGTGAAGCCTGCGCGCCGCAAGCCCCTGGCGATGTAGGGGCAACGCCGCATCAGCCCCCACAGCAGACCGCTGAGGTGGTTCTCGATCATCAACACGATCGGACCCTGGTCCAGGCCGAAATGAAAGGGCGAGACCCACCAGCCATAGGGATTTCCGGGCTCGCCGGGGTGGGTTGGGTTGAAGGCCGCCTTGAAGCCGTAGGAATTGAAGGTCTTCAGCTTCGCTTGGTGGATGCAGAAGTCGATCGCCTGCAGGACGATCTCG
>NZ_JBKJTG010000072.1:0-5440 GCF_046590535.1 Phenylobacterium sp. | reverse complement strand
GATGCCGCCGATGTACTGGTCCACCGGCAGCCAGTAGTCGGCGGCGGCCTTGTCGATGGGGTCGGCGGCGTCAGGGTTGGTGAAGCGGGCGAAGTACCAGGACGAGTCCACGAAGGTGTCCAGGGTGTCGGTCTCCCGGGTCGCCGGGCCGCCGCACGTGGGACAGGTGGTGTGTTTCCAGGTGGGGTGGCGGTCCAGCGCGTTGCCGGGTTGGCCGAACTCCAGATCGTCGGGCAAGGCCACGGGCAGGGCTGACTTGGGCAAGGGGACGACGCCGTCGCGGGCGCAATGGACCACCGGGATCGGGCAGCCCCAGCCCCGCTGGCGGGCTACCCCCCAGTCGCGCAGGCGATAGACCGTGGCGCCCTCGCCGGCGCCCTGCGCCTCGATCCGGGCGATCGCCACGGCCTTGGCGGCCTCCACGTCGAGCCCGTCGAGGAAGCCGGAGTTGAAGATCGCGCCCGGGCCCGTATAGGCCTCGTCGCCCACGCGGAAGGTGGCCGGATCCTCGCTGGGCGGCAGCACCACGGGGGTCGCCGGCAGGCCATACTTGCGGGCAAAGTCCAGGTCGCGCTGGTCGTGCGCCGGGCAGCCGAAGATGGCGCCCGTGCCGTAGTCCATCAGAATGAAATTGGCGATCCAGACGGGCAGCGTCCGCGCGCTGTCGAAGGGGTGCTCCACCGAGAGACCGGTGTCGAAGCCGATCTTCTCGGCGGTGTCGATTTCCGCCTGCGAGGCGCCGCCCTGCTTGCACCGGGCGATGAAGGCCGCAGCCGCGGGATCGCGCGCCGCCATCTGCTCGGCCAGGGGGTGGTCGGGGGCGATGCCCACGAAGGACGCGCCATAGAGGGTGTCGGGCCGGGTCGTGTAGACCTCCAGGCCGCTGTCGAACCCCGCAGGCGCCTGGCCGGAAAAGCCGAAGGCGAAGCGCAGGCCTTTCGAACGGCCGATCCAATTCTCCTGCATCACCCGGACCTTGTCCGGCCAGCGGTCCAGAGTGGCCAGGTCGTCGGTGAGCTGGTCGGCGTAGTCAGTGATGCGCAGGAACCACTGGTTCAGCTTACGTTTTTCCACCGGCGCGCCGGAGCGCCAGCCGCGGCCGTCGACCACCTGCTCGTTGGCCAGCACCGTGCGGTCCACCGGGTCCCAGTTGACCACCGCCTCGCGGCGATAGACCAGGCCGCGGCGATAGAGGTCCAGGAACCAAGCCTGCTGCTGGCCATAGTAGGCCACGTCGCAGGTGGCGAACTCCCGGGACCAGTCGATGGCCAGGCCCAGCTCCTTCAGCTCGTCGCGCATCCGGGCGATGTTGTCGTAGGTCCAGGCCCGGGGATCGACGCCGCGCTCCATGGCGGCGTTCTCGGCGGGCAGGCCAAAAGCGTCCCAGCCCATGGGATGCAGCACCGAAAAGCCCCGGGCGCGCTTGAAGCGGGCGATCACGTCGCCCAGCGCGTAGTTGCGCACATGACCCATGTGCAGGCGCCCCGACGGATAGGGGAACATCTCCAGCACGTAGTACTTGGGCTTGGTCTTATCGATGACCGCGCGAAAGGCGTCGGCGCCGGCCCACGCCTGGCGCCACTTCGGCTCGGTCTCTTTCGGATTGTAGCGGGCCATCACAAGCGGCCTTTGGACTGGAGTTGGACTTCCGGTCAACGGCCTTCACGGGCGCGCCGACGAGAGCGTGACAGCCGAAAGTGGAGGCCGGTTTCGGCGCCCGTCACGCTCCAGCCCTTGGAGATAGACCCTTTTCGCCTGGTTCAAGTGACTCCACTTGAACCAGAAAGGGTCTGGCGAATGATCGAAGGGCGATCAGCCCCGGATGTTCGAAAGTCGAAGCTGGCGCGCGCGGGTCAGGATGGCGTTCTCGATATCCGTCTCGGTCTGCAGGGCCGAGGGGGCGTCGATCCAGCCGCCGGCGCGGTCGCGGTTCTGCTTGAACACCGCCACGTTCAGGCCGTCGGCCCGCAGGCGCGCGTCCAGGATGTAGACGGTGCACTTGAAGCGCTCGTCCGGCTTCTCCGGGTTCACATACCACTCGGTGATGATCACGCCGCCGTAGGGGTCGGCGGAGGCCAGGGGCATGAAGGCCAGGGTGTCCAGGGTGGCGCGCCACAGATAGCCGTTGACGCCGATCGCCGGCGCGCTGGCCGCCGATGTGGTGCGGGCCGAGCCGCCGCCGAACAGCCGCGGGCCGCTGGAGCAGGCCGCCAACGCCACAAGACTTACGGCCATCACGCCGACAGATGCGCTACGCATCCAGACACCGCGCACAAACGGCATGTATTTCCGCTCCAACAGTTCCCCGTAGCGGATGGCCGCTACGCCGCCGCCCCCGCGCCGGGCTCTCTATATCAACGGCTCCGCCGGCGCCAAACAGGAATCGCGTGGCCGAACCGCCACAGGCGCCGGCGAACTTCGCAGGCCGGGAGCCTTGTGGCCGTGGAGTCGGTTGACGTTACCTCTGGCGGTTCTCTAATCGGCCCCGAGATCGCCAACCCAGGGTTTCGGCCCTGGGGGATGTGATGACGGGGCTACGGGGCTATATAGTGGGTATGTCGGTTCGCCGGATCAGCGTTCTGTTGGCCGCCGCCGCGCTTCTCAGCGCGGCGGGCGGCGCAGCGCAGGCGGCCGACAAGGGCAAGCCCATCGACTTCACCGTCCGCGCGGAGCCGGCCAGCGTCGCGCCGGGCGCGGGCAAGACCCTCACCTGGGACGCCGGCATGCGTCGCTGGGGCCTGACCCTCGGCATGGGCCAGTCCGACGTGCGCCAGTCGACGATGAACGACGTGCAGGCCGGCGCCTACTACCGCATCAGCCCGTCCTTACGGGTGGGCGGCGCGGTGGCCCTGGGCGACCAGCAGATCACCGGCGCGCCGAAAAACCTGACGCCCGGTGAAGGCCAGCCGCGGGTCCGGCTCGAGACCGCCTTCAAGTTCTAAGACCCTCGACCGCTGCGATGCCCACCAGGCCCGCGCCAATCAGGCGCCGGGCCGTTTTGTTGCTGATTCCCCCTAGCGCGTAGACCGGCCCGCCCGCCCGCCGCACCAGGGACGCCAGCCGGATCGGTCCCATGGGCCGGGCGGCTGAGGCGCTCAGCGACGCGAACACCACCGAGACCACCGCCGCGTCCGCCCCTGAGGCGAGCGCCCGGCGCGCCGCGCTCAGGGAATGCGCCGCCGCCGTGACGATCCAGCCGGGGCGGGCAGTCTTCAGGGCCCGGGCGCGGTGGGCCAGCCGCTCAGGCAGGTGCACCCCGTGCGCCCCGATCCGGGCGGCCAGGCCCGGGTCCGCGCCGATCAGCAGGATCAGCCGCCTTGTCCGTGCGATGCTCAGCAGCCGGCGCGCGCGGGCCTCGGCGTCGGCGGCGCCGAACGCTCGGAACACCACCGCCGAACCCGGCGGCAGGGTGCGGGCGACAGCCTCCGGATCAGGGGTCCGCTCAGGGTCGGTGAAGAGCAGCAGGCGCGGCAGGGCCTTCCGCGGGCGGCTCAGCGGCCTTAAGAGCGCGGCAGTCCGCCGAAGGGTCCAGAATCCCGTGATGTCCGCCGCTCCCCAAGACGCCAAGTCCTATGCCGATGTGGTGGCCCGGATCGCCCGCGCCGCGCAAGCCGCGGGGCGCCCCGCCGGCGACGTCACCCTGGTGGCGGTCTCCAAGCAGCAGTCCTGGGAGGCCATCGTGCCCGTCCTGGCCGCCGGCCAGCGGGTGTTCGGCGAGAACCGCGTGCAGGAGGCCATGAGCCGCTGGGAAGGCCGCGCCGAGGGGCTCAGCCTGCACCTGATCGGCCCCTTGCAGAGCAACAAGGCCCGCGAGGCGGTGGCCGTCTTCGAGGTGATCGAGACCCTCGACCGGGAGAAGCTGGCCCAGGCCCTGGCCGGGGAGATCGCCCGCCAGGGCCGCGCGCCCCGGCTCTATGTCCAGGTGAACACCGGCGAGGAGCCGCAGAAGGCGGGCGTCATCCCTGCCCAGGCCGACGCCCTCATCGCCACCTGCCGCGGGACCTACGGCCTGGTCCTGGAGGGCCTGATGTGCATTCCCCCCGAGGCGGAGCCGGCCGGGCCGCACTTCGCCCTGCTGGCCAAGATCGCGGCACGCAACGGCCTGGCGAAGCTTTCCATGGGCATGAGCGGCGACTTCGAGACCGCCATCGCCTTCGGCGCCACCAGCGTGCGGGTGGGCTCCGCGGTGTTCGGTCCTAGGGCTTGATCTCCACCGCGTCGCCCGGCCGGGCGCGCCCCAGCAGGTCTTCCAGGTCCTCCCGCGCCACCGCCACGCAGCCCTGGGTGGGCGAATAGTCGGCCCGCGCCAGGTGCAGGAAGATCGCCGAGCCCATTCCGCGAACCGGCGGGTCGTCGTTGTGGCCCAGGATCACCACGATGTCGTAGATGCCGTCGTCCCGCCAAAGGGCTTCGGCGCTGGCCCCGTAGGGCAGGCGAACCGGCTGGTTGTAGGCGGGGTCGGCCGGGTCGTCGCACCAGCCGTCGTCCTTCGACATCGCCTGGACCTGGAAGGCGCTGGCCGGCGGTGGTCCACGGTCGGGGCGGTAGAGCACCCGGCGGATCGGCCAGACCCCGGCCGGCGACGCGCCATCGCCCTCGCGCTTGCGGTCGCCCGCAATCACACCCGCAGGCCCCAGGGCGCAGCGGACGCGGCGCTCGCCCAGGTCAAGCCAGCCGTCGGCGGTGGCGGTGAAGTTCAAGCGGGCCTCGCAAATCCTTTTGCCGGGGACAGGGGATACGGTGCATGTTTCGCCGCATGGCTCAACGTAAGACCCTGCTCATCGTCGATGACGACGCGGACCTCCGCGGGGCGGTCGCCGAACAGCTTGAGGCCGAGGACTTCATCGCGCTGGAGGCCGCCACCGCCGGCGAAGGGGTCCGGCTGGCCCGGGAAGGCCGCCCGGACCTGATCCTGCTGGACGTTGACCTGCCCGACATGGACGGCCGCGAGGCCTGCCGGCAGATGCGCGCCGCCGGGGTTTCCGCCCCGGTGATCATGCTGACCGCGGCCGCGGCGGACGACGACACCGTCCAGGGGCTCGACGCCGGGGCCAACGATTACGTCACGAAGCCCTACAAGTTCGCCGTGCTGCTGGCCCGCATCCGGGCCCAGCTGCGCAGCCACGAGCACTCCGAAGGCGCGGTGTTCCGCCTGGGCGCCTACGAGTTTCGCCCCGCCGCCAAGATGCTGGTGGACGCGGGGGGCAAGAAGATTCGGCTGACGGAGAAGGAAACCAACATTCTGAAGTACCTCTACCGCGCCGGCGAAAAGTCGGTGACGCGCGAGGAGCTGCTGGCGGAGGTCTGGGGCTACAACGCCGGCGTCACCACCCACACCCTGGAAACCCACGTCTATCGGCTGCGCCAGAAGATCGAACCCGATCCGGCCAATGCCAGGCTGCTGCTCACCGAGGCCGGCGGCTACAAGCTGTCGCCTTAA
>NZ_JBKJTG010000159.1:0-10470 GCF_046590535.1 Phenylobacterium sp. | reverse complement strand
CTGAGCTTCACCCGCCCGGCGACGGCGTCGCGGGACTTGGCGTGGATGACGATCTGGTTGCGGTCGTCGCCCTGGCGCAGCCAGACCTCCTTGGGGGCGTCGGTGAGGTAGTTTTCCATCAGGCCGGCGCGGTCGGCCTCAAAGCGGGCGCTGAGGGCCGATGCCAGGGGGTTGAAGGCGGTGACGGCGAAGACCCCCACGACGAAGGCCGCCGCCGCCGAGGGCAGGATGAAGCGCCAGGCCGAAATGCCCGCGGCCCGCATGGCGACGAGCTCGCTGGAGCGGTTGAGACCGACGTAGGCGCTGATGCCGCCGGCCAGGAAGACGAAGGGCAGCAGCAGCAGGATAAGGGCCGGGGCCTTCAGCAAGGTCAGGCCGAAGAGCTGGGCCACGCCCACGTCGGCGCGAACCCCCACCGAGCGTGACAGGTCGACGAACTGCACCAGCAGGATCACCGCGGCGATGACGGCCAAGGCCGCGCCGACCCCGGTGAAGGTGCGGATCAGGACGTAGCGTTCGAGGCGGCCGGTCCCGATCATGCGGTTTTCAGCCCGGCGATGCGGGCGGGGCGTTTGCGTATGTCGATGAAGCGGCTGACCCGCTGCTTGAAGATGCCGCGCAGGGCCAGGCCCATGGCGCCCAGAGGCACGACATATTGCAGGACGTTGATCCAGGGCTCCGACTCGCTGGCGGCCTGGATCACAAAGCCCAGGATGCGGACGGCCACGGCCGTGGCGCCGATGATCGCGATGCGCCGGCCATAGCCCAGACGCGAGAAGCCGCCGCCGATGATGGCCAGCAGAGCAAAGCTCATGAAGGTGAGGTTGTAGAGCGGCGTGGTGAGGCGGGCGTTGCCTTCGGCCAGCAGCTTGTCGCGGTTCTGCTTCTCCCAGATCTGCTGCAGGTCGGGGAAGAACAGCTCATGCAGGTAGCGGTCCGACGGCTTGTAGTGGACCAGCTCGTCGCTCTCCAGGAAGGGGGAGAGGTCGAAGACGTATTCGTCGAAGGACAGGAAATTCAGCACCCCGGTGCGGCTGAACTCCTGGTTGGAGCCCTTGCGCATCAACAGGACCGGCTTGTCGCCGCGCTTGACCACCCGGCCCTCGTCGGCGGTGTAGGTGGTGGCCCCGCCGTCGTCCTTGGTCTGGTGGATGAAGAGGTTGTGGATCAGGCCGCCCGAGTCCACCGACTGGGCATAGACGGTGAGGCCCGGCGCGGGCTCGGTGAACTCACCCTCGCGCACCAGGGTCGACGCGAGATCGGTGCGGACCTGGAACAGGGTCTCGCGCATCTGCCGCGAGGCGGCCGGCTGGACCCAGAGGTTCATGAAGAGCGCGATGAGGGTGACGACGCCGCCCAGCCGCAGGGCGGGCGCGATGACCCGCCAGCGGCTCATGCCGCCGGCGAAACAGACCACGATCTCCTGCTCCACATGCAGGCGGTTGAGCGCCACGAGGGCGGCCACCAGCAGGGCGATGGGCATGACCATGTTGATCAGCTGCGGCATGGCCAGCAGGGTCACCTGCAGGAACACGAGCGCGCTCTGGCGCTGGCTGACGATGATGTCGAGCTGCGACAGGCTGGTCGAAAGCAGGGCGACCGCCGTCAACGCCGCCGTCGCCATGACGGTCGGCCCCAAGAGCTGACGGAGCAGGTATCGATCGATCAGGCGCATCGGCAAGAAATATAGAGCGGGCCAAGATATTTGCCGCGCCCGGGACAGGAAGCTGCTCTAAACCATGCGTCGCCCCGCCACACAACCGCCGCACGAACGGTCAGGCTGGGATGGGTTCAGGGCGCGCGCTGCGCCGGGTCGATAAGTTGAGAGAATTCCATGGATATCCAGTTCGTCGCGGCCGACGCCGTGCTTGGTGAAAAGAGCGCCTTGGCGATCGTCGTGTTCGAAGGTGAGGCCGCCGCCGCCCAGGGCGGCGCCTTTGCGAAGGCGCTCGCCGGCAGCCGGTTTACCGGCGCCAAGGGCCAGACCCTGGACCTGCTGGCCCCGGCCGGAACCGAGGCCGCCCGCGTGGTGCTGGTGGGCGCGGGCAAGGCCGATGGGTTCGACGGCCTGGGCGCCGAGAACGCCGCCGCGAGCGCCTATAATGCGGTGAAGACCTCGGGCCTGACCACCCTGCGGGTCCAGGTCGCCGGCGATGCGGGCCAGGCGGCGAGGGCGGCCTTCGGCGTGCGCCTGGCCTCCTACCGGTTCGACAAATACCGCACCAAGGAAGCCGCCGAGAAGAAGCCGTCAGTCACGAAGGCCGAGATCGTCACCGGCGACGTGGACGGCGCCATCGGGGCCTTCGCCGACCTGGCGGCCCTGGCCGACGCCATCGCCTTCTCCCGTGACCTGGTCTCCGAGCCGCCGAACGTTCTCTATCCCGCCGAGTTCGCCAAGCGCGTGAAGCAGCTGGAGGAACTGGGCCTGGAGGTCGAGATCCTGGGCGAGGCCGAGATGATGAAGCTCGGCATGGGCTCGCTACTGGGCGTGGGGCAGGGGAGCGTGCGCGAGAGCCAGCTCGCCATCCTCAAATGGAACGGCGCCGACGACAAGAAGGCGGCCCCGGTGGCCTTCATCGGCAAGGGCGTCACCTTCGACACCGGCGGCATCAGCATCAAGGGCGCCGAGGGCATGGAGCACATGAAGACCGACATGGGCGGCGCGGCCGCCGTGTCGGGCCTCATGCACGTGCTGGCGGCGCGCAAGGCCAAGGTCAACGCCGTCGGGATCCTGGGCCTGGTGGAGAACATGCCGGACGGCAACGCCCAGCGCCCCGGCGACGTGGTCACCTCGATGTCGGGGCAGACGATCGAGATCATCAACACCGACGCCGAGGGCCGCCTCGTCCTGGCCGACGCCGTCTGGTACTGCCAGCAGCGGTTCAAGCCGAAGTTCATGGTGGACTTGGCCACCCTGACCGGGGCGATCATCGTCGCGCTCGGCGATGATGTCGGCGGGTTGTTCAGCAATAACGACGAGTTGTCGGATAACCTTCTGGCGGCGTCCAAGATCGAGGACGAGCCCCTGTGGCGGATGCCGCTGCCGGCCCACTACGACAAGAACATCGACTCGATGATCGCCGACATGAAGAACACCGGCGGCCGCCCGGGCGGCTCGATCACCGCGGCCCTGTTCATCAAGCGGTTCATCAACGACACGCCCTGGGCCCACCTCGACATCGCCTCCACCGCCTGGAAGAAGCCCTCCGCGGTCCCCACCATCCCGGAAGGCGCCACCGGCTTCGGCGTGCGCCTGCTGAACCGGATGGTGGCGGAGAAGTACGAGAGCTGAGGTGACGACGCCGGAGACCGAGGTCTGGTTCTATCACCTGGAGCGCACCGGGCTGGACCAGGCCTTGCCGGAGCTCCTGGAGAAAACCCTGAAGCGGGGCTGGAGGGCCGTGGTGCGGACCCGCGAGCCGGCCCGCATCGAGCACTTCGACGGCTGGCTGTGGAGCTACCGCGACGACAGCTTCCTGCCGCACGCCCCCGCCGAGGAGCCCGGCGCGGCCCGCCAGCCGGTGCTGCTTACCGCGGGCTTCGAGAACCCCAACGCCGCCGACGCCCTCTTCCTGGTGGATGGCGCCGAGCCGGGAGAGCTTGCCGGCTACCAGCGCTGTGTGGTCCTGTTCGACGGCGGGGACGAGGCGCAACTGGCCGTGGCGCGGGCCCAGTGGAGCCAGGTGAAGGCCAAGGGGTTTGCTGTCTCGTACTGGAAGCAACAGGCGCGCGGTTGGGAGAAGCAGGCATGAGGCGGACAGTTCTGGCCACGGGGGTTTTCCTCGCCCTGGCGGCCTGCTCCAGCGGCCCGGCCGATCCACCGCCGCCGATCGCACCACCCCAGGCGATAGCCCCGCGGCCGGCGCCGATCGTCGCTCCCCGGGACAGCTGCGGCGCCGCCGACCTGCAACACCTGGTTGGCCAGTCCCGCACCCAGATCCCGGTGCCGGTGCGCCCGAACCTGCAGCGGGTGGCCTGCACCACCTGCCCGGTGACCCAGGACTACAGTCCCAGCCGGCTGAACTTCTTCTTTGAGGCCCAGACCGGGACCATCCGCGAAATCCGCTGCGGCTAGATCGCGCTGGGGATCTGCAATCCCATTTCCTTCAGGATCGCGAACCAGCCCGCGCGCCCGGCGTCGCGGCTGAACTGCGCCACGGCGGTCTCCCGCGCGGCGGCGCGCAGCGGGCCGGAGGCCTGGGGATCGCGACAGGCGGCGATCAGCGCAGCCGACAGGGCGTCGACATCGAAGAACGGCAGCAGCCGGCCGCTGACCCCGTCCTGGATGGCGTCGCGCACCGGGGCGGTGTCTGAGCCGATCACATAGCACCCGGCCGCCATCGCCTCGATCAGCGACCAGGAGAGCACGAAGGGGTAGCTATAGTAGACGTGCGCCGTCGACAGCCGCAGCGCCGCCAGCATCTGGTCGTGCGGCGCGCGCCCCACGAAGTGGACGCGGGCCGGGTCCAGCGCGACGCCTTGCAGGCTCACGTCGACCCAGGTGCGCTCGTCCGGCGCCGAGCCGCCATAGGCCCGCTTGGACGCCTCGCCGAAGATCAGCACCTGGGCGTCGGGAACCTCGGCCAGCAGGCGCGGCAGGGCGCGGGCCAGAATGTGCATCCCGCGCAGGGGCTCGAGCTGTCGGTTCACATAGGTGATCACCGAGGTCCCAGGCGCGATCACCCGGCCGTCGGGCAGGGTGAAGGGCTCGGCCGGCCCCGGGGTGATCGCCGCCACGTCGACACCCTCGTGCAGCACCCGGGCGCGATCGCGGAAGGCGACCGGCAGCAGGTCCGCCTGGAACCGCGTCGGCGCGACAATCACATCGGCCTCCGCCAGGGCCAGGCACATGACCGCGTTCTTGGCCTTCACCTTGGCGCGGCCGGCGGCGTCTTCGGAGCCCGGGAACTCCGGGTCGAAATCCACCTCCGAGCCGGTGGCGTGATAGAAGAACTCCGAGAACATCACCTGCCGGGCCTGCGGAAACACGTCGTCCAGCAGGACGGTTTCCCCCCAGCCCGGATGACCAACGATCACCTGCGGATCGAACCCCTCGGCCTGCAGGACGCGGGCGCCCTCGGCGGCGTGCAGGCCGCGGATCAGGTCGGCCTCGGCGCGCACCGCCTGGGGCAGGATGTCCGGCGACGTGCCGCGCGACAGGGTGTAGCGGGCGATCCGCACGCCGGGCAGGCCGGGCGCGGCCTGGGCGGCGATGGCGCAGCAGGGCACGCCGCGGGCGACCAGGGCCTGCGCCAGGTCCCGGAACTGGGCCGGGAAGTTGGTGTGCACGAAGAGGACGCCTTGGGGCATGGGCGTCCTTTTGCAGGCGCCCGCGGCGGCTGTCACCCTCGCCAAGGCTTGACGCGGGCGGCGTCCGCCGCGATGGCAGGGCCGTTGCGGACGTGGCGGAACTGGTAGACGCACTGGATTTAGGTTCCAGCGCCGCAAGGCGTGGAGGTTCGAGTCCTCTCGTCCGCACCAATATTGTATCCACCGCAGGGCGGGGCGGGGGTGGCCTAGCCAGTTACGCCTAGGCTCGAATTCCGTCAGCCGCACTCCCAGGTGCATCTGTCAGGGACACACGCGAGACACGGGGGATGGCGGTCAAATGTCAGGTTGGGCGGCCATACCCCCCACCGAGGGCGGCGCCTCAGTGAATTGCGTGGGCGGCGCTGCCAGGGTCCAGCTCAATCCTTGGACGTCGAACTTCATTTCCACCGTGCCGCCAAGCTTCTGCGCCACCATCCGCTCGATGACTCGGCGTCCGAAACCTTCGCGGGTGGGCGGCGTGACGGCGGGACCGCCACGTTCGGTCCAACTTAGCCTCAACTGGGGCGGGTGCGCACCATCACGGTCTAAGGTCCAGTCGACCCTAACGACGCCGGCCGGGAGCGACCAGGCGCCGTACTTGACGCAGTTGGTGGCGAGTTCGTGCAACGCCAGGCCGATCGATTCCGCGGCCTCTGAGCCCAGGAATACGTCTGGGCCTTCGCACACCAGCCGGCCTTCGTCTGTGCCGAACGGTTCGAGCTGGCGACGAACCAGATCGCCGAGCGGCGCCCCGGCCCATTTTTGAGCAATGAGCAGATCCGCCGAGATGGCCATACCCTGAAGGCGCCTCGCGAAAAGCTTGCTGAATTGATCCAAGGAGCCTGCGTTTCGCGCAGTCTGACTGGCGACTCCCTGAATGACGGCAAGTTGGTTCTTCGAGCGATGCGCCAGCTCACGGATCAAAAGGACCCGATGCGCTTCTGCGTCTTTTTGTTCAGTGATGTCGCGTGAGGCGGCGATCAGGCGGGTCGGGTTGCCCTCGGCATCGGACACAGCGGTGACGACGACATCCCACCACTTTGGCGTTTTCTCGGCGGTTGGGCAGAATGCCGTGAAGTGCCCGGTTCGACCCTTTCCGGCCTCGGCCAAGGCCCGCTCGATATCAGGAGCGGCGTCGGCGGGCCACAGCGCCGACCAGCTAAGACCCTGAACAGCGGCGAAGTCGGCGATCTCCATCAGGCACAGGCCATTGGCGTTCATCTGCTCCAGCCGGCCGTCGAGCGAGAGGATCTTGATGCAGTCGGGGCTCGCTTCGAGAACCGTGCGCGCGAACTCCTCGCTCTCCCGCAGAGCCTTCTCGGCTTGCTTGCGCTCGGTAATGTCGCGGACGATTTTGGAGACGCCGACGATTTCGCCGCCTTCACCGCGCACGGGCGAGACGGTGACTGACACATCTATCGGCTGGCCGCCCTTGTGCGTGCGGACGGTCTCGACCGTCGGCACGATCTCACCGGCCGCGATCCGGGCCAGAATGTCTTTCTCCTCGCTATGCCGTTCGGACGGGATCAAGCGCAACATCGATTGGCCCAGCATCTCCTCCTCCGTGAACCCAAAGAGGCGCTCGGCCGCTGCGTTCCAACTGGTGATCGTGCTGTCGAGCTTCTTGCTGATGATCGCGTCCGACGAAGAGGCGACAATTGCTGCGAGTTCGCGCGTTCTGGCGTTCGCCAGCCGCAGTTCCTCCCCCGTCCGCTTGGACTCGGTGATTTCGCGCGCGTTCACGGCGAGGCTGGTATCGGTCGCCTCTTGCCGCAATCGCCGAGCGATAAGGTCCGAGGCTCTCGTTTCGTCGCGGCTGCCGACCAGTTCGATCCGATGATTTTCGTCGCGGATCGCAGAGGCCGCAGTGGCTTCGGCAATGGCTTCGGCAGTGGCTTCGGCTTCGGCTTCGGCAGTGTGCTGAGCATCAACGCCGGCTTGAATCAACAGAGCCCGGAGGCGAGCGTTTTCCTGCTCCAGCTTGGCGTTTGCTTGGGAAATGACCCCGGCGTTCTCCATTTTATTCGCCCCCAGATTGCAATCTACCAGATTGCCCCCCCACAACATCCGCCCTGTAGCAAGATGCGTAAAGAGTCTTCCGGTGAAAGGCTAAACCTGATGCTGACGAAGCCGCCCAGCTCCACCCATCTGAGTCCAGCATAGGTTCGAATGTCCCAGGCTGAGCGGTGAACGGGGGGCGCCTCTTCCACGTCACGCCCTTCGTCCAGATCGCGCGTGGTGGACCACCCTCAAGCCGGCCTTTCGGGGCTTGGAGCGGCGCGGGCGGCGTGACATAAGGGCGCCGCTTGTGGCCGGCCGTTCGGCCACATCCACCACTCCATCCGAAGGCGGACCTGCGCGCGCACCTTGAGCGCGGCGTCCGGAAGTTGAGAATGTCCATGCAAATTGTTGATAAGTCTGGTGAAGGCCTGAGCCGGGTCTATGGCGTGACGGTGCCCGCCGCCGACCTCACGGAGCGCCTGGAAGCGCGCATCGCCGAGATCACCCCGACCCTCAACATCAAGGGCTTCCGCCCGGGCAAGGTGCCGCTGGCCCATGTGCGCCGCCTCTACGGCAAGGCGCTGATGAGCGAAGTGGTGGAAGCCACCCTCAACGAGAGCACCCAGAAGGTGCTCGCCGACAACAAGCTGCGCCCCGCCGGCGACCCGGACCTGAAGCCGGACGGCGACATGCAGCAGGTGATCGAGGGGAAGGCCGACCTCTCCTACGAGATCGCCATCGACGTGATGCCGGAGTTTGAGCCGATCGACCCCGCCACGCTTTCCCTGAAGCGCCCGGTCTATGAGCCGACCGCCAAGGAAGTCGACGAGGCGGTGGCCGAGCTGGCCAAGCAGAACCGCACCTACGAGACCCGCACCGGCAAGACGGTGAAGGCCAAGGACGGCGACATGGTGGTCATCGACTTCCTGGGCAAGCTGGACGGCGAGGCCTTCGAGGGGGGCGCCGCCACCGACGCCGAGCTGGTGCTGGGCTCGGGCCAGTTCATCCCCGGCTTCGAGGAACAGCTGGTGGGCGCCAAGCCCGACAGCGACATCCTGGTGAAAGTGAACTTCCCCGACGCCTATCAGGCCGCGAACCTGGCCGGTAAGGCCGCCGAGTTCGAGGTGAAGGTGAAGGAGGTCAGGGCGCCGGTCGAATCGGCCGCCGACGACGCGCTCGCCGAACGCCTGGGCGTGGAGAACCTCGAAAAGCTCCGCGAACTGCTGAAGACCAACCTGGAGCAGCAATACGAGGGCGCCAGCCGCTTCAAGCTCAAGCGCGCCCTCCTGGACCAGCTCGACACCAAGCACGACTTCCCGCTGCCCCCGAAGATGGTGGAGGCCGAGTTCGCCTCGATCTGGACCCAGGTGCAGCAGGACAAGGCCAACGGCGCCCTGCCGGACGAGGACGCCGGCAAGTCGGACGACGACCTGCAGGCCGAATACCGCAAGATCGCCGAACGCCGGGTGCGCCTTGGCCTGGTGCTGGCCGAGATCGGCCGCGCCAACAACGTCCAGGTGACCGAGCAGGAACTGGGCGAGGCCATGCGCCAGGAAGCCATGAAGTACGGCGCCCAGGCCCAGCAGGTGTTCGACCTGTTCCGCCAGAACCCCAACGCCCAGGCCCAGCTCCGCGCGCCGATCTTCGAGGACAAGGTCGTCGACCTGATCGTCGAAAAGGCCAAGGTGAAGAACCAGAAGGTGTCCAAGGACGACCTCCTGAAAGAAGACGAGCTGCCGGAAGGCTACGGGGCCTAACGACGCCTCCCTTATCCCTCCCCCTTGTGGGGAGGGCGATCCGCAAGGCGAGCGGGGTGGGGGCGGCTACAGCCCGCGCAGGCCGTGGAGCACCTCGGCGTTCTCCAGCCGGGCGCGGCGCTCGTTGATTTCCTGGTGCAGGCTGATCGGGCCGGCGTCCTCGTCCAGAGGCAGGTCCGCCAGGGTGACCGCGTCGAACAGGGGCGACGGTGGCGCCACGTCGTGGGGCACGCTCATCGGCTTCATCTCCCGACCCCTGAGGCAGGGGCTCTTCCCGTCTATTAAGCTATCATTCACCCTTCATTGCCGCCGCGTAGAAATGCTGTGGCCCGTCTCACGTTCTCTTGAGGGCCGCCCCGCCATGAAAACCCGCGCCGCCGTGGCTTTCGCCGCCAAGCAGCCCCTGGAGATCGTCGAGCTGGACCTTGAGGGCCCCAAGGCCTTCGAGGTGCTGGTGGAGATCAAGGCCACCGGCGTCTGCCACACCGACGCCTACACTCTGGAGGGCCTGGATTCCGAGGGCCTGTTCCCCTCCGTGCTCGGGCATGAGGGCGCGGGCGTGGTGGTCGAGGTGGGGCCCGGCGTCACCAGCGTCCAGCCGGGCGACCATGTGATCCCGCTCTACACGCCCGAATGCCGACAGTGCAAAAGCTGCCTCTCGCGCAAGACCAACCTCTGCACCGCCATCCGCGCCACCCAGGGCAAGGGGCAGATGCCGGACGGCACGAGCCGGTTCTCCTACAAGGGCCAGGCGGTGCACCACTACATGGGCTGCTCGACCTTCGCGAACTTTACGGTGCTGCCGGAGATCGCGTTGGCGAAGATCCGCAAGGACGCGCCGTTCGAGGCCGCCTGCTACGTGGGCTGCGGGGTGACCACGGGGGTGGGGGCCGTGGTCAACACCGCCAAGGTGGAGCCGGGCGCCAACGCGGTGGTGTTCGGCCTGGGCGGCATCGGGTTGAACGTCATCCAGGGGCTGAAGCTGGTGGGCGCGGCGATGATCGTGGGCGTAGACATCAATCCCGACCGCGAAGCCTGGGGCCGCCGGTTCGGCATGACCCACTTCGTCAATCCCAAGACCCTCGACGGCGACGTGGTGGCCCACCTGGTGGCGCTCACCGACGGCGGCGCCGACTACACCTTCGACGCCACCGGCAACACCGCGGTGATGCGCCAGGCGCTGGAGGCCTGCCACCGGGGCTGGGGCGAGAGCATCGTCATCGGCGTGGCCGAGGCCGGCAAGGAAATCTCCACGCGACCGTTCCAGCTGGTCACCGGCCGGGTGTGGAAGGGCACCGCGTTCGGTGGCGCCCGCGGCCGCACCGACACGCCCAAGATCGTCGACTGGTACATGGAGGGGAAGATCGAGATCGACCCGATGATCACCCACAAGCTGCCCCTG
>NZ_JBKJTG010000205.1:0-11989 GCF_046590535.1 Phenylobacterium sp. | reverse complement strand
CGGTGGACCGCCACCGGGCGTTCTGGCGCACGCCGGGCGGGGTGTTCTCGGTCTCCGTGCCGATCGACGGGCAGCCGGCTACCGTGGGCAATGGGGGGACCATCGGCTTTGCCTGCGCCTCGCCGGAACAGGCCGACGCCTGGCATGCGGCGGGCGTCGCCAACGGCGGGACCTCCTGCGAGGAGCCTCCGGGGGTGCGCGACGGCGGGATGGGGAAGCTGTACCTGGCCTATCTGCGCGATCCGGACGGCAACAAGCTGTGCGGCCTGCACCGGATGGGCTGAGGGCCCTGGCCCTCCGCGTCATGAGGAGGGAGTGCGCCACCCCTCGGCCGTGAGGCCTCAGGGTGGCGCGCAAGCCTTACTTGGACGGGCTGGTGTCGGGCGTGTTGGCGGTGGTGGCGCCGCCGTCGGCGTTGCCGGCGTTCTGCTCGATGGCGTCGGCCTTGGCGTTCAGGGCGGTTTCCGCGGCTTCGGTCGGCGCGACGGCCGCCTGGGCTTCCAGGGCGTCGGCCTTCACTTCGGCGTTCTTGTCGGCGGCGCTTTCGCAGGCCGCGAGGCTGAGGGCCGCACAGGCGGCGACAATGGCGGTCATGAGACGCATGGGTAGTTCTCCTTGGTTTGATCGACCCCGTAGTGAAGCTTGAGCGCGCGGCGCCGTCAAAGGTTGCCTGCCGGGCGTCGGTTTTAGCGTAGCGCCTGGGGGAACCGCGGCAGGGCGGCGAAATCCTCCGGCACGTGCTGGCGGACCACCGTGGCGCCGGTTTCGCGGGCCAGGGCCTCCACCTTGTCCATGGTGCGCAGGGTCTCGGCGCGGTCGACGTTGAAGCGCGGCACCCGGCGCGCGGCGCGGCTCTCGGCGATGTGCCAGAGATCGCCGGTCAGCAGCACGGGGGCGGCCCTGGCCGGGCGGACCAGCAGGACGGTGTGCCCCGGCGTGTGGCCGGGCGCCGGGATCACCATCACCGAGCCGTCGCCGAACACGTCGTGGGCGGCGTCGCCCTCGATCAGCACGGTCCTGGCGGTTTCCAGGGCTGAGTAGGCGGCGAACTGCTGGGCATTGGTCCGCGCCTCGGGCCGGAAGGCGTAGGCCCGCTCCTTGGCGTCGACGATCCAGGTGGAGCCGGCGAACAGGCCCGCGTTGCCGATGTGGTCGAAGTGGCTGTGCGAGATGGAGACATATTCGATGTCGGCGGGCGCCAAGCCGAGCTGGGCCAGCTGGTCGGTGAGCTTGCGGGCCACGGTGAGCCCGCCGGGGGCGGCGCCGCCCGGGAGGTCGGCAATGGATTGCGGCACGCCGGTGTCCCAGACCAGGTCGCCCCGGGGGTGGCGCACCAGGTAGCAGGGCACCACCAGGGTCTTGGCGACCTTCTTGTAGGCTCCGTCGTCGGCGAAGGCGTCGGCGTCGGCCAGGGTGATCCTGCCGCAGTCCATGGCGTAGAGGGCCACCGCCGGCGGGCTGACGGTGGCGCAGGCGGCGAGCCCGCCGGCGGCGGCGACAGCGGCCAGGGCCTGGGTCAGGGTGCGAAGGTTCATCGGTTGGGCCCCGGCGTGATTGGAGGCCCAGCCTGCGGCAAAGCCTGGCCAGAGTCACGCCTCAGCGGGTCAGGCGGCTCAGCGGGTCAGGCCGAGCTCCGGCTGGGCGGCGCTGGCCTGGGCCTCCTCGGGAAGGTGGCAGGTGAAGGTGGCGCCGGCGCCCGGCTCGCTCTCCAGGGCCACCCAGCCGCCGTGCAGCTCGGTGAGCGCCTTGACCAGGGCCAGGCCCAGGCCCGGGCCGCCGCGCTCGCGGCCGATGAAGCGGTCGAAGATGTGCGCCTGGACGTGGAAGGCGATGCCGCGGCCGGTGTCGGACACCTGCAGCTGGATTTCGCCCAGCGCCTTGCGGGCGGCCAGCGTCACCGTGCCGTCGGCGGGGGTCTGGCCCAGCGCGTTCTCCACCAGGTGGTCGAGGATCTGGCCCAGCCGCCTGGCGTCGCCGCGGATCAGGCCGATGTCGTCGGGGCGTTCCACCACCAGGGAGATTCTCGCCGCCTCCGCGGCCGGCTGCCAGCGGCTGGTGACGGCCAGCAGCACGTCGGCGACGTTGACGTCCGCCAGGTCCAGCGCCATCTCGTCGGCGTCGATCTGGGCCATGTCGAGCACGTCGTCGATGGAGCGGGCGAGCTGGGTGGCCGCGGACTTGACGGCGGCGGCGTGGCTGCGGCCGCGCTCCGACAGGGCCTCGCCCGAGCGCTCGAGAAGCTCCGAATAGCCGATGATGGTGGTGAGCGGGGTGCGCAGCTCATAGGAGACGTTGCCGACGAAGTCGCGCTTCAGGCGCTGGGCCTCGGTGAGGGCGGCCTCGCGGGCGGCGAGCGCGCTTTCCAGGCGCCTGGCGTCGGTGACGTCGGTGAAGGCGGCGAGCGTGGCGCCGTCCGGCAGGGGCCGCGACTGGTAGGCCACGATCCGCGAGTCCGAGGTCTTCACCTCGCCGGTCATCGGCGAGCGGGCGCCGGGATCGGGGTCGGCGACGCGGCCCTTCAGCTCGCGCCAGAAGCCCATGTCGTGCAGCTTGGGGATGCACAGCTCGACCACGCCCTCGAAGTCGCCCGCCGCCTGGAGTTGCTGCGGGGTGATCTTCCAGAAGGTCTCGAAGGCTTCGTTGTGCAGGCGAAGGCGGCCATCGGAGCCGAACACCGCCACGGCGTCGGAGAGCTTGTCGAGGGTCGCCTGCTGGACCTGGATCAGGCCGTTGTACTGGGCCTTCAGCTTCAGCTCGCCGGTGATGTCGGAGAACAGCAGCAGGAGGCCGCCCATCGGGTGCGGCTGGCGCACGACCCTGAGCGTGCGGCCGTCGGGCAGGCTCCACAGGTCGTCAGGCGCGGCGTCGAGGTGTTCGTAGCGGTTGAGCTCGGCGGCCTTCCACTTGGCGTAGTCGGCGCTCTCCGGCAGGCGGCGGCGCTGGCGCAGGCGGTCAAGCACCTCGGCGTGGGTCGGCCGCTCGCCCAGCCAGGCCGGCTCCAGGCTCCACAGCTCGGCGAAGGCGGTGTTGTGGAACATCAGCCGCTTGCCCTCGCCGAAGATGGCCACCGCGTCGGCGATGTGGTTGAGCGTCTCGTCATGGCCCTCGACGTTGCGCTTGAGGATTTCGCGCATCTCCTCCAGCTCGGTGACGTCTTCGGTCCACACCCCGACGCCGCCGCCATCGAGAGGCTGGGCGGTGATCTGGAAAGCCCGCCTGCGACCCCCCAGGCTCAACCAGCGCAGGGCCTCGCGTTGGTGACCCAGGTTGGCGGCCTCGCTGGCCAGGGCGTCGGCGGCCTTGTCGAAAGCGGCGCCCCGCAGAGCCGCCTCATCCAGGCTGGCGGCGTCCACGGCCTTCAGCCAGGCGGAATTGACCCAGATCGGCGAGCCGTCCGCCGCGGCGATCCAGGCCGGGCAGGGGCGGGCGTCGAGAAAGGCGGCGAAGCGCGGCGCGGTGGGCAGGCCGGCGTCCTCGCCGATCACCGCGGATACCCGCAGCCAGGCCAGCGCGCCGGCCGCGCGGCCCTCCACCGTCACCACGCCCGCGGGGCCCCGAACTTCGAACGCGCAGGCCTCGCCCCGCTCAAACAGCGCCCGCAGCCTGCGGGCATGGTCCGGATCGGCGCGCATCAGGGCGTTGACCAGGGCCTGGGGCTCAGCTCCGGCCAGGCCAAGGGCGTCGGCGCAGACGGCCAGGCTCTCCTCCCCGGAGGCCAGCATGGCGTGGCCGTCCTCCACGGCCAGCAGGGCGGAATCGAAAGCCTCCGCGGAGGCCTGGGCGGCTTCGGCGCGCGCCTCCACGGCGGCCAGGCGCGCGGCCAGGGCGTCGATCCGGGCCTGGCCCCGGCGGCGCTGGGCCAGCGCCCAGAGCACGGCGCAGATGGCCAGCGACACCGCGCCCGCCGCCGCCGCAAGGATCAGGTCATTGGCGCTCATCCGGGCCCCGGCGAATCATATCCGCCACCTTACGGCCAGCGGACCCCCGCCGCACGCCGCGACGTCCTGGCGCCGCGTTTTGCCGGCAGAGCCTTTTGCCGCATGATCAGGAACATGACCGCCATCCTCTATCCAGTGGCCGCGAACGCGGACGAGGCGCTGGCGCGCCCGTCCGGCCGCGCCGCCCGGCAACGCGACGCCGCCACCGCGGCGGGGGAGCCGGTGGTGTTCACCACCGATCCGCTGGGTGCGGCCTACGCCACCCGCGAGGCCGCCCTGGACGCCTATGCCGGGTGCCTCGACGACCACCGCAGCGCGGCGGGGCCGGCGGTGGAGGACCGCTATTGCGCGCTCATCGAACAGACGACGGGCGCCGCGGCCGCGCCGGTTCAGCCGACCTACGAGGACGGCCGCCGCTGGCCGCGACCGGCGGCGCAACCGGCCACCACCTGGCGGCTGCAGGTCTCCTACTGGCGGATCGCGACGCCTGCGCGGCCGATCGCGGCGCCGCAGGCCCGGCACGCCCGCCGCTCGCGCCAGACCCTGGACCCGGCGATCCTGCACGCCATTTCGCGCCAGCCCCTGCGGCCGGTGGAGCCCCAGCAGCCCCTGGACATCGGCCTCTTCGAGATCCGCCTGCCGGAGAACCCGAACATCATCGTGCCCGATGAGTGAGGTCGGCAAGGCGCCCTCCCTCGACGACCTGGCGGCCCTGGCCGAACAGGCCTTCGCGGCCCTGCCGGAGGAATTTCGGCGGATGACCGGCCAGGTGATCTTCCGGGTGGACGATTTCCCGGCCCAGGACGTGCTGGACGAACTGGGCATCGCCGACGCCTTCGAGCTCACCGGGCTCTACCAGGGGGTGGACCTGGCCCACCGCTCGGTGTTCGACCCGTCGCCGCAGCCCTCCATGGTGTTCCTCTACCGCCGCCCGATCCTGGATGAATGGGCCGAGCGCGGGGAGGTGACGCTGGAGGAACTGGTGGCCCACGTCCTGGTGCACGAAATCGGCCACCACTTCGGCCTCTCTGACGCCGATATCGAGGCCATTGAGGCGGCTTAACGGGTTGTTCGCCCGAGGAGCGGCTGAAGCCTGACGGCATGCCAGTGGCGCGGCCTGACTTAGAGGCGGTCGATCACGGCGCGCAGCCTGTCGCCGACCGCCTGGGCCTTTTCAGTCAGCCCGGGGTTGCCGATCGCCTGCATGGACGCGACGGGATCGATCGCAGCAACCTCGGTCCGTCCGCCACCCGCATCCTGCACGACGACGTTGCAGGGCAGCATCGTGCCGACCTTGTCCTCCAGCTGCAGTGCTTCGTAGGCCAGGGCGGGATTGCAGGCGCCCAGGATCAGATAGGGGCGGAACTCGACCCCGAGCTTGGTCTTCAGGGTCTGACGGACGTCGATCTCGGTGATCACACCGAAGCCTTCCTGCGACAACGCTTCGCGGGTCTTGGCCACCGCTGCCTCGAAGGGCAGATCCAGTGTCTTGGCGAAGTAATAGTTCATGGAGGGCTCCTTGGGGGCGATGGACTGGCAGCGTCAGCAACGCATCAGACCATGGTGACTGGCAGCTTGAGGAAGACGCGGCCGGTCTTGGTGGGTGCGGGCAACTCCCCGCCACGGATGTTCACCTGCAGGGCGGGCAGGATCAGTGTCGGCGGAGGAAGCGTGGCGTCGCGGGCTTGCCGCATGCTGACGAACCCAGCCTCGGTGACTCCCTGGTGGACATGGACGTTGTCCGAGCGCTGCTCGGCGACCGTGGTCTCCCACCGGAACTCGGTCCGGCCGGGGGGAAGGTAGTCGTGGCCGACGAAGATCCGCGTCGTGGGCGGCAGGGCGAGAATCTTCTGGATGGACCGATAAAGCTCGGCCGCATCGCCCCCAGGGAAGTCCGCGCGCGCGGTGCCATAGTCGGGCATGAACAGGGTGTCGCCCACGAAGGCGGCGTCTGCGATCAGATAGGTGACGCAGGCCGGGGTATGACCGGGCGTGTGCATGTTGCGGATGCTGAGTTCGCCCAGCGGGAGCGTATCGCCCTCGGCCAGCAGCCGGTCGAAAGCCCCTCCGTCGGGCGACAGGTCCTCGGCCTCGAACAGAGGTATGAACACCTTCTGCACGCGGGTGATCTCGGCCCCGATGACGATGGCGGCTCCGGTCTGTCGGCGGATGTAGCCAGCGGCCGACAGGTGGTCGGCATGGGCATGGGTCTCAAGGACATAGGCGAGCTGCAAGCCCTGCGCGCGCACGGCCTCGAGCACGATGTCAGCCGAAGCGGTGGAAAGCCTTGCCGCCGTCGGCTCGTAGTCGAGCACCGGGTCGATGATCGCTGCTGTCTTGGTCGCGGGATCGACCACGAGATAGGTGGCGGTCGAGGTGGCCTTGTCGAAGAAGGTCTGCACGGCGGGCGTCATGGCGGGGCCTCCTGGCTTCTGTCCTCATATAAGAGATTGCTAAATTAGGATCAATGAATATATAGCACGCCATGCTTGATCTTGCGAACTTCGACATCACCCGGTTCGAGGCCAGCGCGGCGGAAGCGGCGAAGCTCTTGCGCGCCCTGGGCAACGAGCGGCGGCTGATGATCCTGTGCCAGTTGACAGACGGCGAGCGGACGGTGGGAGACCTGCTCCCGCAGGTCGGTCTCTCCCAGTCCGCGCTATCCCAGCACCTCGCGGTGCTGAGAGAGGAAGGCATCGTGGCCACCCGCCGCGAAAGCCAGAGCATCTGGTACCGGATCTCAGACCCCGCCGCGATCAAGGTGGTGGCGACGCTTGCGGAGATCTTCTGCCCTCCAGACATCAAGAAGGCCACATGACCGCACCCCTCAAAGCCCTCAAGCCGACCCAAGTGGCTGACCTGATCAAGGCTGACCGCGCCGTGCTGGTGGATATCCGCGAGCCGGACGAGTTCGCCCGGCGCCACGTGAAGGGCGCCGTATCGCGACCTCTCGCCACCCTGGACCCTAAGTCCCTCGGAGCCGGGCCCGGGAAGCAGATGGTTTTCGCCTGCCGCTCGGGCATGCGGACGCAGGCCAACGCAGGACGCCTGGCGGCATGCGTGGACGGCCAAGCCTTCGTTCTCGAAGGCGGCCTCGACGGCTGGGCAGCCGCCGGATTCCCCATGCAAGAGAACCCGAAGGCCCCCCTGGAGGTCATGCGCCAGGTGCAGATCGCCGCCGGCGTCCTCGTGCTGAGCGGCGTGGCGCTGGGATTCAGCGTGCATCCCGCGTTCTTCGGGCTCAGCGCGTTCGTGGGCGCGGGCCTCGCCCTGGCCGGCGTCACGGGCTTCTGCGGCATGGCCCGAGTTCTCGCGTTGCTGCCCTGGAACCGTCCGGCCCCGGCCTGAGCGGTGGACCCGCTGTCGCTCAGCCTGGTGTTGGCGACGGTTAGCGGCGCCGTCATCGGCGTCCTGCTCACCGTCTTCGGCGGTGGCGGCTCCGTGCTGGCCACACCGCTCCTGTTGTACGTCGTTGGCGTGCGCGATCCGCATGTGGCGATCGGCACCTCGGCTGCCGCCGTCGCGGTGAACGCCGCGATCGGGCTCGCGGGGCAGGCGCGGGCTGGCGCCGTCAAGTGGCCCTGCGCTCTGGTGTTCGGCGCAGCCGGGCTGGCGGGCGCTCTCGTGGGCGCGCATCTCGCCAAGCAGATCGACGGCGGGCGGCTCGTGCTCTGGTTCGCCGTGGCGATGGCCTTGGTGGGCGTCTCGATGCTCCTGCCTCGCAAGGGACAGGGCGACCCTGCCGTTCACCTGAACGCCGCGATGACCGTCAAGCTCGCGCCCCTGGGCCTGCTCACCGGCCTGGCCGCCGGCTTCTTCGGCATCGGCGGCGGCTTTCTGATCGTGCCCGGTCTGATAGCTGCGACCGGCATGACGCTGGCGCATGCGGCGGCCTCCTCGCTGGTCTCGGTGGTGGTGTTCGGCGCGGCGACGAGCGCCAGCTACGCCGCCTCGGGGCTTGTGGACTGGCCGGTGTTCGCGGCCCTCGTCGCGGGCGGCGGTCTCGGCGCCCTGGCCGGACTGCCCGCGGCGCGCGCGCTCGCGCGGCGCGCGGACACGGCCCGGCGCATCTTCGCCCTCATGGTGCTGGCCACGGCGGCCTACGTCGCCTGGCGGGCCCTGAGCGGCGTCTGAACACGAACCCCGAGCGGCAACAACCTTCGGAGACTTGAGAATGAAACTGACTCAACTGTTGATCTGCGCAGCCCTCAGCCTCGGCTCGCGCCGTAGCCCCTAACGTGGGAGACCCGCCGCCGGTCGGGATCATGGCGACCGGCAGGCCGAGCTCTGCAAGCTGGAAGATCGACCCGAGGAGAGGCGCCGCGGTGGAGCGTTCCGGCCGCTGAGGTCGGAGCGGAAACCCGCTACGTCAGCTTCGCAGGCGCCCTGCCCGCTGCGCTTCGGTCCGCGGGAGGAATGAAAGTGACGCCACCGTCACCTTCCTTGACTGATCACCGTTCAGGTGTTTCTCTGGAGGCTCGGGCGGTGGACGCCTGCCGCTTGAGGAGCGAGACCCATGGCCGCCGACGGCAACATCACCAAGGACATCATCTACGACGCCGTGGCGCCGGACGATTTCGAGTCCATGCTGGAGCTGGATCGCTACGGCGCGCGCTCGACGGCCTTCGACAAGATCATCTCGGCGACCCACGACCACTTCTGGGATCCGCTGGACAAGAAATACATCGACTTCGACGAGCCCTTCGACATGGAGAACGAGATGCTCCTGCCGGAGGAGATGATCGTTTCCCTGTCCACCGACTACGTCTCCAACCACCTCAGCGACTGGAAGACCCGCGTCCGGTTCGTGAACCAGTCGACGCTGCGCACCTTCTCCTCGATCCTGCACGGAGAGCAGGGCGCGCTGAACCTGTCGGCCTCGCTCTGTCACGTGCTGAAGGACCAGGGCGCGCAGGAATACGCCGCCAACCAGACCCGCGAAGAGGCCCGCCACGTCACCGCCTTCGCCAAGTACATCAAGGCGCGTTGGGGTCGACCCGTCGAATGCGGCCCGACCCTGAAGAACCTGCTGGTCGAGATCATCGACGCGCCGGAGGTCTACAAGAAAATCATCGGCATGCAGATGCTGGTCGAGGGCCTGGCCATGGGCGCCTTCGCCACCTTCTTCAACAATATCCGCGACCCGCTCGGCAAGAAGCTGATGCAGCTGGTGATGACCGACGAGGCCTTCCACCACAAGTTCGGCAAGATCTGGGCCGACCGGACCATTCCGCACCTGTCGGAATCCGAGCACGAGATCATCGAACTGTGGGCCGCCCACTGCTTCCAGACGCTGCTGTTCAACCTGGTGGCGCCCACCCAGCAGCGCGACCTCTATGAGGAATTTGGCCTCGATCCCGACCGGGTGATCGCCGAGATGGCGCTGATGATCACCGACGAGACCCGCCGCGAGAACATGAAGGAGCAGTCCAACATCTTCCGCGTCCTGGTGAAGACCCTCCTGAACGCCGGCATCATCACCGACCGCACCAAGGCCTTCTACGCCACCTACGTTGACATCGACGAGCTGAAGTCCGAGGGCGACCGCATGGTCGGCGACGACATCGCCGAGGAGGGGATCAAGTACCTCCAGGAGATCAACTTCAAGGACCGCGCCCGGCAGATCCTGATCGCCGCGGAGTAGGCTAACCTCCTCTCCCCCCGCTACTTACGTGTCGGGGGACAGGAGGCGTCAGGCCAGCTTGATCTCGCGCAGGCGTTCCTGGAGGAAGTCGTCGGCGGTGATCGACCGCGGGTAGCGGTCCGGGTGGGCGGCGTCCACGCAGTTGGGCAGGGTGACGATCTCGTAGTCCGAATTGAAGTGCAGGAAGAACGGCGTGGAGTAGCGCGGCACGCCGCGGCGCTCCGGCGCGGGGTTGACCACCCGGTGGGTGGTGGACGGCAGGCGGTGGTTGGTCAGCCGTTGCAGCATGTCGCCGATATTGCAGACCAGGGAGCCCGGCGGCGGGTTGATCGGCAGCCAGCGGCCGTCGTGGTCCTTGACCTCCAGCCCCGCCTCCTCGGCGCCGAGCAGCAGGGTGATCACATTGATGTCCTCGTGCGCGGCGGCGCGGATCTCCGGGCCGTCGAAGGGGACCGGCGGATAGTGCAGCAGGCGCAGCACAGAGTTGCCGAAGTCCACGGTGGGCAAGAAGAACCCGCGGTCCAGCCCCAGGTAGACGGCGATCGCCTCCAGCACCTTCAGCCCCATGGCGTCCAGGGCGGCGTAGAGCCAGCCCACCGTCTCGTGGAACTGGGCCACCTCGGCGTCCGGCCAGACGTTGTCGGCCATGTGACTACGATAGGGGTGAGCGGGAGGCAGGTCGCGGCCCACGTGCCAGAATTCCTTCAGGTCGTGGTGGGTTTCGCCCTTGGCGGTCTCAATGCCGAAGGGGGTGTAGCCGCGGGCCCCGGACACCGGCAGCTTGTACTTGCGCTTCACCGCCTCGGGCAGGGCGAAGAACGCCTTGGTGGCCGCCAGGGCCGCGTCGATGCGCGGCTGGGGGACGCCGTGATCGGAGATCACCGCGAAGCCGTAGCGGGCGAAGGATCCCCCCAGGGTCTGTGAGAAGCGGTCGAAGTCGGCGTCGAACCCGGTGAACGACAGGGCCTCGATGGCGGGTGCGGGGGCGTGGGCTTGGCTCATGACAAAATCTCCTACACCCGCTCGTCCTGCCCCTCCAGCCGCGGGGACATCCCGGAGCGGAAGGGCTCGCGCTCGCCGCGCTCGTCTTCCTCGTCCAGCCGGGCCATCTCGGCGCGCAGCAGGCGCTCCATGGTCTGGCGGGAGTCCCGGCTGGCCATGACATAGGCGGCGTCCTGGCCAGCCAGGGGGGCCAGCCGCAGGAAGAGCTCGCGGTCGTGCTCGCGGAACAGGGTGGCGGCGCGCAGGGCGCGGCGTTCGTGAACCCCCAGCCTGATCAGGGCCTTACGGCCAAAGGTCAGCGCGCTCTCGAAGGTCTCGCGTTCGACCTCATCGCCGCCGGCCTTCATCAGCTCATAGGCGTGCCTGCGGTCGTAGGCGCGGGCCAGGATGGTGAGGTTAGGAAAGGCCTGGTGGGCGGCGGCCACCAGCTCAACGGCCTTGTCGCGGTCGTCGATGGCCACCAGCAGCAGGCGGGCCTTCTCGGCGCCGGCGGTGCGCAGCAGGTCCAGGCGGCTGGCGTCGCCATAGTGGACGGGCCAGCCGAAGCGGCGGATCAGGTCGATCTGCTCGATGCTGGAGTCCAGCAGCACCACCTTGAAGTCGTTGGCGATCAACAGGCGGGTGGCGATCTGGCCGAAGCGGCCGAAGCCGGCGACGATGGCGTCCGGGGCGCCTTCGTCGAAGGCCATGCCCTCGGGCTCGGCCCGGGGCCGGGCGCGGTTGAGCACCCATCGCTCATAGAGCGCCATGGCCAGCGGGGTCAGCGCCATGGAGACCGCGACCACGGCGGTGAGCAGCTTGGCGGTGTCGGCGTCCATCACCCGCGCGCCCAGGGCGAAGGTCAGCAGGACGAAGGCGAACTCGCCGCCCTGGGCCAGGGCGACCGCCGTGGTGGCGGCGTCGCGGCCGGGTTTGCGGAAGGCGCGGGCGACGGCGTACATAGCCACCGCCTTCAGCCCCATCAGGCCGACCACCAGGCCGATCAGGGTGAGGGGCTGGGCGGCCACCACGCCAAAGTCGAGGCCGGCGCCGACGGTGATGAAGAACAGGCCCAGCAGCAGGCCGCGGAACGGCTCGATGTCGGTCTCCAGCTCGCGCCGGAACTCGCTCTCGGCCAGCACCACCCCGGCCAGGAAGGCGCCCAGGGCCGGCGACAGACCGACCAGCTCCATGAGGGCCGCCACCGCCACCACCAGCAGCAGCGCCGAGGCGGTGAATATCTCGCGCAGGCGGGCCGCGGCGATGAAACGGAACATCGGGCGGGTCAGATAGCGCCCACCGATCACCACGCCGGCCACAGCGGCGAAGCTGGCCAGCACTCGCGCCCAGGCCGGCAAATCCGCCAGCACCCCCTCATGACCACTGGCGACCCCGGCGGGACCCACGGCCAGAAGCGGCAGCAGGG
>NZ_JBKJTG010000169.1:0-3296 GCF_046590535.1 Phenylobacterium sp. | reverse complement strand
GGCGGCGGCGGGAATCCAATCATCGCCTGAGACTAGAAGGCGCCGGGGTCGGGCGCCAACGGCATTGTCAGCCCGAAATTGGCGGGCGGTTAGAACGTACCGGCTAGCCGATGGTGATGACCCGCTCCGCCAACCCGCTTCGCTATTTCGACAGCTCGTCCAAGGTGATCCGGCTGGTGGTGCTGAAATCCTACGTGACAAAGACGCGGGACAAGGCGGCCACCCTCACCTTCATCAAGCCAGCCATGAAGCAGATCGGCAGCACCGACCGTCAGGAGGTGGGCCGTTGGCTGAACAACAGGGCGGAGAACTCACACCAACCGCTCCGACGACGACAACGGGCGATGGAGCGATTTCGGAGGATGAAGACACGCCATAAATTCGGCGCGGTACACGGCACAGTCCACAACCACTTCAATCAGCAACGCCATCTCATCAGCCGCAATCTCTACCGCGAACGATGCGAGCGCTTCGTCCCGGGTCATCCGCATCATCCCCAAATCTGCGCGATCACTTGCGCCGCGCATTGTCCGTCACGAAGTGCCAGTCGCGCGAGCCAAGGCCCTCGCCATCATGCCGCCACGTAGGCCCCGCCATTGGCGTGAATCACCTGACCCTGGACAAATTCCGCGGCCGGGCTGAGCAGGAACTCGACCACGGCGGCATAGTCGCTGTCGCGGCTGAGGCGGCCGGACGGATGGGTTCGCGCGGCGCGGTCGAGGATTCGCGTGGCGGCGTCCTCGCCCCCGACCATCCCCGCCACGGAACCGGTGTCCACCAGACCGGGAGCGACGGCGTTAATCGTCACGCCCCGTGGCGCCAGTTCCGGCACCAAGTATCGCACGAGGCTTTCCGCAAGGGCCTTGCCCACCCCTAGGGCGGCGTAGTTCGGCTGAGCTGTTCGCGCGCCGGCGCTGGAAATGAAGACGACAGCACTGCCGCGCTCCAGCAGGGGAAGCGCCTTCTGGACCAGATAGAGCAGGGACAGACCGTTGACCTGGATGGCCTGGGTGAATTGGACCAGGTCGGCTTGAAGCAGGGATGTGGGATAGATCATGGCCGCGCTGTGGACCAGCCGCAGCGGACCGGAAGCGACCTTGGCCACCGCGGCCATGAGTTCGGCCGCGCCGTCAATCTCGCCGATATCGACCCTGACGGTGAGCACCGCCGCCCCGACAGCCGTCAGGCGAGACCGCGCCGCGTCGGCGGCCGCGTCGTCGGTGCGATAGGCCAGGACCAGCGGCTCGCCGGCCCGCGCCAGGCGTTCCGCGATCGCCAGGCCGATGCCCTTGGTTCCCCCCGTCACGACGACCGTCATGACGCCGCCACCGCGGCGTTGGCGGCCGGCGCCGGGGCGGCATCCATGGACGGATAGAGGGTCGGCATCGTCTTCCCCTTTTTTGCGAGGTGTTCGGCGCTGGACTGGGTCAGTCGGCCACGCGGATCAGCATCTTTCCGCTGTTCTTCCCGGAGAACAGCCCGATCAGCCCCTCCGGCGCGCGCTCGAACCCGTCCAGCACCGTCTCCTGGTACTTGATCTTGCCGGCCTTCAGCCAAGCGGTCATGTCCTCGATGAACTGAGCGTTCAGGTGAGGAAAGTCACTGGCCACGAAGCCTTCCATGCGCACCCGGCCGTAGATCAGGTTAAATAGGTTCCGCACGCCCTCGCCGCCTCCGTTATAGGTGGAGATCATGCCGCAGACCGGGATGCGACCGCGGACGTTCATGCGGGGCAGGGCGGCGTCCAGGTGCGCGCCGCCGACATTCTCGAAATAGACGTCGACGCCCTTGGGCGTGGCCGCCTTCAGCGCCTCGGCCAGGTTCTCGGCGTGATAGTCGATGGCGGCGTCCAGGCCGGCCTCGTCCAGCAACCAGGCCTTTTTTTCCGCTGACCCGGTGGAGCCCACCACATAGCAGCCCTTCAGTTTGGCGATCTGGGCCACCACGGACCCTACGGCGCCCGCCGCGGTGGAGACGAACACCTGCTCGCCGTCCTTCAGGGCGCCGGTCTCCAGCAGACCGCCATAAGCGGTGATGCCGGTGCCGCCCAGAGCGTGCATGTAGACGCTGAGCGGCAGGTCGGGGTCCGGCTTCAGCACCGCGACGCCTCGGCCGTCGCTGACGAACAGCTCCTGCATGCCGCCGCTGTGGCGCACCAGGTCGCCCTCGCGGAACTTCGCATTGTTGGACTGCGTCACCCGACCTAAGCCGCCGCCCAGCATGGGGGCGTCAAGGGGCTGATCGGCGTCCAGGCGAGGCCGCATGTAGGGGTCCACCGACATCAGCACATTGGCCACCTGGATCTCGCCCTCGCCGGCGTCGCGGACCTCGACGTCCACCACGGCGAAGTCGGTGGGGACGGGCACGCCCACGGGGCGCGTGACGAGCTGAATCTGGCGGGCAGTGGTCATATGAGGTCCCTCAAAAATCGGATTCAAACAATTGTTTGGACGATAGCGAACACCGGTCGGCTGTGCCAGGCATCCGTTGGCTCCACGGCTGCAACGGTGCGGGAAAGCAGCGTCTTCTTCTGTAACGATCCCCGCGAGCGACAATTCCTGAGGGCCGCCACTGACAAATCCAAAGAGCCGTCCCGCCAGCTGTCCCAGTAGGACTGCCCCTAGATTCTGTCACTCGCCACGAGAAACTGTCACTTCGCCTATCTCTTAAAGGGGGTCCGGGGGTATTTTCGGTGACATTTCGGACGTCATCCGGCTGTCACTCCGGATCTCATTGCGTCACTCGCGTCGCAGATGCGACCTGCCTGGTGACAACTGGTGACTATGGCTGTCACTACGTCGCGCTCTCACCGGCCACGTAGGCTCGGCATGACGGGTCCCTGTCGCTCACACCCTGCACGTCCTTCGATTTATTAAAGCCGCAGACACCGGCGCCAACAGTGCCGGGGGTGCCGTCCTTTAATCGAAAATACGCGCACCCCCCGCAGGTGCCTTCCCGCCGGTGATGCATAAGCTGCTGCACGATCGGGTGGTGTTCGGGCGAGGTCGGCGCCGGAGGCGTCAAGTCGGGTAGAAGGAAGGTGGCCGTTCCGTAGGCCCGGACCATGGCGACGTCGCAAAGCATCATGGCGAAGGAGTGGTGCGGATCCTTGCCTCGCTTCTCGACCTTTCGCCGGTACCGTCGCTCCTTCTCGTTCACCCGCTCCGTGACCAGGGCCGTGCTCATCAGGTGCGGAAACACTCGATCCTTGAGGATTGGAGCGTGGAACCATGAGTCCTTCTCTCGGACGTCCTGGGTAAGGGCCATCGGATCTGGAAACAGGCACGCGTGAGCCG
>NZ_JBKJTG010000021.1:0-6915 GCF_046590535.1 Phenylobacterium sp. | reverse complement strand
TGGAAGGGCACCGCGTTCGGTGGCGCCCGCGGCCGCACCGACACGCCCAAGATCGTCGACTGGTACATGGAGGGGAAGATCGAGATCGACCCGATGATCACCCACAAGCTGCCCCTGGAGCGCATCAACGAGGCCTTCGACCTGATGCATTCGGGCGAGAGTATCCGCAGCGTGGTGATCTATTGACCCTCGAGGTGGTCTCCCAGGCCAAGAGCTTCGGCGGGCGCCAGGGCGTCTATCGCCACGCCAGCCAAGAGACCGCGACGCCGATGACCTTCAGCGTCTACCTGCCGCCGCAGGCGACGCAGGCCGGTGCGCGCCTGCCGGTGGTCTGGTGGCTGTCCGGCCTGACCTGCACCCACGCCAATGTCACCGAGAAGGGCCAGTTCCAGCGCGCCTGCGCCGAGCTCGGCCTGATCTTCGTGGCGCCGGACACCAGTCCGCGGGGGGAGGGGGTTCCCGACGATCCGGCCTATGACTTCGGCCAGGGGGCCGGCTTCTACCTGGACGCCACGGAGGCGCCCTTCGCCGCTAACTATCGGATGGAGAGCTACCTCACCAGCGAGCTGCCGGAGCTGGTCGCCGCGCAGTTTCCGGCCGACATGGCGCGCCAGGGGATCACCGGCCACTCCATGGGCGGCCACGGGGCGTTGACCCTGGCCCTCAAGCATCCCGGCCGCTGGAAGGCTGTCTCAGCCTTCGCGCCGATCGCCTCGCCGATGAACTGTCCCTGGGGCGAGAAGGCGTTGTCGGGCTACCTGGGCGCGGACCGCCAAGCTTGGCGACGCCACGACGCCGCCGCCCTGATCGCGGACGGGGCGCGGGCGCCTGAGCTGCTGGTGGACCAGGGCCTGGCCGATCCGTTCCTGGAAAGCCAGCTCAAGCCAGACCTGCTGGAGGCCGCCTGCGCCCAGGCCGGCATCCCGCTGACCCTGCGCCGCCAGCCCGGCTACGACCACAGCTACGCCTTCATCGCCACCTTCATGGACGACCACCTGCGCTGGCACGCCAACATGCTTGCGGGCAGATAAACCAAGTCTTTCAGCCGATTATTAAGCGCGCTTGCCTAGTCTGCGGTGTCGTCAGCCGCAGGAGGCGCTTGATGCTCCCCAGATTCAGCAACCGGGGCCTGTTGGTCGCGGCCCGGGCGAAGTTTGCGGCTTTTCGGCGGGATCGACGAGGAAACATCGCCATCCTCTCGGCTCTGCTGATGCCCGCCGTGCTGGGGACGTTCGGCCTCGGGACTGAGGTGGCGTCCTGGCACGCCAACCAGCGCGCGATGCAGAACGCGGCGGACTCTGCGGCTGTGGCGGCGGCGACCAATGCCTCGGACAGCTATGCGGTCGAAGCGCGCGCCGTGACGGCGCGTTACGGCCTGAACCACGGCCAGCAGGGCGTCGCGGTCACGGTCGTCAACGGCCAATCGTGCCCGGATGGACAGGGCGTCTGCTATCGCGTGACCATCACCAAGCCTCAGGCGCTGATCCTGGCCCAGCTGGTCGGCTATGGCGGCGACACCACCCTGGCGGGATCTCCCGCCAAGCGGATCACGGCGACGGCGCTGGCAATCCAGGCCTCCGGGCCAAGGCCGTACTGTGTCCTGGCGCTCGCCGGCAGCGGGGCGTCCGACGCCATCCGGTCGAACGGAGCGGCCTCGGCCAATCTGTCCGGCTGCAACCTCATGTCGAATACCGGCGCCCGCTGCAATGGACACAACCTAGGCGCGGACTTCGGGGACGCGCGCATCACCAACAATGGTTGCGGCGTCAAGCAGACGTCCGGCATGTCCCCGGTCATCGATCCCTACTTCGCCCTGGCCTCGCGGATCCCCAGCGATCCCTGCGGGGGCGTCTATCCCAGGGCGCCGAGCAGGAACAACGATCCGCCGTTGCCCGTCTCCAACCGGCTGAGCGGCGGCTACAGCTGGGGCGGGGCCGCCGTCCATAAGTGCGGCGACATAGAGCTGACAGGTCCGATGCAGATCGACAGCACCGGCGACGGCGCGCTGCTGGTCATCCACAACGGACGGCTGGACACCAACGGGTACACCCTGAAGACCCAGAACGGCGGCGCCCTGACCGTCGTCTTCACGGGCTCGGACGGCGACCGCACCCACACGCCCGTGGGCGGCGGCAGGCTCGACTTTCGCGCGCCCTCGTCGGGCCCGTGGACCGGCGTCGCGATCTACCAGGATCCCGCGATGACCGGGGGGGTGGACATTTCGGAGGCCGGCAACTCACCCGCCTGGGACATCACCGGCCTGGTTTACCTGCCCAAGGCCAGCGTCACCTTCTCGGGCGCCGTGAACAAGTCCAGCGAAGGGGCGTCGTGCTTTGTCCTCGTCGTCGACGACATCCTGATCAACGGAACCGGCGCCATCCTGGAGCATGGGGAGTGCAAGGCCGCCGGTCTGGACATGCCCGTATCCATGGTCCCCATGCGCGGGCAGCTGGTGTCATGACGCGCCGCCGCAGAGGCCTGCAGGGTTTCCGGAACGATGACCGCGGCGTCGCCGCCGTCGAGCTCGCACTGATCGGCAGCCTGTTCGTTGGCGCCGTCCTGAATGTGGCCGATGTTGCGCATTATGCCCTGGTCACCACCCAGGTCGCCGTCGCGTCACAGGCGGCGGCCCAGGCCAGCGTCGCCACCTGCGATACGACGGAGACCCCGGTCACCATAAACTGCGCAGACGTCGCAGCAGCGGTCACCACGGCCATCCGCGGCACGTCCCTGGGGTCGGCGGTGACGCTGCAGGGCGGCCTGAATGAGGGATGGTACTGCCTGAACGCCGCCAACACGCTCCAGTACGTCGCCGCGCCCGCCTCCAAGCCCTCGAATTGCATCGCCGTGAATGATCCAGGGTCTGCGCCGGCGCTCTATCTGCGGGTGCAGGCGGCTTACGCCTACCAGCCGATCTTTCCGGGACTGACCGTCGCGGCGGCCTTCCCGGGTCAGATCGTACGAACCGCCTGGATGCGCCTGCTGTGAGCCGCGGGGCCGCATTGATCGGACGCCTTCGCCGCGACGCCGGCGGCGCGACCGCCGTGGAGTTCGCCCTGGTCCTGCCGGCGTTCCTGGCCTTGATCGTCGGCAGCCTGAGCGCTGGAAACCTGGGGTTCACCGTCTCCAGCCTGCAGTTTGCCGTCCAGGCCGCCGCCCGGTGTTCCGCCGTCAACACCACGCTCTGCAACAGCGCCTCGGCGACCGTGGCCTATGCGCAGAGCCGATACATGGGCCCCACGATTTCGCCCACCTTCACGTCCACGACCGCGGGCTGCGGGCACACCGTATCGGCCAGCGCCACCTTCGGCTTCCATGTGGCCACACGCACGATCGGCGTGCCCCTGACGGCCTCGGCCTGCTACCCGTCCGCGAGCACGTCCTGACGCCTGGAGACACTTGATCGCCTCAGCGGGCGATCAGTTTGTAACTCAAGGCTAAAACCGCCCCGAACGCCACGTGCGAGACGATGCTGATCGCGTTCCGGGCCATGGCGAACCACGGGAAGAATGCCGTCATTCCGTAGAAGTTCACGAGATAGATCAGCAGGCCGAATACGGCGCCTGCGACCACCGCCATGACCAGGCCCAGGCGAGCCGCCAAGAAGGCGAACACCAGCGCGAGCAGGACCGATACCGCCATGTGAATGGCCATCGCGACCATCAATACGGCTGCGTCGAAGGTCGCGGGCGGGGGCAGCACGTCCCGGCCCATGGCGATCGCCGCGATCATCCTGGGCGGCCCCCAGGGGCTCTGACCGGTGGCTGCGACCAGCCCCATCTCCATCATCATGAACACGGCCCCGGCGATCAAGCCGGCCCAGGTCGCGGCTTTCCAATTGACCCGCATTGCCGCCGAAGGGCCCGTGGTGCTGTCCGTCATCGCAGGTCTCCATTCGGGAGGAAAAACACGCATTCAGCCGAAGTGACCTCCTGCGCTGGCCCCTAATTCTCATCAGGTCCATGGCCGCCGTGAGCGAGGAACGCTCGACAAGCAGCAAAGATGCGCGGCTTCGCTGCTGGTCGTGAGGAGCATCGCCCGGACGCCTCTTCATCAACCGGAAACCCCTTTACCAGGCCCCTGTGTGACTGAAGGGCAGGCTCCAAGAGGCCCGGTCCGGACGTAGCGAGCTACGCTCGCAGGACAGGCGCGAACCCACCGCCAGGCGTGCGCATGTTCGTCGCCTGCCCCTGGTAAAGCCGAGCCGCCGTCAGCAGCACGTCGCCGGCATAGGTGTAGAGCCGGACATCGACCTTCAGTTCGATGCGCGAGCCGTCCTGGTAGACACCGCGCTTGGCTGGGGGCGCAAAGACCTGGGCGACATAATCGCCGGCGATGATCTCGTCCCAGACCCGCCGGGTGAGCTTTTCACCCCGGTAGGTCGCCTTGCTCCCGTATCCCCGCGCCGGCTTGAAGAACAACTCGCGGCGGCCCTGCCAGAGGGCCTCAGCGTTGTCGGCCGATACCAGGACGGTCCTGGGCAGGCCGGATTCGAGCGTGGCCAGATCATCCGCAGCGAGCCCCCACTGCGCCAGGCGCTGGGGGTCGGACAGCAGGGTCAGATTGCGCTTGTCGGCGAACAGCGCGTGGAGGTGCGGGTTGGGTGTCAGGACGACGGCGCCGGCCACGTATGCCGCCCGGATGGCCGCGTGTCGGGGCTCGTCCAGTCCGAAGTCCACCAGGCGGTTGTAGATCAGATCGATCGCGCGGCCGTCCGCGCTCAACACGCGGCCATCAAAGGCGAGCCCGGCCGCATCGATGATCACAGCCTCGAAGCCATGTTGCTGCAGCAACGCCTGCGCAAGCTGGAAGTCAGGGTAGAGGTGCTGGTCTTCGGGGGCGTCATCGACGATGGCGACCAGCCCGAGCTTGCCTGACCCTCGCTGCAGCCGCCACTCGTGGCGAAACATCTTGGCGACAGCATCGCCGAAATTCTCCGTGGCGTGGACGGGTGTCGAGCCCACGACCTCACCACAGCAAACCCGCTGGGCCCGCCCCAGGACGTCGTTGAGGAATGCGCCGCCGGCGTTGGTGTTCACTTCGATGAGCCGGGGACCATCGGCGGTGAGGTGGAAGTCATAGCCCATGAAGGCGCCGACGGGTCCATGGTCGCGCACCGCAATCGGCGGGGCCCAGGATAGCGCGGCAGCCCGATAAAGCGGCAGCTTCGCGGCAGCCTCGACCGCTTTGACAATGCGCGACATCCCCTCAAGCGCCGGGGCCGGCGCGAACACCGGCACATTGGAAAACAGAACGGGGTGCGAGGCGCCCAACTGTTCGGCGAAGCCCGGCCGCCCGACCTCGCGGTCGAGGGTCTCCGCCAGCGACCGGCGATCCAGGGTGATGCAGAAGCATCCCCCGTTCAGCCGTGAAGCCCGGCCTTCACTGTCCGGCATGGTGGCCCCCCGCGAGCAAACAGACCTCGTCGAATGCTCTGTACCATTGCCGGTGCGCAATGTTTTCCATTGGCAATGGCGAGGGCGGCGTGAGCCTCGGATCGAGAGTCGGAACCAACGCGCTCCACGTGTCGCTATCTCAACCGATATCCAGAACTGGAACCGACATGAAGCGCCTTGCCCTTTCCGCCGCCGTCATGGCGCTGGCCGCCTGCTCTCCCGAAAAACCCGACGCGCCCACAGGCGCCACGCCCTCCATGGTCCCCGCGGCCGAGCAGAAGACGGACATGGGCACGATGTCGCCCGCTCCCGGCGACACCGCCGCGACCAAAGGCTACAAAATGGCCATGTCCGGTGCGATGACCTCGGCGCCGGCGTTCGTAGGCGAGCCTGACGTCGATTTCATGAAGCAGATGCGCGGCCACCACAAAGCTGCGATCGCCATGGCGCGGGTCGAGCTGGCAAACGGCGACGACGCCAAGGCCAAGGCCCTGGCGCAGGAAATAATCACCGCTCAGGAACGCGAAATCGCGGTTATCGACACCTGGCTGCGCGAAGAGGATGGCAAGGCCGCCGCTCCGGCCGGCTGACGAAAGATCGTGGAAGAACCCATTCCGTAAAGCGGTGTGCACTGCTTTCAGAGCTTTACTGTCCTTAACCGCAGGGCGTTGCTGATCACGCTCACCGATGAGAGCGCCATGGCCCCGGCCGCGATGGCCGGCGACAGCAGCAGGCCGAAGGTCGGATAGAGCAAGCCCGCCGCGATGGGGACGCCGGCCACGTTGTAGACGAAGGCGAACACCAGGTTCTGGCGGATGTTGCGCATCACCGCCCGCGACAGCTTGCGCGCCCGCACGATTCCCTGAAGGTCGCCCTTCAAAAGGGTGACGCCGGAGCTCTCGATGGCGACGTCGGAGCCCGCGCCCATGGCGATCCCGACGTCGGCGGCGGCCAGCGCCGGCGCGTCATTGACGCCGTCGCCCGCCATGGCCACGACGCGGCCTTCCTTGCGAAGCTTCTCCACCACGGCCGCCTTGCCCTGAGGCAGGACCTCGGCCTCCACTTCGTCGATGCCCAGGCGCTTGGCGACGGACTCGGCCGTGGTGCGGTTGTCGCCTGTCATCATCACCAGGCGCACGCCCTCCGCCTTGAGCGCACGAACGGCGGCTTCGCTGGTGGGCTTCACAGGATCGGCGATGCCAAGCAAACCCGCCAAACCGCCGTCGACGCCCGCGAAGATAGCGGTCGCTCCCTCGCGCCGCAGCGCCTCGGCGTCGGCCTCCATTGGCTCAGTGGGGATGGCCTGCTCGGCGAGGAACTTCGGATTGCCGAGCACGACCTTGCGACCGTCCACGATCCCGATCACCCCCCGGCCGACCGGAGAATCGAAGTCCGTGGCCTCCGAGAGCGCGATGTTCCGGTCCTTGGCCGCGCGAAGGATCGCGTCAGCCAGCGGATGCTCGCTGCCGCGCTCGAGGCTGGCCGCCAGACGCAGGAGTTCGGCCTCGTCGAACCCCGG
>NZ_JBKJTG010000004.1:0-12742 GCF_046590535.1 Phenylobacterium sp. | reverse complement strand
GTGATCGAGTCGCCGGTGTGCACGCCCATCGGGTCGATGTTCTCGATGGAGCAGACGATGATGCAATTGTCCGCCCGGTCGCGGACCACCTCCATCTCGTACTCCTTCCAGCCCAGGACGCTCTCCTCGATGAGCACCTCGGTGGTGGGCGAGATGTCGAGGCCGTGCTCGACGATCTCGCGGAACTCCTCGACGTTGTAGGCGATGCCGCCACCGGTCCCAGCGAGCGTGAACGATGGCCGCACGATGGCCGGCAGGCCGACGAACTCCAGGCCCTCCATGGCCTCGTCCAGGGTGTGGGCCGCCTTGGACTTGGGGCTCTCCAGGCCGATGGCGTCCATGGCGTTGCGGAATTTCTGGCGGTCCTCGGCCTTGTCGATCACCTCGGCCCGCGCGCCAATCATCTCGACGCCGTACTTGGCCAGCACCCCCATGCTCTCGAGCGCGAGCGCGGTGTTCAGCGCGGTCTGCCCCCCCATGGTGGGCAGCAGGGCGTCGGGGCGCTCCTTGGCGATGATCTTCTCGACCGTCTCCGGGGTGATCGGTTCGATGTAGGTGGCGTCGGCCACATCGGGGTCGGTCATGATGGTGGCGGGGTTGGAGTTCACCAGCACGATCCGGTAGCCCTCGGCCCGCAGCGCCTTGCAGGCCTGCACGCCGGAATAGTCGAACTCGCACGCCTGGCCGATGATGATCGGCCCGGCGCCGATTATCAGGATCGAGGAGATGTCGGTGCGTTTGGGCATGATTGTTCGCGCGCAGGGACAAC
This sequence comes from Phenylobacterium sp., assembly GCF_046590535.1. GTDB lineage: Bacteria > Pseudomonadota > Alphaproteobacteria > Caulobacterales > Caulobacteraceae > Phenylobacterium. The sequence goes on along the minus strand of NZ_JBKJTG010000004.1, from coordinate 11,973 downwards.
CGCGCGCGCCTTCGCGCCCGGCGTCGGTCAGGACTGTAGGTTAAGGCGCCCGTTTAGAGACGCCAGCGGGGTCGCGCAAGCGGGGCGGCGCGGCGCGTGCGGGAACGCAGGATTGCAAGACGGCTGGATGCTCGACAGAGTGGCGCTTGCGCCGCGGGCGCACAGGGTGGGCGGCATGTATCGCGGAAGATTCGGCATCGTGCGCCGCTTGAGGAAGCTGATGGGGATCGGGGCTTCCCGCCCCCCGCCCGCACGCGATCCCCAGCCGCCGCCGCCCGGACCGGCTGGTGGGCCCGCCGTGGACCTGAAGGGCGCCTATATCCGTCACGTGGAGAACGTGAGGTCGCTCATGTCCCACGACGAGGCGATGTCGGTAGCCGTCGGCGGTGGATTTGAGACGGTTGGGCCCATTGAGGCTGCGCTCTTGCGGCACTACGGCTTGCAGCCTGACGGCTATGTCATCGACGTGGGCTGCGGCTCAGGGCGCCTCGCCAAGCCCCTTTCGGCCTATCTCAACGGGCCCTATCTCGGGATCGACCTGGTGCCGGCGCTACTGGATCACGCGCGGAGCATCGTAGAGCGACCGGACTGGCGCTTCGAGCGGGTCGAGCATATCGGCATCCCGGAGGAGGATGGCCGCGCCGACATGGTCGTGTTCTTTTCGGTGCTGACCCACCTTTTGCACGAGCAGGGCTACTGGTACCTGGAGGAGGCGCGCCGCGTCCTCAAGCCGGGGGCCGGATCATCTTCTCGTTCCTGGATTTCCGCGAGCCGGCGCACTGGCGCGCCTTCACCGACGTCCTTGACGCGCAAAAGGCCGGCGCCGAGATGCATCTCAACGTATTCATCTCGCCGGACTGGATTCCCATCTGGGCGGAGAAGCTCGGCCTGATCGTGGAGGATGTCCGCGCCGCCGCCGATGTGGTGGTGCCGGAAGGCCATCTGGGCCAGGCGCTCTGCGTGCTGCGCAAGCCCGGCTAGCAACCCCGAACGAAAATGGGCCAGCTTGGCAGCCGGCCCATTCCCTTCGAGACTTGGCGGGGCTTTGACGCCTCGCGAATCCATTTTCGTCGCCTAGGCCTGGAGTTGGCCGGCGGAGGTCTTGCCGCTGCGCGGGTCCTTCTCCAGCTCGTAGGTGACTTTCTGGCCTTCGTTCAGAGCCCGCAGGCCCGCACGCTCGACGGCCGAGATGTGCACGAAGATGTCCGCTCCGCCGTCATCCGGTTGGATGAAGCCGTAGCCCTTGGTCCCGTTGAACCATTTCACGGTGCCGGTAGCCATGTAGTCGTCGTCCTTCGATATGTATTTCGATCACGCACAAGTATTTGGCGCGCCGATCAAAGTTCGGATGGGGTCGGGAGGCAGGTCCGGCGCTCTGTGTTGGCGAGCGGGAAGAGTCGGCCGAACCGAAACGAATTCGATGGAATACACCCTGTCGGATTTCCGCCTTCGAGGCAAGACCGCCTGAAAAATCTTAGGTTTTGATGCAACCAACCGCCATTCTACCCATATTGCTCCTATGCGCCGAGTTGTCGGCCGGACAAGTTGGAGACTGCGCGTCCATGACCTTGCTCGAAAAAATCCCCACCATGAGCGACGAGGACGTGAACAACCTGCTGACCAATGCCCGGCGTCTGCACGATGACGGTGACGAGAAGCAGAAGGCCGCCGCAGCGGAGTTGCTGCCGACGCTTGAAGAGGTCGCTGCCGAACGCAAGAGCGTCCGCCTGGAAGCCGCACAGGCCAAGCGCGCCGCCGCCCGCAAGCCGCGCAAGGTCGCCGCCTGATCGCATTCGCGTCCCAGCTGGGCGCGTAAGGGGGTTGCCCCCACGCGGCCCAGCGGGCAGCTTCGCCGAGACGCTGCGGCTTGTCCGCGCCACATCTGAGCTTCGCCCTTGGCCGCCGTGCAGACCCCCGACACGCTCGCTCCGCTGATGTCGCGCATCGCGTCCGGTGACCGCGGCGCCCTGCGACAACTCTACCAAGCGACCTCGGCGAAGCTATTTGGCGTCTGCCTGCGTATCCTCTCTGACCGAGAGGAGTCCGAAGACGTGCTGCAGGAAGTCTATGTCACCGTCTGGCGCCGCGCCGACCGCTTCGACGCGGGCCGGGCGAGCGTGATGACGTGGGTCTCCACCATAGCCCGCAACCGCGCCATCGACCGGCTGCGCGCGCGCGGGCCGTTGGCCTACGCCGATCAGATCGACGACATGGAGATCGCCGACGGCCAGATCGGCGCCGAGGCGCTGCTGTCGGCCGCCGACGACCAGGGCCGGCTGCATAGATGTCTATCCGAGCTCGACAAGCGCACCCAGCAGGTGATCCGCACGGCGTTCTTCGAGGGCGTCACCTATGACGCCCTGGCGCGCCGCATGGACGCCCCGCTGGGCACCGTGAAGAGCTGGATCCGCCGCGGTCTCGCCAAGCTCAAGGGATGCCTCGAGCCATGAGCGAAGCCCCCGACCTGTCCGAAACCGAGGCTCTGGCCGCCGAACACGCCCTGGGCGTGCTGGGCAGCCGCGAGCGCGCCGAGGCTGAAGCCCGAATGGCCCGCGAGCCGGTCTTTGCGCAGGCGGTCGAGGCCTGGCGCGCGCGCCTGGCGCCGCTGCTCGACAGCGTCGCGGCTGTGCCGGCGCCGGCCGGCGTCTGGCCGCGGGTCGAGCGCGCCCTGCCGGCCAACGACAACGCCTCCGGGCGCGGGCTGCGCTTCTGGCGCGGCGCCACCGTGGGCTCGCTTGGCCTCGCCGCCGCCAGCCTCGCCGCCGCCGTGATGCTGGCCAACCGGCCGCCAGTGGTCGTCCAGCCCCCGGCTCCGGGTGCGATCCTCAACGCCAGCCTAAACTCCACTACCGGCGCGCAGCCGCTGTTCGTCGCGGCCTACGATCCCGACCGCAAGGCGCTGATCATCACCTCGCTGGTGCCGCCGACGGGCGATCCGTTGCACGTGCACGAGCTGTGGCTGATCCCCAAGGACGGCAAGCCGCGCTCACTGGGCCTGGTGGCGCCGGGCGTCTCCAAGGCCATGCCGATGCCGCAGACCCTGGATCAGATGGTCGCCGAGGGCGCGGCCCTGGCGGTCTCCGTCGAACCTCCCGGCGGCTCTAGTAGCCCAGAGGGACCCTCGGGCCCGATCGCCGCCATGGGCAAACTCGCGAAGATCTGACGCCTACTTTGCGGCGTCCATGAAGGTTGCGAACCGTTCAAACAAGTAGAGCGAGTCCGTGGGGCCCGGGGAGGCTTCCGGGTGGTGCTGGACGGAGAACACCGGCCGGTCCGTGAGCGCGATGCCGGCGTTGGTGCCGTCAAACAACGAGACGTGGGTCTCCGTCACCGCCTTGGGCAGGCTGTCGCGGTCCACCGTGAAGCCGTGGTTCATGGAGACGATCTCCACCTTGCCGGTGGTCAGGTCTTTCACCGGGTGGTTCGCCCCGTGATGGCCCTGGTCCATCTTCACCGTCCGGGCGCCTAGGGCCATGGACAGCATCTGGTGACCCAGGCAGATGCCGAACACCGGCGTGCCGCTTTCCACAAGCTTGCGGATCTCCGGCACGGCGTATTTCCCGGTGGCGGCCGGGTCGCCGGGGCCGTTCGACAGGAGGACTCCGTCGGGCTTGCGGGCCAGGATGGCCTCGGCGCTGGTCGAGGCCGGCACCACCGTCACCCGCGCCCCCACCGAAGTCAGCGAGCGCAGGATGTTGCGCTTTACCCCGTAGTCGAGGACCACCACCTCGTACTTCGGCTGACCAGCCTTGGCGTAGCCCTCCGGCCAGGTCCACAGGCCTTCCTCGTACACGAACGGCTGCAGGCAGGAGGCGTCCTTGGCGAGGTCAAGGCCTTCCAGGCCGCCCCACGCCAGGGCCTTGGCGATCAGGGCGTCGAGGTCGAACTTTCCCTCAGGATGGTGGGCGATCACGCCATGCGGCATGCCGAGCTCGCGGATCAGCCGGGTGAGCGCGCGGGTGTCGACCCCGGCCAGGCCCACGACGCCGCGCCGGGCCATCCAGGTCTCCAGGCCAGTGTCGGACCGCCAGTTCGCCGGCTTGGTCGGCACGTCGCGGAAGATCGCGCCGCGGGCCGCGGTCTCGGCCGACCCCGACATTTGCTCCAGGTCCTCGACGTTCGTACCGACATTGCCCACGTGGGGGAAGGTGAAGGCGATGATCTGGGCCATGTAGGAGGGGTCGGTGAGGATCTCCTGATAGCCGGTCATGGCGGTGTTAAAGCAGACCTCGCCAACGGCCTCGCCCACCGCGCCGACGCCGATCCCCTGCAGGACGGCGCCGTTGGCCAGGGCCAGCACGCCGGTGACGCCGGGCAGCAGATCGCGGCTCATGGGTGGGCTCCAGTTCCGGGGGCGTCGGGTAGGTAGTGGCTTGCGCGGTTACGGTCAATGTGGCGGGCTCAAAGCTCACAAGAGAGGGACGCGCTCATGGCCGAGGGGCACATCGATCCGGACCGGCAGGCCTGGGATCTCTTCAGGTCCCTGCCCAGGGATGAGCCGATCCAGATGCTCAACCTGGTGCGGCTGAAGCCCCGCGCAGAATATCCGGCCGACCACCCCGATCACGGCAGGGGCCTGACCGGTTTGGACGCCTATCGTGCCTATGGCCGCACCACCGCGCCGATCTTCCAGCGGGTGGGCGGGCGCCAGATCTGGGCTGGGAAACCGCAGGTTATGGTGACGGGGCCGCAGGACGAGGCCTGGGACCTGGCGTTCATCGCCGAATACCCCGGCTCGGCGGCCTTTATCGAAATGGTCCGCGACCCGGACTACCGCGAGTTCGTCAAGCACCGCACGGCCGGCGTGGCCGACTCCCGCCTGCTGCGCCTCGCCCCCGTCACGCCGGGTGAGGGGTTCGGAGAGTGACGGCAGGAAACGCGGGAAAGATGTCGTTTCAGCTGCTCGGCCCGGATGGCAGATAGCGCCTGACCACGAGGAGTGCCCGGGATGCTCGCGCTTCGGCCCAACTGTGAGTGCTGCGACCGCGACCTGCCGCCGGAGAGCCCGGATGCCCGCATCTGCACCTTCGAATGCACCTTTTGCGCGGACTGCGTCGACACTCGGCTGGGGGGCGTATGCCCCAACTGCGGCGGCGACTTCGCTGTGCGGCCAATCCGGCCGGCTGCGGCGCTGGCGCGGTTCCCGGCCTCCACGGAACGGGTAAGCAAGCCGCACAAGGCCTGCGCCGCCTGAGCTTCCCGCAAGCGCCGCGGATCGGCTAAGACCGCGCCATGCGCATCACCACGGTCGGCCTTGATGCCGACGACACGCTTTGGCACAACGAGACGATCTTCCGGCTCACCCAGGATCGGTTTCGCGACCTGATGTCCGAGGTGGCCCCGCCCGAGGTGCTGGAGGCCCGGCTGGCCGCGGTGGAGACCCGCAACCTCGCGCTCTATGGGTACGGGGTGAAGGGCTTCACCCTGTCGTTGATCGAGACCGCCATGGAACTGACCGGGGGCGATCCGCCCGGCCGGATCATCGCCGACATCCTGGCCGCCGGCCGCGAGATGCTGGGCCATCCGGTGGAGCCCTTACCCGGCGTCGACCAGGCGCTCGCCGCACTTTCACAGAGCTACCGCCTGGTGCTGATCACCAAGGGCGACCTCCTGCATCAGGAACAGAAGCTGGCGGCCTCTGGCCTGGGTGATCTGTTCGTGGCCGTGGAGATCGTCAGCGAGAAGGATGCATCGACCTATGAGCGGGTCTTCGCCCGCCATGGAACCGGCGCGGCGGAAGCGGTGATGTGCGGCAACTCCATGCGCTCCGACATCCTGCCGGCGCTCGCCACCGGCGCTTTCGCCGCCCACGTGCCCTATGCGCTCACCTGGGCGCATGAGATGGCTGACGCGCCCAAGGACCATCCGCGGTTCGCGGAGTTGGGTTGCATAGCCGAGCTTCCGGGCTGGATCCGCAGCCTTGCCTAGCGGCGACTCTGCTGCGTTGCGCTATCATTGCCGCCGTGCGCTTTGACGAACGCTTCATCGACGAGATCAAGTCCCGCCTTCGACCGTCCGACCTGATCGGCAAGACGGTGAAGCTGCGCAAGCAGGGGCGCGAGTTCGTGGGCCTGTCGCCCTTCACCAAGGAGAAGACGCCGTCCTTCTACGTGAACGACGAGAAGGGCCAGTTCTTCGACTTCTCGTCGGGCAAGACCGGCGACCTGATCACCTTCCTGCAGGAAACCCAGCGGCTGTCGTTCACCGAGGCCGTCGAGCAGCTGGCCGCCGAGGCCGGCGTGGCGCTCCCCGCCGTCGATCCTCGCGCGGTGGAGCAGGAGAAGGTGCGTCAGGGCCTCTCCGAATGGCTGGAACTTGCCGCCCAGTGGTTCGAGGGGGAACTTCGCCGCCCGGCCGGCCGCGAGGCCCGGGCCTATCTGGAGAAGCGCGGCCTGCCTGAGGCGGACTGGGCGCGGTTTCGGCTGGGATTCTCGCCGCCCGGCCGCACGGCGCTGAAGGACTATCTGATCACCAAGGGCGCGCGGCCGGGGGAGCTGATCGACGCCGGCCTGTTGATCGCGCCGGAGGACGGGGGCGCCCCCTACGACCGATTTCGCGACCGGATCATCTTCCCGATCGGCGACCAGCGGGGGCGGGTAGTGTCGTTCGGCGGCCGGGCGATGGATCCGCAGGCCCGCGCCAAGTACCTGAACGGGCCGGAGACCTCGGTCTTCCACAAGGGCCACCTGCTCTATGGCCTGGCGGAGGCGCGCAAGATCCTGGCCGCGGCGCCGAGCGGTGACAGCCCGCCGTTGCTGGTGGTGGAAGGTTACATGGACGCCATCGCCTGCCATCGGGCGAACCTGCCGGCGGTGGCGCCTATGGGCACGGCGCTGACCGAAGAGCAGATGGAGATGCTGTGGCGCCACCACCCGGAGCCGACCCTGTCCTTCGACGGCGACCGGGCCGGACGCCAGGCGGCGGCGCGAACCATGGACCGGGCCCTGCCGCTGCTGAAACCAGGCAAGAGCTTCAAGTTCGCCATCGTCGAGGGGGGCAAGGACCCCGACGAGGTGCTGCGCGAGCAAGGGCCGACAGCCCTGCAGCAGCAGCTCGCCGCCACGACCGGATTTGCGGACGCCCTGTTCATCCGCGAGCGCGACCTGGAGGCCTTGGACACGCCCGAGCGGCGGGCCGGGCTGAAGGGCCGGCTGCGGGCCGCCGCCAATGTCATCTTCGACAAGGACCTGCAGCAGGCCTACCGCGAGGCGCTACTGCAGCGGTTCGACCAATTGTTCGCCCGGGCGCCGCGCGCTCAGCCCGATCAGGGCCGCCGCCGGCCGGGCCCCGGCGGGCGCTGGACCGGCCCCGCCTGGATCGAGCCCTCGACGCCCGAGGGCAAGGCTGCGGCGAAACGCCTCTCCCGGGGTCTGGACCCGTCCGCGGCCGCCCTGGCGCGGCACGCCATGGACGATCCACAGGTGCTGGACGACCACCTGGAGGACGCCTTCACCGCCAAGGGTTTCGGCGATCCGGGGCTAGTGGCGCTGGCCCGGGAGATCATTCGCCTTCGTCTGGAGGCGGATCACCTTGACAGGGACGCCTTGCAACGCCATCTGGCGGCGTGCGGGTTTAGCGCGCTTTTGACAGACATCGATCGGGCCGCCGCGACTTCCGGCGCGCCACTTTTGAAAAATGATGTCTCCCTCGATGTGCGGAGATCCCAGTGGTCGCGCCTCTTCGCCGCCCTTTCGAGGGTGGCGGCGTTGGACGACGCCATCGACGCTGCGAAGGGAAACCTTCGGGGCCGGTCGGACATGGCGGCGTTTGAACGCCTCAAAGGTGAGCGCGACGCACTGAAGCGCGCGATCAGAGCGGGAACGATTTGGGCGGAAGACGGGTCGTAAGGTCGCGGGCCATCGCGAACCGACCGCGGGACAACAATTTCATCGGCCCGCGCCTCGCCTGAGGCGCGCCAGCCGGTATCGGAGAACTCGATGAGCACCAATACGGCCGAAGCGGAAACGCCAGAGACCACCGGTGGCGACGGGCCGCTGCTCGACCTCACGGACGCCGCGGTCAAGAAGTTCATCAAGCAGGCCAAGGCCCGCGGCTACGTCACCATGGACGAGCTGAACAAGGTGCTGCCTTCCGAGGAAGTCACCTCCGAGGCCATCGAAGACACCCTGGCCATGCTGTCGGAGATGGGCGTCAACGTCGTCGAGGCCGAAGAAGACGCCGAGGGCGGCGAGGTCGTGGTCCGCGAGGAAACCGCGGTGGCCGAGACCACCAAGGAGCCGGCCTACGACCGCACCGACGATCCGGTGCGCATGTACCTGCGCGAGATGGGCTCGGTTGAGCTCCTGTCCCGGGAAGGCGAGATCGCCATCGCCAAGCGCATCGAGGCCGGCCGCGACACCATGATCCGGGGGCTGTGCGAGAGTGCCCTGACCTTCGAGGCCATCATGGTCTGGCGCGAGGAACTGGGCTCCGGCCGCATCCTGCTGCGCGAGGTGATCGACCTGGAGCAGACCTATGGCGGCGTGAACGCCGCGGCCGCCGAGGAACTGGCCGCCGCCGCCCCGCCCGAGCCCGAACCCACCGCCGAAGTCACCGAGGACGGCGAGGCCATCGCCAAGGCCGAGGGCGACGACGACGACGATTTCGACGACGGCGCGGGCCCGACCATCAGCGCCATGGAAGGCGAACTGCGCGAAGGCGTCATGGCGACCCTGGACGCCATCGCCGGCGAGTTCGAGCGCTTCCGGCTCTTGCAGGAGAAGCTGGTCAACCAGCGCCTCAAGGGCCAGGACCTATCCGACGCTGACCGCAAGGCCTATCAGGCCGCGACCACCACAATCGTCCAGCACCTGAAGACCCTGAAGCTGAACAACAACCGCATCGAGGCTCTGGTCGAACAACTCTATGCGATCAACAAGCGCCTGATGGGCCTGGAAGGCCGCCTGCTGCGGCTGGCCGACAGCTACGGCATCAGCCGCACCGAGTTCCTGAAGGCCTATTTCGGCGCCGAGATGCGTCCCGACTGGGCCGACCAGGTCAAGACGCTGGGCGTGCGCTGGACCAAGTTCGCGGAGAACGACGCCGGCCAGATCGGCGACATCCGCCACGAGGTGGCTGCGCTGGCCACCGAGACCGGCGTACCGATCGACGACTACCGCCGCATCGTCCAGACCGTCCAGAAAGGCGAGCGCGAGGCCCGCCAGGCCAAGAAGGAGATGGTTGAGGCCAACCTTCGCCTGGTGATCTCCATCGCCAAGAAATACACCAACCGCGGCCTGCAGTTCCTGGACCTGATCCAGGAGGGCAACATCGGCCTGATGAAGGCGGTGGACAAGTTCGAGTACCGCCGCGGTTACAAGTTCTCTACCTACGCCACCTGGTGGATCCGTCAGGCGATCACCCGCTCGATCGCCGACCAGGCCCGCACCATCCGCATCCCGGTCCACATGATCGAGACGATCAACAAGATCGTCCGCACCAGCCGCCAGATGCTGCACGAGATCGGCCGCGAGCCGACCCCGGAAGAGCTGGCCGAGAAGCTGGCCATGCCGCTGGAGAAGGTCCGCAAGGTCCTGAAGATCGCCAAGGAGCCGATCAGCCTGGAAACCCCGATCGGGGACGAGGAAGACAGCCACCTGGGCGACTTCATCGAGGACAAGAACGCCATCCTGCCCATCGACGCGGCCATTCAGTCCAACCTGCGGGAAACCACCACCCGGGTGCTGGCCAGCCTGACGCCCCGCGAGGAACGCGTCCTGCGCATGCGCTTCGGCATCGGCATGAACACCGACCACACCCTCGAGGAAGTGGGCCAGCAGTTCAGCGTGACCCGCGAACGCATCCGTCAGATCGAGGCCAAGGCGCTGCGCAAGCTGAAACACCCGAGCCGCTCGCGGAAGCTGCGCAGCTTCCTCGACAGTTGACGATCAGCGCCGTCGGGATGAGCATCCGCCCATGGCCGACGGCGAACTGACCCTGAAACTCGACGATGCTACCGCCCGCCGCCTCAAGGCGGCGGCGGATGCGGCTGGGCGGTCGGTGGATGAGTACGCCCGGGCGCTGATTGCCGATGGTCTGGATGATCGATGGTCGGAGTCGCTTCGGCGGCTTGAGGAGTATGATCAGACCGGCGAGAGCCTTTCGGTCCAGGAAGCGCTCGAGCACTTCGACAACACGCTGCAAGGCCGGCTGGCGACCCCGCGTTGACCCGGGAGGTCAGGCTCTCTGTGCGGGCGCGGATCGACCTTGAGCGCCTGGTCGACTTTCTGATCGACAAGAACCCCAACGCGGCACGACGGGCTCGTCAAACCTTGGCGGCCGCCTTGGTGTCTCTGGAGGCGTTTGCCGACCGGGGCCGCCAAGGGCCGCGCGTCGACCTTCGCGAACTTCCAATCCGTTTTGGGGCGCGGCCTATGTGATCCAGTATCGAGTGGCGTCTGAGAGCGTGTTGGTGACCCACATCTTCCACAGCCGTGAAGGCGGGTAGGTGCGTAACAATCCACCCCGTCGTTACAGCAACTTAATGCCACCCCGCGCGGCCCTCGCCTAAGCTCTCCCCAACGATCGGGAGGCCGCGATGAGTCTGGGCAGGGTGATGGTGGCGGCGGGCGCGCTGGCGATGGCGGCGACGCAAGCCTGGTCCGCCGAGCCGTCCGCGGCCGAGGCCCAGAAGAGCGCCGACAACATCAAGGCCCACGTCACCTTCCTGGCCAGCGACCTGCTGGAGGGCCGGGAAGCCGGCTCGCGCGGATACGATATCGCCGCGGCCTATGCGGCCTCGCAGATGGCGCAGTTGGGCTTGAAGCCCGGCGGCGACAAGGGGAGCTATTTCCAGCACGTGCCGATGGTGGCCTTCCAGGCCGCGGACCGGGGGACCTTCGTCCTGCGCGACAAGGCGGGCAAGGCCACGCCCCTGGTGTTCGGCGAGGACTATCTGGTGGGCCGCAATCCGGTGGCGGCGCAGACCAAGGTGTCGGCGCGTCTGGTCTTCGTTGGCTTCGGCGTCGTGGCGCCCGAGCACCGGCGCAACGACTATGCGGGCCTCGACGTGAAGGGGAAGATCGTCGTGGCGCTGTCGGGCGCGCCGTCCGCCTACCAGACCGAGGAGCGGGCCTACTATTCCAGTGGCCGGACCAAACGCGCCCAGGCAGAGGCGCGGGGGGCGGTGGGCTTTATTCAGGTCAATACGCCCGGCGACGAGAAGCTCTATCCCTTCGCCAACTCGGCCCGCCAGTGGAAGTCCTGGGGCATGAGCTGGCGCACCCTCGCCGGCGCAGCCTTCGCGGTGGCCCCAACGGTGCCGACCCTGGCCTCCATCAGCGTGAAGGGCGCCGAGAAGCTTTTCGCGGGCGCGCCCGCCGATCTGAAACGCATCACCGAGATGGCGCAGTCCAAGGCCCAGGACCCGCCGCGCTTCGTGCTGCCCGTGACCCTGGACGCCAGCTTCGCCACCACCATCAAGCCGGTGGAGAGCTCAAACGTCGTGGGCCTGATCGAGGGGGCCGACCCCAAGCTGAAGGATCAGGTGGTGGTGCTCAGCGCCCACCTGGATCACCTGGGGATCAGCGAGCCGGTCAACGGTGACGCCATCAACAACGGCGCGCTCGACAACGCGGCGGGCAGCGCCGTCACCCTGGAGGTGGCGCGCATGTTCATGGCCGCCACCCAGAAGCCCAAGCGTACAATTCTCTTCCTGTTGGATACCGGCGAGGAGAAGGGCTTGGTGGGGGCGGAGTACTTCGCGCGCAACCCAACTGTGCCGCTCTCCAGCATCGTGGCCGACGTCGACCTCGACATGCCGATCTTGACCTATGACTTCACCGACGTGATCGCCTTCGGCGCCGAGCGGTCCAGCATCGGGCCGGCGGCGCGGCGCGCGGCGATGGGGATGGGGTTGACGCTGTTGCCCGACCCGATGCCGGAGGAGGGGCTGTTCACCCGCTCAGACCACTACCGGTTCGTGGAGGTCGGCGTGCCGGCGGTCTTCTTCATGACCGGCTTCGCCAATGGCGG
>NZ_JBKJTG010000233.1:0-36210 GCF_046590535.1 Phenylobacterium sp. | reverse complement strand
CTCCAGGTTCATCTTGCGAGCCGCCTGGGTCAGCACCTTCTGCAGCTCGGCGTGGGTGTAGAACTCCAGCCGCAGGGGGATGCCGAAACGGTCCCGCAGGGGGGTGGCCAGGAGGCCCGCCCGGGTGGTGGCCGCCACCAGGGTGAAGGGGGCCAGTTCGATGCGGATCGAGCGGGCGGAAGGTCCATCGCCGATGATCAGGTCGAGGACGTGGTCCTCCATGGCCGGATAGAGGATCTCCTCCACATTGGCCGCCAGCCGGTGGATCTCGTCGATGAACAGGACGTCGCGGGGTTCCAGGTTGGTGAGGATCGCCGCCAGGTCGCCGGCCTTGGCCAGCACCGGGCCGGAAGTGGCGCGGAAGTTCACCCCCAGCTCCCGGGCGACGATCTGCGCCAGCGTGGTCTTGCCCAGTCCCGGCGGGCCGAACAGCAGCACATGGTCCAGGGCCTCGGCCCGGGCCTTGGCGGCCTCGATGAACACCCTAAGGTTGCCCTTGGCCTGGGCCTGGCCGACGAACTCGTCCAGGGTCTGCGGGCGCATGGCCCTGTCCGGCGCCTCGAAGGCGGCGGGCTCGCCGGAAACCAGCCGGGTCACCGGCCGAACTCCTGCAGGCCGGCCTTGATCAGGGCCTGCGGCTCTGCCGCTTCACCCAGGCGCAACGCCGCCTGCTCGATCACCCGGCGGGCGGCGGGCTCGGCGATGCCCAGGCCCATCAGCGCGGCCACGGCCTCGCCGGCGGCGGAGATCTTGTGCGGCTGGGAGGGCGAAATCTGTCCGTGGAAGGCGGCCACCGGGCCGTCGGTGATCGGCTTGTCCTTCAGCTCCGTGACGATACGCTGGGCGAGCTTGGGGCCGACCCCCTGGGCGCGCGCCACGGAAGCCTTGTCGTCCCGCGCCACCGCGCCGGCCAGCTCCGCCGGAGGCAGCACGTCCAGCACCGACAGCGCCGCCTTCGGCCCGACCCCCTGGATGGTCCGTAGAAGGACGAACGCCCGGCGCTCCTCGCGCACCAGGAAGCCGTAGAGGGTCATGCCGGTCTGCTCGCCCCACTGGCTCTCCACCTGCAGCACGGTCTCGTCGCCCACCGCCGGCAGGCGCGACAGGGTGCGGCTTCCGCAGCGGACCACATAGCCCACCCCGCCCACGTCGATCAGCGCCTCCTCCTCGCCTACCTCGGCGACCACGCCGCGCAGCCGGCCGATCATGCGGCGGCTCCCAGGATTCGGGCCTTGCGGGCGTGGGCATGGGCGATGGCCACGGCCAGGGCGTCGGCGGCGTCGGCGGTGGTGGGCCCTGCCGTCGGCAACAGCCGCGCGATCATCCAGCCCACCTGGGCCTTGTCAGCCGACCCGGTGCCGACCACGGATTTCTTGACCACGGTGGCGGCGTACTCGGCCACCGGCAGGCCGGCCCGGGCGGGGGCCACCAGGCAGCAGGCCCGGGCGTGGCCCAGCTTCAGCGCCGAGGCCGCATTGTTGTTCATGAAGGTCTCTTCCACCGCCGCCTCGTCCGGGGCATGCAGGGCGATCACTTGGCAGACCCCTTCGAACAGCACCAGCAGCCGCTCGGCGAAGGGCAGGGTCTCCTTGGGCGCGATGAACCCGTGGGCCACATGGGTGAGCCGCGCGCCCTCGATCGACACCACGCCCCAGCCGGTGCGGCGCAGGCCCGGGTCGAGGCCCAGGATGCGGATGGGGCGAATCGCGTTCATCGTCTGTTCCGTGAAAGGGATACAGGACGTCGGAAGGGTTTACGAGCCGTTAGGGACGCGCTGCCGGCCTCCCAGGCAACTCCCCCACCGCCCGACCGTTAGCAGGCCTCATGGACGGAGATACTGCGATGATACTTCCCAAAGGCGCCGTGGTGGCCGTGGTCGATGGCGAGCGGCTGGTGATGTTCCGAAACACCGGTGACGGCGAGCCGCAACTCTCGGCGATCCCGACCCCGGCGGTGGATGACGCCGGCTCAGGCTCTGGCGGCCACCGCTCCAGCGCCGCCAATCCCGACAATGACACCCAGGCCGAAGACGGCTTCGCCCACGGCGTCGCCGACGTGCTGAACCGCTGGGCGCTGTCCGGCAAGCTGGACGAACTGGTGGTGGTCGCCGCGCCCAAGACCCTGGGCGAGCTGCGCAAGAACTGGCACAAGGAGCTTCAAGCCAAGCTGATCGGCGAGATCGACAAGGACCTCACCGGCCAGTCCGGCGATCAGATCGCGGCGGCTATCGCCAGGGCCTGATCCGGCTCTGGCGCCCGCAAAGCCAGGGCCGCCGCCTCCACCCGCCGCTGCACCCGCTCGCGCCAGAACGCGATCGCCGGGGTGACGCAAAGCTCCATGGTCAGCGGGAAGACCGCGTCGGTGTCGAAGGCCGGCTCGGTGAACGCGCCGGCCAGCCGGGCCAGGCCGCCGGTGACCACGATGATCGCCAGCGCGCGGATCACGGCGCCGCGCCGCTCTAGGGTGGGGATCGCCCACCAGAAGGTCAGGCCGATGCCCAGCAGCAGTCCGGAGAGGTAGCGTAGCTGGCCATTGGCGCCGCCGTCGATGCCGCCCAGCGCGCCCGCCAGGCCGGCGCCCACCGGGACCAGCCCGGCGACAGCGATCACCAGCTGCAGCGCGCGACGCTCCGCCGCGGCGCAGACGCCGGCTCTGCGGGATCGCGACGGCGCCGCCCGGAGTTCGCGGCTGGACCTAGTTGGCGCCACCCGCGCCGCCCTTGGCCGCGGCGGGCTTGCCGGGTTCGGCGGCCTTGGCCTTGGCGGCGTTGGCCTCTTCCACGCGGGCCCCGCCCAGGATGCCCGGCAGGGCATAGTTGCCCTCATGGCAGGCGTATTCGTAGATCACGCCCTCCAGCGGCGCGAACTCGTACTCGCCGCCCCAGGGCTTGTCCCACAGGGTCGGGTCGTCGAGGCTGAACTGGTAGCGGACCCGGTCCTTGCCGACCCGGGTGAAGCGCTCGGTGACCTTCAGGTCCTTCCACGAGCCCATGAACGCCTGGCGCTGCGGGATGTTGGTGGTCTCCACCACCATGGTGTCGCCCTCCCAGCGGCCGATGGAATCGCCGAAATAGGGGCGCTGGCCGTCCGTGCGGTGCGTCGAGTTCAGCCGCACGATCCGCAGGTCGTGGTTCATCTCCACCTCGATGATGAAGGCGTCGGCTGTCTGCACGAAGCGGTAGTTGTTGTTGTAGAAGCCGTTGGGGAACATCGGCGGGCCGGCGTTGCGGCCGAACCCGATGATGCATCGCTCGCCCAGCGAGCGGCTTTCCGGATTGTCGAACGACCCGCCGCGGCCACCGCCGCCGAAGCCCTGGGGCGCCGGGGCGCCGGCCTTGCGCGGCGGGGGCTGGCCATTGGCGGTGGTGGTGATCATCGAGGTGCGCGGCTCGCCGCCCACCCGCATCACGTGGCCGCCGGGATCGAGCCAGCCGCGGTTGTAGCCGCCCACGTCGCCGCCGGCGGCGGCGAACTCGGGCCGCACATTGGCGGTGGAGCGGGGCGGGGCCTCGGCCGGGGCGTTCGGGTCGGTGGGGGTGTTGCCCTCCTCCACCTCGGCGACTACGGCGGCCTCAAGCTTGGCGACTTCCTCCGGCGTGTGGACCGCGCGGGTCCCGAAGGCGGCGGGCCGGGCCATCGGCGTCAGCGTCGAGTTCGACCAGTAGCCTGAAAGGTCCGGCTGGCCGAAGGCGTTGCGCGGCGCCTTGAAGGCCGCGGCGGGCTTGGTCTGGGCGGCGGCCTCGAGCGGCGCGAACACCGCGACCGGCGCGGCGCAGAGGGCGGTGGAAAGGGCAAGAATGGCGCAGCGGTTCACGGCGGGCTCCGAGGTAAATCTCGCCGCGACCGAGGCGGCGTCCATACCGAGTTTACGATTCGCGCGGGCTTAGGGCAACGCCCGCGCCGCGCATCTGTGACCGGCGATCATGTCGCAGATGTTTCAGCTGCCGGCCGGCGGCTTGGGTGACGCCGTGAGCCGTGATATACCAATCCTTGGTAGCGGGAAGGTTGAGCGCCATGAAGAACACCTCGATCAGCCTGGGCGATCACTTCGTATCGTTCATGCGGACGCAGGTCCGTGAGGGCAGATACAGCTCCACAAGCGATGTCGTTCGCGCCGGACTTCGGTTGCTTGAGGAGCGCGAGGCCAAGCTCGCCGCGTTGCGCCAGGCCCTGATCGAGGGTGAGGAGAGCGGCGTGTCGGAACCGTTCGACTTTGACGGTTTCATCGCCGGGAAGCGTGCCTCGGCTCTTCCTCGCGAATGACCGGTTGGGTCCTGGCGCCCCGCGCCCGAGCCGATATCGAGTCGATCTGGACGTACACGGTCGAGCGCTGGGGGTTGGATCAAGCCGAGCGCTATGTCCGGGACCTCCAGGTGGCCATCGAGGGCATCGCCAGGGACCCGCAGCGTGGCGCGCCCAGCGATGATATCCGGGCGGGATATCGCCGCCTGCGCTGCGGCGCGCATGTGCTGTTCTACCGGCCCGCCGAACCGGGCGTCGAGATCGTTCGCATCCTGCACGAGAGCATGGACGTGGACCGGCATCTCTAAGCGACGAAGGCTGCGGCTCAGTTGCGCGCCTCCGCCGTCCCCATCCAGATCACGTGACGCGCGCCGCGGGTCCCGCGGGCGCGCACCGGGTGCTCCTCCACGGCGAACCCGGCCTTGCCCAGGCGTTGGGTGAAGGCCCGGTCGGGGGCGGAGGACCAGACGGCCAGGACCCCGCCGGGCCGCAGCGCGCGCCGGGCCGCGTGCAGGCCCTCCAGGGTGTAGAGTCCGTCGTTGGCCGCCCGGCTAAGGCCCTGCGGCCCGTTGTCCACGTCCAGCGCGATGGCGTCCCAGGCCGCGCGGCCCTCGCGGATCAGGCCGGCCACATCGGTCTCGCGCAGGGTCACCCGCGGATCGGCGAGGCTGCCTGCGAAGATCTCCGCCATGGGGCCGCGGGCCCAGGCGGCCACGGCGGGGACCAGCTCGGCGACGGTGACCCGGCCCTGGTCGGGGAGGTCGGCCAGGGCGGCGCGCAAAGTGAAGCCCATGCCCAGGCCGCCGATCAGGATGTGCGGCGAGGGGCGGTCGCCGATCCGGGCGCAGGCCAGGCTGGCCAGGGCCTCCTCCGACCCGCTCAGGCGGCTGTTCATCAGCTCGATGGACCCCGACATGATCGAGTATTCGGCCCCGCGCCGCATCAGCCGCAGCTCACCGCCGCCGCCCGGCATGGTCGCCGTGTCGAGCTGCACCCAGGGGATCAAGAGGCGCGCCGGGCGGTGAGGATGCGCACCGGCCTGACCAGCATCTCGCCCTTCATGGAGCCCTCGCCGGCGGTGGGGCTGACCGGCTGGACGAGGATCTGCTTGATGACCTCCATGCCCTCGACCACCTGGCCAAAGGCGGCGAAGCCCGCGGACTTCGGGTCCTTGGGGTCGGCGTCCAGATAGGCCTGGTCGCCCAGGCAGATGAACCAGTCGGCCTGGGCCGAGCCCGGGGCGTGGCGGCCCATGGAGATGGTCCCGTCCTTGTGGGTCAGGCCGGTCTTGCGGGTGCTCTCGTGGGCGATCGGCGCCAGCACCTTCTTGGGGTCGTTCTGCAGGCCCCCCTGGACCAGGCCGTAGTCGTTGGCGGTGGAGCCCGGCGGCCGTGAGGCCCGGTAGAAGGCCGCGCCGTCATAGAGCTTGCGGTCCACGTAGCGCAGGTAGTTGGCGGTGCTGACCGGCGCGCTCGGCGCAAGCTCGATCACCACGACGCCTAGAGCCGTGGTCAGGGCCACGCGGACGGGGGGCTTGGGCGCAGGGTCCTGGGCGAAGGCGGGCCCGGCGGCGGCGAGGGCGGCTGCGGTGGCGATGATCTGGCGGCGGTTGTGCATGGGCGCAGAGTAGCTGGGGCGGGCGCCTTGGCGAAGGCCCCTTCGGCCTACCTCTGCGCCGCCAGCCAGCGCATGCGGTAGCCGTTCATGGCGGTCTCGCCCAGGCGGTCGAGCAGGCGGAAATTGACGAAGGCGCCGATCGGCGCGCCCACCACCGGGATCAGCTGAGCCATCTTCGCCAGGTCGATGTAGTCGCGGTACTCCTGCTGGAAGGTGCGCCAGTCGAAGGCCTCGAAGCTCTCCGGATGATCGCGCGCGTCCCAGTCCTCGATCCCATGGAACACATCGGCCCTGCGCCCTGCGCTGGAAAACGCCAGCTGGAACAGGTGCAGCAGGTAGAGCCGCTCGGCGAAGGCCTCACCCGGCTTGCCGTAGATGGCGGCCAGGTCGAACAGGAGCTTGATCTTGATGGCGATCAGCGCCGGAAAGTCGGCCAGCGCCAGAAGGAAGCCGCCGGCGCCGGCCACGCCGCCCTCCACCGCCGCGGTGGCCTTGTAGTCGGCGATGGCCTTCAGCGCCCGCTGGTCGCGCTCCTTCAAAGGCGCGTCCAGCAGCGGGTCGGCGGTGACCATATCGGCGCCGGTGAGGATCGTGCGGGTCATCCGCTCGATGACGCCGGTGACCACCGCGTGGACCTTCTCGGGGATGGCGCGGTTGATCCGCTGCTGCACCCCGCGGGCGGCCTGGGCCAGGGGTCCGGCGGGTTTCAGCACGCCCTGGCGCCAGTGGGCCACTTCGCGCGCCGCCCAGGCCTCATAGGCCGCGTCGGGTTCGCCAAACGGCGGCGTGGCGGCCATCAGTGGCCTAGATGAACTGCTGCACGAGCCACATGACCGCCGCGGTCACGATCCCGCCGGTCAGGGCTCCGCGCACGAAGGCGCCGTTGCGGTCCCACCAGATCCGGCGCGCGCGCATGCGCTGGGCCCGGTCGATCTTGCGTCGCTGCATGGCTGGAAAGTCCCCCCGCCGCACCGCTTAGCGCAACAGCGCCGGGGGGGCCAGCCGCGGAACTGGCGCGCCGCTGCGGGATTGCGGGAGGGCCAAACAGACTTCACCGCACGGAGGCGCATCCCGATGAACCCTGGAACCCTGGTCGCGGCCCTGGCCGCGCTGCTGACGGCGGGCGCCTGCGCCACCCAACAGGGGCCGGCGAAGTCGCAGGTCGATGCGGTGGTGGTCGACGAGGAATCGCGCCAGGCGGCGGCGGGCGCGGCGCGCGCTGGCGCGACCCCGGCCCAGGCGCTGGAGGCCGGCAAGGCCGCCGCCACGGGAGAGCCGGCGAGCCCCAGGTAGCGGCGATTCTTTTCCTTGGCGGGTTGATCGGCGGCCCCAGGCCCCCTCAGTCGGCCGGCGCGGCGAGGGCGAAGCTGGTGGGGGTGAGGCACTCCAATCGGGTCTCGATGGTGCAGATGGCGCCCTGCGGCGGGTAGGCCAGCACCACGCGCCCGTTCAGCTCGACGGCCAGGCCGCGTTCGATGAGGCGGGTCCCGAAGCCTGTGCGGGTGGGCGGTCGGACGGGCGGCCCGCCGGTCTCGCGCCAGACGATCCGCAGCATCGCCCCCCCGGAGGCGTCCACCACTTCCCACGCCAGCGACACCTGACCCTCGGGCGTCGACAGGGCGCCGTACTTGGCGGCGTTGGTGGCCAGCTCATGCAGCGCCAGCGCCACGGCGATGGCGGTCTTGGGAGGCAAGCGCACGGACGGCCCGGCGGTCGAGAACCGGCCGTCGCCCGCGCTGGCCTGGAAGGGAACCGCCGCCTGGGCTGCGATCTCGCCCAGGTCCGCGCCCGCCCACTGCTCATCGGTGAGCACGTTGTGCGCCTCGCTGAGCGCCATCAGCCGGGCGGTCAGGGTGTCGCGGACGGCCGCGGGAATCTCACCGCCGCGCACCGTCTGGGCGGTGATCGACTGGACGATGGCCAGGGTGTTCTTCACCCGGTGGTTCAGTTCGTTGACCATCAGCCGCAGGTGCTCCTGGCTCTGCTGCTGTTCGCTGACGTCCACGTTGGCGCCGAACCAGCGGAGGATCCGGCCGTCGTCGTCGCGCAGGGGCACCACCCGGGTCAGGAACGGCCGGAACACCCCGTCCACGCCCTTCAGCGGGAAGGTCATCTCGAACGGCTCGCCGCTGGCCAGGGACGCGCTCCACCGCTCGACCACCAGGGGCAGTACGTCGGGGTCGTGAACGCTCTCCCAGCCCCAGCCCAGCTGATCATCGGGTGACGTGCCGGTGTATTCGTACCAGCGGGAATTGTACCAGAAGATGTCTCCCTGCGGATCGGCCATCCAGCACAGGCTGGGGATGTTGTCGGCCAGCGCCTGGAACCACTGCTTGCTCTCGCTGAGCGCCACCTCCGCCAGCTTGGCGTCGGTGACGTCGAGATTCACGCCGACGTAGCCCAGGAACGCGCCATCGTCGGCGAAGCGGGCGGCTCCGTCGCAGTTCAGCCAGCGCAGGCCCTGGGTGGGGTGGTCGATCCGCACGACGCCGTGGATGGGGCGGCGCGCCGCGGTGTCGGCCGCATACGCCGCGTCGAAGGCCTCGGCATCCTCGGGATGGACCCGTTTGCGCCAGGCCTCGGCGATCAGCGATTCCCTGTCGACGCCGAAGAAGGTCTTGTAACGCGCGTTGGCGAAGACGATCTCTCCGGCCGCGTCGCTCATCCACATCAGGGCCGGCGAGCTGTCGGCGGCGGTGCGGAACCGCGCCTCGCTCTCGCGCAGCGCCGTCTCCATCCGCTTGCGCGCGGTAATATCGGTCTGCGCCGACAGCATCCGGGTGGGTCTTCCCTCGGTGTCGCCGTCCACCCGGCCGCGGTTCAGCACCCAGCGGGTCTCGCCGGTGTCGCGCCGCACGATCCGGTACTCCCGCTCGAAGGGCCCCATCCGGGCGATGTCCTGGGCGAAGTTCGCGGCCATCCGGTCACGATCGTCGGGGTGGATACGCTCCAGCCAGGCGTCGATGTGCTCGGCCTGATAGGCGTCCGCCGCGAGGCCCTGCAGCGCCAGGTACTCGGGCGAGCGATAGACCTCGCCGCTCCGCAGGTCCCAGTCGAAGCTGCCGATGGCGCCGGCGTCCTGGATCAGCCGCAGGCGCTCGGCCATGGCCGTGGCGGTGGCCTCAGCACGCGCCCGGGCCGTGGCGTCGCTGCCGCCCACGAAGATGCCGCGCGGTCGGCCGTCGGCGCCCAGGATCGGCTGGTAGATGAAGTCGACGACCACTTTGTCGGCCGGACCGTTGGGCGTTCGACGCAGCTCCATCTCGACGCCGCGGCCGATGAACGGCTGGCCGGTGGCGAACACCTGGTCGAGCAACTCGAACAGACCCTGGCCCTCGATCTCCGGAAACGCCTGGCGCACGGGCTTGCCGACCAGTTCGCGTTGGCCGGTGAGCTGCTGGTAGGCCGCGTTGGTGATGGTGAAGACGTGATCCGGGCCTTCCAGCATGGCGATGAATACCGGCGCCTGCTCGAACAGCTCCGCGAACCGGCGGGTTTCCGCCGCCTGCGCTCGCGAGGTCAGCACCTGGGCCGTGGTTTCCGTGCAGACCACCAGTACGCCGCCCACGCCGTTGGCGGCGGCCTCGTCATCAATGGGGCTGTAGCTGTACGTCCAGTAGACCTCCTGCAGCTCACCGTGGCGGATGATCGGCACCAGGTGGTCCTCGTGCCAGGTGGCGCCTTCGCCCCGCATCACCAGGTCGATCTGCGGGCCGATGATGTCCCAGATTTCGTCCCAGGCTCCGCGGCCGTCCGCGCCCAGCATCGCCGGATGCTTCTCGGGCCCCAGCGAAGCGCGATAGGCGTCGTTGTAGAAGCAGGTGTGCCGCGGCCCCCAGAAGACGAACATGGGATGGTTGGTGGTCAGCATCAGCCTGAGCACCGTCCTCAGGCTCTGCGGCCAGGCGGCGGGCGCGCCCAGCGGCGTGGCCGCCCAGTCATGGGCGCGCATGCGCGCACCCATATCGCCGCCGCCCGCGAGAAAGGCCGCGTCCTGCGTCTCGCCGTTACTCAACTAAGCGGCCTTCCGAACACGTTGTCCCAACCCCCGCCCGCGGTCCCACCGTGAACGAGGCGACCGGGCGGCACAACTCCACAAGCGACGTGGCGGCCGTCGGAAGCCTATTTGGCCTCGGCGATGCCCTTCATGGTCTGCAGCACGCCGCCGAACATCTTGGTGCGGCGCTCCTTGTTGGCGACGCGCTCCTCGGCCTTGATCGGCTCCTGGTCGTAGAACAGGCTGTAGACGATCTTCGAGGTCTTCTTGCTGACCGGCCGGACCTCCACCGTGCCGTGATAGAAGATCGGCAGGCTGTGGTCGGCGTAGGTGTAGGACCAGGCGGTCTTGGCGACGATCACCTCGTCGATGCGGCCCGCGATCTTGCGGATCGTGCCCACATCGCCGGTCCCGGCGGTGAGCGCGCAGGTGGTCTTCATCCAGGCGCCGATGTCGCAATAGCCACCGACCTTCTTCCAGGTGACGTCGGCCGGCGCGTTGACGCTGGTTTCCTGGACGATGGACACATAGTCGGCCGCCTGGGCGGTGGAGCCTAGGGCCACGCAGAGCGCGGCGGCGGGCAGGATGGTGCGCAGCTTCATCGGATATTCCCCCAAAGGACGTTGGTTCTCGCTATTGGCCCCAAGCGTGGACCCGCGCGGCGCTCGCGCCAAGGGCTAGAGCAGCGCGGGCACGATCCAGAGCGCCGCCATCACCGCCGCCACTGCGAGCAGGATCAGCCCGGCCCGGGGCCGCGAGCCCAGAAACGACTGCGATCCGGCGGGCTTCGGCGGTGGCGCCCGGCGGGCGCGCTCGCGGGCCTTCCGGAACCGGCTCAGGTCGGTGACGCGCGGATCGGGCTTGGGCGGCTTCATGTCAGCCCGCCAGCTTCTCGAGGTCCTCGGCGGCGATGTCCTCGTTGGAATAGACCTTCTGCACATCGTCGTCGTCGTCGAGGGCTTCCAGCATCTTGAGCAGCGCGCCCGCCCCGTCTCCGCCCAGCGGGGTCAGCGCCTTGGGACGCCAGGCCACCGACGTGGACCTGGCCGCGCCCAGGGCCGATTCCAGGGCCCCGGCGACCTCCGAGAGCTGGTCGAAGGCGGTGTAGATCACGTGGCCTTCCTCGTCGGACTCCACGTCCTCGGCGCCGGCCTCGATGGCCGCCTCCATTACCGCGTCCTCGGAGCCCGCCGAGGCCGGATAGACGATCTCGCCCACCCGGTCCCACATGAACGACACCGATCCGGTCTCGCCCAGGTTGCCGCCGTTCTTGGAAAAGGTGGAGCGCACGTTGGCCGCCGCGCGGTTGCGGTTGTCGGTCAGCACCTCGACGATCACCCCGACCCCACCGGGCCCGAAGCCTTCGTAGCGGATCTCCTCATAGGTCTCGGCGTCACCGCCGGAAGCCTTCTTGATCGCCCGGTCGATGTTGTCCTTGGGCATGGATTCGCCCCGCGCATTGGCCACCGCCAGGCGCAGCCGGGCGTTCATGGTCGGGTCGGGCATGCCGGACTTGGCCGCTACGGTGATCTCCCGCGACAGCTTGGAAAACAGCTTGGATCGCGCGGAGTCCGCGCGGCCCTTGCGGTGCATGATGTTCTTGAATTTGGAATGTCCGGCCATGGTCCGTTCGGCGGGTCCTTGGAAAAAGCGGGTGTCCGGCTTCTACCCTTGGGCGTAGCCGCGCGGAACCCCTGCCATGCGCGGGGGTTAGCGGGAGGCGCCACCGGAGATTTCGCCATGACCCTGCACCTCGACGAGATCGACACCGACCAGCCTGTGGCCCCCTTGGTGCAGTGGATGGAGCGCCCGCCCTTGCGGATGGGCGCCAGCGGCGTCTCCGCCACCGCGGCCAGCGCCTTCTTCCTGGGCGCCGCCACCGCGGTGGCGACGCTGGCCCTGATGCACTGGCTGGGCCCCCGCCGCGAGGCGCCGCCCTGGCGCTGGGGCCAGACGCGGCACTGATAGATCACCGCTTGCGGCGCACCACCGGGTGGGAGGAGGAGAGCCCCCCGTCGACCACAATGGCCTGGCCGTTGACGTAGGAGCTGTCGTCTGAGGCCAGGAACAGGGCGGCGTGGGCGATCTCGTCGGCGACCCCATAGCGGGTCAGCGGGTTGAGCTGGCCGATCTTGTCCTCGTTGCCGCGGGCCCGGGCGCCGTCGAAAATGGGCTTGGTCATGCCCGTCTCGATCAGGCCGGGGCAAATGGCGTTGACCCGCACGCCGGTGCCGTAGAACTCGTTGGCGGCGGTCTGCGCCAGGCTGATGACCCCGGCCTTGGACGCCGAATAGGCCGGGCCGCCGGCGCCGGACCGCAAGCCCGCCACCGAGGCGGTGCAGATGATCGACCCGAGGCCCTTGGGGATCATCACCGCCGAGGCGTGCTTCACCGCCAGGAAGGCGCCGATCAGGTTGATCCGCAGGATCTCGCTCCAGTAGTCCGGGGTCTGCTCCTCCAGCGGCGCGAACCCGCCGGAGATGCCGGCGTTGGCCCAGACCACGTCGAGGCCGCCGTACTCGGAGACCGCGCTGGCGATGAAGCTTTGCACAAAGGCCTCGTCGCCGGCGTCGCCGGTGAGCGCGATGGCCTTGCCGCCGGCCGCGGTGACCATGCCCGCGGTGTCGGCCACCGCCTCGGCGCGGTCCACGCAGACCACGTTGGCGCCCTCTCGCGCGAACAACAGGGAGGCGGCGCGGCCGATGCCGCTGGCTGCGCCGGTGATGACGGCCGTGCGGCCCTGGAGACGTCCCATGGTGGTCCTCGTGGTCTAAGGGATCAGCAGCACCCGGCCGACGGCCTGGCGGCTTTCGATGTAGCGGTGGGCTTCGTTGGCGTCGGCCAGGGCGAACTCGCGGTCGATCAGCACCTTCAGCTCGCCGCGGGCGACCTCTTCGATCAGGCGCTGGATGTTGTTGTAGACCCGCGGGGTGGTGATCTCCGCGCCCAGGAACACGCCGGAGAGCTGGCGGTTGCCGCCCATCATCGTGCCCACGTCGACCGTCATCGGCTCGCGGCCGGCCTGGCCGACCATGGACACCCGCCCGCGGTAGGCCAGCGACAGGATCGAGGACTGCAGGGTGGGCCCGCCAACGCTGTCGACGATGACGTCGCAGCCCTTCTTGTCGGTCAGCCGCATGACCTCGGTGACTACGTCGTCGCGGGCGTAGTTGATGCCGTGGGTCAGGCCGTAGGGCTTCAGGCGCTCCAGGCGTTCGTCGGAGGAGGCGGTGGCCAGCACCATGGACGCCCCGGCCCGGGCGGCCAGCTGGATGGCCGCCACGCCGACGCCCGAGGCGCCCGCCTGCACCAGCACCACGTCGCCCTTCTGCATGCGGCCGAACTCGAACAGGCAGTCGTCGGCGGTGCCGAACGGCACCGGGATCACCGCGGCCTGCTTCACATCCATGCCGTCCGGGATCACCCAGGCGGTGCGGGCCGGCACGGCGCGCAGCTCCGCATGGCTGCCGAACCCGCCGGTGGTGACCACCTTCTGGCCGAGCTTGATCGTGGTGACCTCGGCGCCCACCTCGATGACCTCGCCGGCGGCCTGGTAGCCGACGATATGCGGCCGGGTGACCAGGGGTCCGCGGAACCGGTTCAGGGTGTCGCCGCCCTCGATGGACACCGCCTCGACGCGGATCACCACGCCCTTGGGGTGGCACTGCGGATCAGGCGCGTCCTCGTACTTCAGGACGTCGGGCCCGCCGTTCTCGTAATAGACCGCAGCCTTCATGGCGCCCTCCTGTCAAACATCTGTTTGACTGCAGCCGTGCCACGGCGGCCAGGACCGCGCAAGGGTTGGACATCGCCCGGCGGCTCGCCGATGCTGCCCGGCAGAGCCACCCCTCACCCTACCCTCTCCCCTCGCACTGACGTGTCGGGGGAGAGGAGGCGGTTGCGGCTCCTCCTCCTCGCCCTCCGCGAAGCGAGAGGGGAGAGGGTAGGGTGAGGGGTGGCTCGGACCTTCCGCTCCGCAGCGGTTCAGCCAGCGTTCCTACCCACAAAAGCGCGGATGACGGCGATCACCTGGTCCTGGTCGTCGGCGGTCAGGTAGGGGTGCATGGGCAGGCTGATCACCCGGCCCGCCTTGGCCTCGGTGACCGCAAGGCCCCCCGGCTGCGGATAGCCGGAATAGATCCCCTGCCTGTGGATCGGGATCGGGTAGTAGACCGCGGTCGGGATCGCCTGTTCGCGCAGCGCCGCCGCCAGGCCGTCACGGTCCTCCACCTCGATGGTGTACTGGGCCCAAACGGAAACCCCGCCGTCGATCACCGCAGGTACGCCCACCAGGTCGCCGAGCCCCTCGGCATAGCGGTCGGCGACGCGGTTTCGTGCCTCGATCTCGTCGGCGAAGATGCCCAGCTTCTGCAGCAGCACCGCGGCCTGGAGGGTGTCCATTCGGCTGTTCATCCCCACCCGGACGTTCAGGTACTTGGGGTCGTGCTCGAAGGTCTTGCCCTCGATGTCGGACTTAACCGCCTGGCCGTGGACGCGCAGCGACACCAGCCGGTCGTGCAGGGCGGCGTCCTTCGACAGCACCGCCCCGCCGTCGCCGTAGCAGCCCAGCGGCTTGGCCGGAAAGAACGAGGTGGTGGCCACGTCCGCCCAGTGGATCGGGTGGCGCCCATCCAGCGTGCAGCCGAAGCCCTGGGCCGAGTCGGCGATCAGCTTCACGCCGTGCCTGCCGCACACCGCGGCGATGGCCGGATAGTCCGCCGGCTGGCCGAACAGGTCCACGGCGATCACCGCCCGGGGCGTCAGGTCGCCCTGCGCCTTCACCGCCTCGATGGCCGCGTCGAGCTTGGCGGCATCGAGATTGTAGGTATACGGATCAATATCCACGAACACCGGCGAGGCGCCCACCAGGGGCATCACCTCGGCCGTGGCGGCGAAGCTGAACGAGGGGCAGAACACCGCGTCGCCGGGCCCGATCCCCCAGGCCATCAAGGGCAGGATCAGGGCGTCGGTGCCGGACGCGCAGGAGAGCGCGTGCGGCGCCTGCCCGAAGTCCGCCAGGGCGGTCTCGAAGGCCGCGATCTCGGGGCCCATGATATAGGCGCCCGACCGCACCACCTTGAGGATGGCGTCCTCCAGGGGCTGGCCCAGGCGCTGGCGCTGGGCCTGCAGGTCGATGAAGGCGATTGGCATGCCGCGCTCATGGCACAGCCGCGAAGCCCGCGCCAAACACGCTTGTTTGCGGAAGGTTTCGGCGCCTGCAGGATCGGCGGCGGGCGCCCGGTTCCAGCCGCACCGCATATGTCCGACTCGCCTGCGACTTCTGCTTCACGATCCGCTGATCATTCGCCGCGCTCACGGCTTCGCGCCGACCCGCCGCGCCCTCGGGGCGGGGCCGCGGATCGCGGCGCGGATCGACCTGGCCGGCCAGGGCCTGCCGAGAGACACCGGCTTCGATCCGCAGCCCAGCGAGCGCCGCCTCGGGTCAATCGAAGCGACTGGCGCCCCAGGGCTTGTGGACCACGCCGCCGTTCATCACGAAGCGGCCCTCAGATCTGCCGCTTGCGGCCTTCCCAGTAGGGCGCGCGGACCTTGTTGCGCTGGATCTTGCCGGCTTCGGAGCGGGGCAGGTCGGTGACAAAGTCCAGGCTGCGCGGCACCTTGAAGGCCGGCAGGCTGGCGCGGCCGAAATCGAGGATCGCCTGGGCCAGGGCGTCGGAGGGCTGGTGGCCGGGCTTCAGCAGGATCACCGCCTTGACCTGTTCGCCCCACTCGTCGTGCGGCACGCCCACCGTGGCGCTGTCGGCCACCGCCTCGTGCTTGATCAGCTCGTTGTCGACTTCCTGCGGATAGATGTTCACTCCGCCGGAGATGATCGTCTCGGCGTTGCGGCCGGTGAGGAACAGGTAGCCGTCGTCGTCGAAATAGCCCACGTCGCCCATGGTGAAATAGTCGTCCACCCGGCTCGCCTGGGTCTTGCTTTCGTCCTTGTAGTAGGTGAACCCGCCGCCGGGCGGCAGCTGGTGATAGATGGTCCCGGCGACATTCGCGGCACACTCGGCGCCGGCCTCGTCGAGGATCTTCGAGCCCAGCAGCGCCGGGCGTTTGCCCACCGAGCCCGGCTTCTTCAGCCACTCGTGGCTGTCGATCACGAAGCCCGCGCCGCCCTCGGAGCCGGCGTAGTACTCGCTGAGCACCGGACCGAACCAGTCGATCATCGCCTGCTTCACCTCCGGCGGGCAGGGCGCGGCGCCGTGGACGATGTATTTCACGTGGGCCACGTCGTGGCGGGCCTTCACCTCGTCCGGCAGGGCCAGCAGCCGCTGGAACATGATCGGCACCAGGTGCAGGTGGGTGACCTTGCGTTCCGCGACGGTCCGCAGCACCTGCTCAGAGTCCCACTTGTCCAGGAACACCAGCGGGCAGCCGGCGCCCAGGGCGGCGCGCACGTCGAAGGCCAGGGGCGCGGCGTGATAGGCGGGACCGGCGCAGAGCTGCACGGAGTTCTCGTCGTAGCCGCGCAGGGCGTAGAGGCCCTGCACGGCGACCACCGGCGCCGCGCGATAGACCCCCTTGGGCCGGCCGGTGGTGCCGGAGGTGTACATCATGCCGTTGCCCAGGACGGGGTCGTCGATGTCGCCGGCGTCGAACCCGGCCAGCGCCGCCTCATAGGCCTGGAAGCCCTCGATGGCGCCGCCGATGGCCACCTTCACCGCCAGGTTCGGGGCGCTCGCCGCGGCCGGCCCGGCGGCGGCCACCCGGGCCTCGCAGAACACCGCCTTGGCCTCGCAGTCGTTCAGGATGTAGGCGATCTCGTCGGCGTTGAGGTGCCAGTTGACCGGCGTGATGCGGAAGCCGCCGCGCAGGGTGGCGGCCAGCACCTCGACGAACTCCGCGCGGTTGGACGCCACCAGGGCCACCGCGTCGCCGGCCACGAGGCCGGCTTGGCGCAGCAGCCGCACGATGCGGTTGGCGTTGGCGTTTACCTCGGCGAAGGTCCGCACGCTCCCGTCCGGGTCGATGACGCAGGCCCGGTCCGGCTGGACCTGGGCCCACACCGCGGTGGTCATGCCGGTCATGGCGGCGGCGGTCAGCCGCTCGTCCAGGCCGAGGCGTTCCTTCAAGGCTTCCATCAAATGTCCTCCCGCGCCGGACTGCTACGCGGCGCCACCTATGTCTGTCGTTGGAGGCTCCGGAGGACGGGATGAAATGATCCGCGCCCCGCTTGCACCGGAACCTCGGACGCCACCATACAGGGCGCAAAGCCGCGGACAATTGGCCATTCCTCCCCTTTCGCCAAGACCATGGGGAAGTGGGAGGAAAGGTCAGGGAAAGGTGCGCGAGGCCCAGCGCCAGGCCACGAGGCCGGCCGTGGCGGCGACGGCGGTGACGAAGGCGCCCCAGCTGATGTCGATCACGGTGATCTTCGTCGACCACACCTTCAGCGTCGCCTGGTTGGTCAGGTCATAGGTGGCGTAGGCCATGGCCCCGAGGATCGCCCCGGTGCCAGCCATCTTCATCAGGCCCGCGTCGCGGTTGGGCAGGATCGCCAGCAGCACCACGCCCAGGACGTAGATCAGATAGAAGACCACCGCCGCGCCCATGGCCGGCTTGTCGGCCAGCACCGGATCGAGGACCGGCCGGTAGAGCTTCGGCCCCACCTGGGTCAGCCAGATGGCGTCCACCGCGGCGAAGGCCAGGCCGGCGCCAAGATAGGTGATGATGTACTTGAGCATGCCGAGCGCTCCCTAAGCCGGGGTCAGCCGGTAGTGGCTGATCCCCCATTCCTGGCCGCCACGGTGCCCGAACAGCCCGGCGGTGGCCAGGAAGAACAGCCGCCAGCGGCGATGCCACAGGGTGGCGTCCTCGCCGTAGACCGCCTGCAGGATCGGGCGGATCTGGCCGATATTGGCGTCGTAGCGGTCCAGCCAGTCGAGCGCGGTGCGCTGATAATGGACGCCGCTCCAGCGCCAGTCGGCCTCCACCTGGAAGAGGTCGGCGAACTCATAGGCCAAGCCGTGGCTGGGCATCACCCCGCCGGTGAAGAAGTGCTGGGCGATCCAGTCGGCCTCGTCGGCCACGTCGAAGCGGTAGGGCGTGGTGCGGTGGGTGAACACATGCAGGAACAGCCGACCATCCGGTTTCAGCCAGCCGCGCGCCCGGGCCAGCAGGCCGCGCCAGTTGGCCATGTGCTCGAACATCTCCACCGAGACGATGCGGTCGAAGGCCGTCTCGGTCTGGAAGTCGTTCATGTCGGCGGTGACCACGGTGAGGTTGGTCAGCCCCCGCGCCTTGGCCTGGCCGCGGATGAACTCGCCCTGGCTGGCGGAGTTGGAGACCGAGGTGATGCGCGCGTTGGGCAGGGCCCGGGCCATCCACAGGGACAGCGAGCCCCAGCCGCAGCCGAGCTCGAGGATCCGCTGGCCATCCTTCAGGTCGGCGTGGGCGGCGGTCTCCGCCAGGGCCAGCTCCTCGGCCACGTCCAAGCCGTCGCCTGCCAAGCCATAGAGGCCGCAGGAGTATTTGAGCTGCGGACCCAGGCAGGCCTGGAAGAAGGCGGCCGGCAGCTCGTAGTGCTGGGCGTTGGCCGCATCGGTGTGCTCGGCGATGGGCCGGTCGGCCATCTCCGCGGCGAAGCGGGCGTTGGCGTCGTCGCCGGCGCCGGAGAGCTGGCGCCGGGCGTTGGCCACCAGCAGCTCGATGGCGGCCTTGCGCATCACGTCGGGCAGGGGCGCGCCCTCGAAGGCCTGCAGGGCGGTGGAGATCATGCTCATGCGGGAGGTCTCTGGGCGCGCTTCGGCGGCAGCGGGACGAAGGCGCTGACGCGCCTCTGGTAGTCGCGATAGGCGTCGCCGCGGGAGCGCAGCATGGCGGCCTCCAGGGGCGGGATGCCGGAAACCCGGGTCAGCAGGACCAGCATCACCACCGGGGCGGTGAAAGCCAGCCAGGTGATCGGGCGGTCCAGGTCCAGCGCCAGCACCGGGTAGGCCAGCCAGATCAGCCATTCGAAGAAGTAGTTGGGGTGGCGCGACCAGGCCCAAAGGCCAGTGTCGGCGACCTTGCCCTTGTTGGCTGGATTGGCGCGAAAGTTGCGCATCTGGGCGTCGGCCAGGGTTTCGCCGGATATGGCGATGAGCGCGATCGCCACCGCCAGGCCGTCGCGGATTCCCAGCCCCAGATGCGGGCTGCGCGCCGCCAGCAGCACGGACACCGCCAGCAGAGCCGCGGCCGGCGCCTGGGCCAGGGCGACGCCCGCCATCTTGACCCGGTAGTTCGCGCCGAAGTCCTCGCGAAACTGCGCATAGCGGCCGTCCTCGGGGTGGCCCGCCACCCGGCCGGCGATGTAGCTCCCCAGCCGGATCGACCAGGCGGCGACCAGCCCGGCCACCAGCCACTGGCGCGCCGCGATGCCCTCGCCGTCGATCGGCCAGAGCGCGGCGCCGGCGAGGGCAGCCCCGGTCCCGAAGGTCCAGAACACGTCGGTCCAGCCGGCGTTGCCGACGCGCAGGCCAAATGCCCAGGCGGCGCTCATGACTAGGATCATGGCGATCAGCACAAGGGCGAGGAGGCTTAGCATCCCTTGCGATACGGGCCGCGAGCTTGACTGGACGCATCCGCCCGGCCCATTCGGACGTAGCTCGACACAGGGCGGCCCATCGGCGCGGAGCCGCCGGCCAGACATAGCGAGGACCGACCGTGACGATGGCTTGGGGCGAACGGCGAAAGCGCATCGCTGTGGTGGGCGGCGGCGTCGCCGGGCTTTCGGCGGCCTGGCTGCTGTCGCAACGCCATGACGTGGTGCTGTTCGAGGCCGAGGGCCGCCTGGGGGGGCATGCCAACACCGTCGATGCGCCGGGACTGAAGGGTCCCGTGCCGGTGGACACCGGCTTCATCGTCTACAACGCGCCGAACTACCCGAACTTTACCGCC
The DNA here is from genome assembly GCF_046590535.1 of Phenylobacterium sp. Lineage (GTDB taxonomy): Bacteria > Pseudomonadota > Alphaproteobacteria > Caulobacterales > Caulobacteraceae > Phenylobacterium. The sequence goes on along the minus strand of NZ_JBKJTG010000233.1, from coordinate 16,467 downwards.
CTGCTGGAGCACCTGGGGGTGGAGAGCCGCAGCGCCGACATGGCGCTGAGCGTCAGCCTCGACGATGGCGCCTTTGAATACTCCAGCTTTGGCGCGCTCGGCATCTTCGCCCAGAAGCGCAACCTGTTCTCCGCCCGCTTCTGGGGGATGCTGCGCGACGTCACGCGCTTCTACCGCAACGGGCCCAAGGACCTGGCCGCGCTGGAGGCGCCGCTCACCTCCCTGGACGACTACCTGGCGCAAAAGGGCTACTGCCAAGCGTTCCGCGACGACCACCTGTTGCCGCAGGCCGCCGCCATCTGGTCGACCCCCCTGGCGGCGATCCGCGAGTATCCGGCTGCGGCCCTGATCCGCTTCTTCCAGAACCACGGCATGATGACGATTTTCGGCCGGGGCCTGTGGCGCACCGTGGCCGGCGGCAGCCGCGCCTACGTCAGCCGGCTGGCCGAGGAATTCCGCGGCGAGGTACGCTCCGGCGTCCGCGTGACCGGCGTGCGGCGGGACGCTACCGGCGCTGAGCTGCGCGACGCCCACGGGGGCGTTGAGCGGTTCGACGAGGTGGTGATCGCCGCCCACGGGGATGCGGCTCTGGCCCTGCTGGACGATCCCACGGCGGAGGAGCAACGCCTGCTCGCGGCGTTCCGCTACAGCCGCAACCTAACGGTGCTGCACACCGACGCCAGCCTGATGCCCAGGCGCAAGCGCGCCTGGACCAGCTGGAACCACATCGGCCGCCGCGACGCCCCCCTGGACGGCTGCGTCACCTACTGGATGAACCGGCTGCAGAGCCTGAAGGACGCCCCGGACCTGTTCGTGACGCTCAACCCCACGAAGCCCATCGCGCCCAGCGCCATGCTGAAGACCGAGGTCTACGACCACCCGCTGTTCGACGCCGGCGCCATCGCGGCCCAGGAGCATTTGTGGAGCCTGCAGGGCGTCAACCGCACTTGGTTCTGCGGCTCCTACTTTGGCCACGGCTTCCATGAGGACGCGTTGCAGGCCGGGCTGGCGGTGGCGGAGGAGCTTGGCGGCGTGCGCCGGCCCTGGACAGTGGAGAACGAGTCCGGCCGCATCCACGTACGGCCCGCGGCGCAGCCGGCGCCGGAGGAGCGCGCGGCGTGAGCTTCGCGTCGGCCCTCTATCCGGGGATCGTCACCCATGCGCGGGTGAAGCCTCGGTCGCATGGCTTGCGCTACCGCATCTTCATGCTGCTGCTGGACCTGGACGAGCTGGCGGCCCTGGACCGTGGGCTGAAGCTGTTCACCCTGGGCCGCTTCAACCTGGTGGGCTTCGCCGAGCGGGCGCACGGGGACGGCTCGGCCAGGCCGCTCAAGGCGCAGGTAGAGGCCCAGCTCGCCCAGGCCGGCATCGCCCACGGCGGGCCGGTGCGGATGCTCGCCATGCCCCGGATCCTGGGTTCAGGGTTCAATCCCCTGACGGTGTTCTTCTGCCATGACGCCCAGGGCCGGCTCAGCGCCATCCTCTATGAGGTCAACAACACCTTCGGCGAACGGCACAGCTACCTGATCCCCGCCCCCGACGCCGCCCTGGTGAGGCAGGCCTGCGACAAAGGCTTCTACGTCTCGCCGTTCATGGACATGGACCTCTCCTACGCCTTCCGCATCCGCCCGCCCGGCGAGACGGTGCAGGTGGCGGTGGACGTCAGCGACGCCGAGGGCCTGGTCCTGGCCGCGGCCTTCCAGGGCCGGCGCCAGGAGCTCTCCGACCGGGCGCTCTTCAAGGCTTGGCTGACCCACCCCTGGATGACGCTCGGCGTGCTGGCGGCGATCTATGCCGAGGGCGCCAAGGTCTGGCTGAAGGGCGAGAAGGTCCGCAAACGGCCGCCCGCCCCGGCGTGGCCGGTCACCGTGGTTCCCCAGGCAAAGGCCGCGGCCTAGCCTATCCCTCCCCTGAAGAGCAGGGATAGGGCTGGCGCACCCGCGGTGGGCGCCCCAGAGTAAGCCCATCCAATTGATGGACTCGCCAAATGAGCAAGCCCCCCAGCGGGCGGGGCGCGTCGCTGTCTGACGCGCCTACGGTGGACGTGACGGCCATGCCCAGGGTGCTGCCGCGGATCGCGCGGCTGGCCTTGCGCTACCGTGTCCGCGTGGCGCTCACCATCGCGGCCTCACTGCTGGGCGCCGCGGCCACCCTGGCCCTGCCGCGGCTGTTGGGCCAGGCGGTGGACCAGTCCAGCGACCTCCTGGCCGGCGCGGGCTCCGCGGACGCCGCGCGTCAGGCGCTGCTGATGACCGCCGGGCTGGTGATGCTGGCCACCACCCTGCGCGGCTTCCTGACCATGGCGTCGGGGTATCTCGGCGAATACCTCAGCCAGAGAGTGGCCTACGACCTGCGGCTGCAGTTCTTCCAGCAGCTCCAGAGGCTGTCCTTCGGCTTCCACGACAAGATCCATTCCGGCGACCTGATCACCCGCGGGATGCTCGACCTGGAGGGAACCCGGGCCTTCATCCAGGGCGCTATGCTGCCGGCTCTCTCGCTGCTGCTGCTGGTGGGCTTCTCCGCCTGGATGATGATCTCCACCGACCCGGTGATGGCCGCCATCGGCCTCAGCTTCGTGCCGGTGGCGGGCTGGGCGCTCGGGCGGATGGGCTTCCTGCTGCGGGTCACCTGGCTGCGGGTGCAGGAGTTGATGGGCGTGCTGACGCTCACCATGGAGGAGAACCTGCAGGGCATCCGCGTGGTGCGCGCCTTCGCGGGGCGCCGCTTCGAGATGGGCAAGTTCGATGCCGCCGCGGGCGAGACCCTGGCGTTCCAGTACAAGCGCATCACCCTTCGCTTCCAGGGCGTCGCCTGGATGATGGTCAGCTTCCACCTGTCCCTGGGGGCGCTGATCTGGTGGGGCGGGAGCAAGGTGCTGGCCGGCCAGATGACGGTGGGCCGGCTCACTGAGTTCCTCACCTACATGACGCTCCTGCAGGCCCCGATTCGGCAGATCGCCATGATCTTCAACTCCATGGCCAGGGCCACCTCGGCGGGCGGACGGCTGTTCGAGGTGCTGGACCTGGAGCCGGAGATCGCCGATGCGCCCGGCGCCTTGCCCCTGGCGCCCAGCGTGGGGGTGCTGCGGTTCGAGGATGTCAGCTTCCGCTACGACCCGGCCGGCAAGACCGTGCTGAGCGGCATCGACTTCGAGGTGCGGCCCGGCCAGACGCTGGGGATCGTCGGGCCGCCGGGATCGGGCAAGTCGACCCTGGCGAACCTGGCGCCGCGCTTCTACGACGTCAGCGGCGGGCGGATCACCATAGACGGGGTGGACGTCCGCGACGTGACCCTCGCCTCCCTGCGCGAATACGTCGGCCTGGTGCAGCAGGAGGCGTTCCTGTTCGACTCATCCGTCGGCCACAACGTCGCCTACGCCGACCCCTGGGCGGAGGAGGAGCGGATCGTCGACGCCGCGCGCACCGCCCAGATCCACGAGCACATCGCCAGCCTGCCGCGGACCTATGAGACCCGGGTGGGCGAGCGCGGCGTGGCGCTCTCGGGTGGCCAGCGCCAGCGGATGAGCATCGCCCGAGGGGTGGTGCCGGGGCCCGGCGTGATGATCTTCGACGATAGCACCGCCGCCATCGACGCGGTCACCGAGCGCAAGGTGCGCGATGGACTGGCGCGGGCGACCCGGACCAAGGCCACCATTATCATCGCCCACCGGCTGTCCTCGCTGATGCACGCCGACCACATCCTGGTGCTGGACGAGGGCCGCATCGTCGAGCGCGGCAGTCACGCCGAGCTGCTGGCGCGGGGCGGGACCTACGCCGACCTCTACGAGTTGCAGAGCCGGGCGGCCGCCTCGGCTGTAATGGACGAACCCGTAGGCGCGGAGGCCTGACCATGAGCGAGGCCGCCGCCGAACAGCCGCAGCGCCGGGCGCCCAGGGCCTCCCTGGGGACGCCCGAGGGCGACGACATTTTCGGGAGCTTCGACACCCGGGTCGCGCGCCGGTTCTTCAGCTACCTGGGGCCACACCGCAAGGGCTTCGCCATCGCCCAGGGCTCGGTGCTGCTGTCGGCGGCCGGCCAGCTCGCCATCCCCATGCTGATCGGCCGGGCGGTGGACGCGGTGGTCAAGGGCGACCCGGCGCGGTTCCGCGAGACCCTCGTCTGGTTCGGCGTGGCCGCCGGCCTGTTCGCCGGCATGTTCTTCATGGAGCAGTGGCTGTCGCAGCGGCTGGCCCAGCGGGTGATCTTCGACATCCGCCGCGCCATGTTCGCCCACTTTCAGGACGTCAGCCTGTCGTTCATGGACAAGACCCACGTTGGCCGGATCATGGCCCGGCTGCAGGGGGACGTGAACTCGCTGCAGGAGTTCCTGGAAAGCAGCACCGGCGCCGTGGGCGACTTTGTGATGCTGGTGGGCATCGCCGTGGCGCTCATCTTGATGGACGTGCAGCTTGGCCTGCTGACACTCACCGTCCTGCCGGCGCTGATCGCCGTGCGGGCGGTCTGGCTGCCCTATTCCAAGGACAGTTTCCGCAAGGCGCGCGACGCCTCCTCCAACGCCAACTCGGCGCTGGCGGAGAACATCAACGGCATCCGCACCGTCCAGGAGACCCGGCGCGAGGCGGTCAACTTCGACCTCTACCGCGAAAAAGCCCGCGACAACTTCAAGGCTCAGACCGACGCTTCCTGGATGAGCCAGATCATGGTGCCGACGGTGGATGTGCTGACCGGGGTGGCCATGGGCATCGTCGTGGTGGTGGGCGGCCATGCGGTGCTGGGCGGACGCCTGGAGGTGGGCGTGCTGGTGGCCTTCCTGATCTATGTGCAGCGGTTCTTCGATCCCGTGCGGATGCTGTCCATGCAGTACACGGTGATGCAGCGCGCAATGGCCGGGGCCTACCGCATCTTCGAGGTGCTGGACGTGCCGGTGAGCATCCGTGACAAGCCCGACGCCGTGGCCCTGGCGACCCTGGAGCCCACCGTCGAGTTCCGCCATGTGACCTTCGGCTACGATCCGGCCCGGCCGGTGCTGCACGATGTCTCCTTCAAGGTGCGCCCCCGCGAGGTGGTGGCTCTGGTCGGCCCCACGGGCTCGGGCAAGACCTCGATCATCTCGCTCGCCCATCGCTTCTACGAGGTGGGCGAGGGCCAGGTGCTGGTGGGCGGCCATGACGTGCGCGACGTCACCCTCGACAGCCTGGGCCGGACCATCGGCATGGTGCTGCAGGAGCCGTTCCTGTTCACCGGGACCATCGCCGACAACATTCGCTACAACACCGAGGGCGCCAGCGACGACGACGTGATCGCCGCGGCGCGGGCCGTGTCCGCCCACGATTTCATCATCAAGCTGCCGGACGGCTACGAGACGCGGCTGGGCCAGCGGGGGCGCAACCTCTCGGTGGGCCAGCGGCAGCTGATCTCCTTCGCCCGCGCCCTGGTGGCCGACCCGCAGATTCTGATCCTCGACGAGGCCACCGCCAACATCGACAGCTTCACCGAGCAGGCCATCCAGAAGGCGCTCAAGGTGCTGTTCAAGGGCCGCACCTGCGTCGTCATCGCCCACCGCCTGGCCACCATCCGCGACGCCGACCGGATCATGGTGCTGCAGCAGGGCCGGATAGTGGAGCAGGGGCCGCACAACGCACTCATGCGGGCCGGGGGGCTCTATCACCGGCTCTACACCTCGGCCCACGCCTCCTTCGACGACCAGGTGGTGGCGGCCACCGGCGACGCCGAGTTCGCCTCGAAAACCTAGCCCTTCCGGAACACCCACACGTCGCCGACGCCGCCCAGGTCGATGGGGGGGCGGTCGAGGGTCAGGCCGGCGGTGGCGGCCGCGGGTTCAGGGTCGGCCATGTAGTAGGTGAGCCGCTCGGCGGAACGGTCGCGGATCGTTCCCGTGGCGTCGGCCACCGCGTACTCGATCACCTGGTCCAGCCGGCCAATCGCCTCGCGGAACGTCCGGCTGCGAACGAACAGCAGCAGCTTGCCGCCTTCCGGCAGAGGCTCGGCCATCACCGGCTGGCTCGGATCGGCGGGACCCGGCGCGCGCATGATCTCCATCCGCGGCAGGTGGAAGGCGGCCAGGCCGCCGGTGTCCAGGTGCCGCGCGGCGGTGGCGAAGGTGTTGCGCCAGGCCGCCCCCGCCGGCACGTGCGCCAGGGTGAAATAGGGGCAGACCACCAGGGCGAAGGTCCGCTTCAGGTCCACGGACGTCATGTCGCCCAACCGCAGTTCGATCCGCGCGGCCACATCGGCGGCCAGGCCGATGCGCTTGGCCTGGGCCTGGGCCAGCATGGCCGGCGCCAGGTCGATGCCGGTGACGCGGTGGCCCAGGGCCGCCAGGGCGAAGGTCACGCGGCCGGTCCCGGCGCCGAGTTCGAGCACCGCACCGCCGGCCGGCGCCAGGTCGGCGTAGATTTCCACATCCCCGGCCAGCCGGGCGTCGAGGCCCGTCACCCGGTCGTAGAAAGCCGTGCTGAACCCCTTGTCGCCATAGTAGGGCCGCGCCTGCGCCATCGGCTCGGACCTCCGCCCGAAGGTTAAACTTGCGAAATCTTAGCGGTCCCGTGATGCCCGCGGCGTTGCGCAAGATCAATGCACAGGCCACATATCAGCCGACCAAGCTGGTGCTTGGGCCAATTGGGGAGCTTCACAACGTGACCACCCTTCGCAAACGCTTCGCGCGCGTCGCCCTGGTGATGCTGGCGCCGCTGCTGCTCGCCGCCTGCGGGATCAACACCATCCCCACCAAAGAGGAAGCCGCCAAGGCCAAGTGGGCCGATGTGCAGAACCAGTACCAGCGCCGCGCCGACCTGATCCCGAACCTGGTGGCCACCGTGAAGGGCTATGCGGCCCAGGAATCCAGCGTGCTGATCGGCGTGACCGAAGCCCGGGCCGGGGCGCTCCGCACCCCCTCCGACGCCTCGATCACCCAGGACCCGGCGGCCTTCCAGCGCTACCAGGCCGCGCAGAACAACGTGTCGATGTCGCTGATCCCGTTCCGCGTGCTGCAGGAGCAGTATCCGGACCTGAAATCCAACACCAACTTCATGGCCCTGCAGAGCCAGCTCGAAGGCACCGAGAACCGGATCGCCATTTCGCGGCGCGACTACAACGAGTCCGTTCGCGACTTCAATACGTCGCTCAGGACCTTCCCGACGGTGCTCTGGGCCAAGACCATGTACGGCTCGTCCAAGCCGATGCAGCTCTTCCAGGCGGCGGAAGCCTCCCAGGGCGCGCCCACCGTGGACTTCGGCGCCCCGGCGCCGGCCGCCGCGGTCACTCCCGGCTCCGCGCCGCCCGCTGCCGCGCCGACGCAATGAGCCTGACGGCGGGCGCGCGGGGTTTCGGCCTCGCGCTCCTGATCCTGGCCGCCAGCGTGGGCGGGGCCTTCGCGCAACCGAAGTTCCCGCCGCTCACCGGGCGGGTGGTCGACAACGCCCGGATGCTCAGTCCGCAGACCGAGCGGAAGCTGGACGCCGACCTGGCCGCCCTGGAGACCCAGACGGGCCGCCAACTGGTGGTGGCCACCGTGCCGGATCTGCAGGGCTATGAGATCGAGGACTACGGCTACCAGCTCGGCCGCACCTGGCTGATCGGGCGCAAGGGCCAGAACGATGGCGCGATCCTCCTGGTGGCGCCCGATGCTCGCAAGGTGCGCATCGAGGTGGGCTATGGCCTGGAGCCGGTGCTCACCGACGCGCTCTCCAGCCTGATCCTGCAGACCGCCGTCCTGCCGAAATTCCGCGAGGGCAAGATGGAGGAGGGCGTGGTCGCCGGGACCGCGGCCCTGATCCAGCAACTCGCCTTGCCGGACGAGGAGGCCAAGGCCCGGGTCGCCCAGGCGGCGGTGCAGAAGGACCGCGGCTCCGACGGCCAAGGCGTCTCGATTCCGCTGATCTTCATCATCTTCGTTGTGCTCTGGGTGCTGGGCGGCGTCCTAGGCGGACGCGGCCGGCGCGGCCGTCGCGGCGGCTCTAACCTCCTTTGGCTGCTGCCGATGATCCTGTCCGCCAGCAGCGGCGGACGAGGGGGCGGCTGGAGCGGCGGCGGTGGCGGCGGATTCTCCGGCGGCGGCGGCTCTTTCGGCGGCGGCGGATCCTCGGGAAGCTGGTGATGACGCAGATGACCCTCACCCCCTCGGACCTCGAGACGATCACCGCGTCCGTGCGCGAGGCCGAAACCCGCACCACCGGCGAAATTTACTGCGTGGTCAGCGAGCGCAGCGCCGACTACGCCGAGACGCCGCTGGTCTGGGCGGCGGGGGTGGCCCTTCTGGGGCCGGCGCTGCTGCTGCTGGCCGGGGTGCAGGTGTCCGCGCCGGACCTGTTCGGCGGCTGGACAGCGGCCCAGGCGACGGGGGCGGCCGAGGCGGCGGCCCGACAGGCCCTGATCGGCGCGATTCTGCTGCAGGGGGCCCTGTTCGTCATCATCCTGCTGGCCACCGCGACCCTGCCCGTGCGGTTGCTGCTGACCCCGTCCGGCCTGAAGCGCGAGCGCGTGCGCCGACGCGCCTCCGAGCAGTTTATCGCCAAGAACCTGCACGCCACCCGCGAACGCACCGGCGTGCTGATCTTCGTCTCGCTGGCCGAGCACATGGCCGAGCTGATCGCCGACGAAAGCATCGCCGCCCGCGTCGAGCCGGAGGTCTGGGACCGCGCCATGGCCGCCCTTATCGCCGGGCTGAAGCGCGGCGAACCGGCGGCGGGCTTCGCCGCCGCGGTCGGCCTGTGCGCCGACATCCTGGCCGAGCATTTTCCCGCCCGGGCCGGCGACAACCCCAACGAACTGGCTGACGCGGTGGTGGTGCTGCCGCGCCCCTGAGCCGCATCGGCGGACCTGCGGCGAATCGACCCGACGCCGTACCGCCATAACAATCCCTTGTTGTCGGGCTACCCACGGCCCACCAGATTACGTGCGCTTGGGCTGAAGGGCCGTTGAGGGACGCCTTGGACAAGATAATCGGCAGGGTCCGGACTGCGGAGCCGTCCTTCCACACGGTGGCGGACGCGCTTGGCCTGGGCATGGCGTTCCAGATTCACGTCGCGCCCGATGGTGTCACGCGCCGGTTCACCTATGTCAGTCCGCGGTGCCTGGAAATGAACGGCGTCAAGGCTCAGGACGCCCTGAAGGACCCGATGCTGCTCTACGGCCAGATCTTGCCGGACCACCGGGTCCGGTTCGAGGCCGCGGAAAAGGCGGCGCTGCGGGCCATGAAGGGCTTTGCGATCGAGGTGGCCATGCACCGTGCCGACGGGGCTCTCCGTTGGCGGAAGATCGCTTCCTCGCCGACCCTGCAGGCCGACGGCTCCACCATTTGGGACGGCCTCTTGATCGACATCACCGATGCCCGCCGTGACGCGTCCGAACTGGACGAGCAGCGCCGCCGGCTGGAGGCCGCGGTCGAGGCCACCGGTCTTGGCTTCTGGGAATGGGACGTGCGCAGCGGCGCCCTGGTCTGGTCCGAGCGCAACCGCGAACTGTTTGGCGTGGGGCCGGACGAGCCGATCACCATCGAGCGCTACCTGTCGCTGGTCCATCCCGAGGACCTGGAGCGGGTGCGCGAGGCCTATCGGGCCACAGAGACCAAGGCGGAGGGCGGTGACTACTCGGTGGAGCATCGCATCGCGCCGCAGGCCGATGGCCAGGTGCGCTGGATCCATGCCCAGGGCCGGGTGGTGAAGGACGCCGCCGGGGTCAAGCTGGTGGTCGGCACCTCGCTGGATATCACCAAGCGCAAGCTCTCCGAGGAACGCCGCAACCTGTTGATGGGCGAGCTGGCGCACCGGGCCAAGAACGGCATCGCGGTGATGATGACCCTGGTCACTCAGTCCGCCCGCAGGGCGGTGGGGGTGAAGGATTTCGAAGAGGTGCTGCTGGCGCGCCTGCAGGCCATGGCGGCCTCGCAGGACCTGGTGATGGCGTCCGGTGGCCGCCCGGTCGCCTTGGCCGACGTGGTGGTGCAGGCGCTGTCGCCCTTCGAGCTCGGCAACTTCGACGTCGGCGACCTGGCCGACGTGACCATCATGGGCGAGGTGGCGGTGGGCCTGGCGCTGCTGCTGCACGAAATGTCCACCAATGCGGTGAAGCACGGGGCGCTCTCGGCTCCGGACGGGCGCGTAGAGATCCGCCGGCAGGCCACCGATGACGGCCAGGTCGCCTTGGCCTGGACGGAGCGCGGCGGACCGGCGGTGACGCCCTCTAAGCGGCAGGGTTTCGGCACCCGGGTGCTGGAGATGTCGCTGCGTAACCAGGGTGGCAAGGTCGACTTCGACTTCGCGCCGCAGGGCTTCGAAGCCCGGGTGCAGTTTCCCACGGCCCGGTAGGGCGGCGGGCCGGCCGGACAAAACCGGCAGGCTGAACAACGTTCACTTGCAGCCACCCGCCTCGCGGCTCTAGCATTGCGAAACATCCAAGAGGGACGCGGGCGATGGCCTTCACGATCAACGTCAACGGCAAGGCGCAACAAGCCGATGTCGACGGGGACACCCCGCTGCTGTGGGTGTTGCGCGACACCCTGGGCATCGTCGGACCCAAGTATGGTTGCGGCGTGGGCGTCTGCGGCGCCTGCACCGTCCATGTGAACGGCCAGCCGATGCGCTCCTGCCAGATGCCGGTGGAGAGCGTCGGCGCGTCGAAGATCACCACCATCGAAGGGATCGGCGCCGGCGCGGTGGGCAAGCGGGTGCAGGCGGCCTGGAGCGAGCTCGACGTGGCCCAGTGCGGCTACTGCCAGCCCGGCCAGATCATGTCGGCCACGGCCCTGCTCACCAAGACGCCCAAGCCTACCGACGCCGACATCGATGCGGCCATGAGTGGCAACATCTGCCGTTGCGCCACCTACACGCGGATCCGCGCCGCCATCAAGCGCGCCTCCGGTCAGAAGATCGAGGCCTGAGATGACCGTGCAACAAACCGGCGCCTCGCGCCGCGATTTCCTGGTGACCAGCGGCGCTGCCGGCGGTCTGGTCCTGTCGTTCAGCGTCGCGCCCAAGGCTGAGGCCCAAGGGGTCGGCGCGCGGCCGATCAACGCCTACGTCAAGGTCGCCCCCGACGGGATCGTCACCATCATCGCCAAGAACCCGGAGGTCGGCCAGGGCATCAAGACCATGCTGCCCATGCTGATCGCCGAAGAGCTGGACGTGGCCTGGGAGAACGTCCGCGTCGAGCAGGCTGACAACGATCCGGTGGCCTATGGCCGCCAGTTCGCCGGCGGCAGCATGGCGACGCCCCTGCACTGGGACGAACTGCGCCGGGTGGGCGCGGTGGCCCGCGCCATGATGATCCAGGCCGCGTCGCAGGCCTGGAACTGCGCGCCCGGTGAATGCACCACCACACCGGGGATGGTGGTCCACGCCCCCTCGGGCCGGAAGTCCAGCTACGGCTCCCTGGCCTCGGCCTGCGCCGGCGTGGCGGTCCCCGACCCCAAGAGCCTGACCCTGAAGGACCCCAAGGCCTACCGGATCATCGGCAAGGCGATGGCCCAGGTGGACACCCCGAAGATCGTCACCGGCCAGCCGCTATTCGGCATCGATGTCCGCCGGCCAGGCATGCTCTACGCCGCCTTCGAGAAAGCCCCGGTGTTTGGCGCCAAGGTCGCCAAGGCGGACCTGGCGGCGGCGCAGTCGGTCAAGGGCGTGCGCAAGGCCTTCGTGATCGACGGCGGCACGAACCTCTCGGGCCTGCTGCCCGGCGTTGCGGTGGTGGCCGATAGCTGGTGGGCGGCCAACAAGGCCCGCAACCGGCTGAACGTCCAGTGGTCCGACCATCCGACCTCCAGCCAGTCTAGCGCCGGCTTCGACAAGCGCGCGGCCGAACTCGCCCAGGGCGCGGCCATGCGAACCCCGCGCAACGACGGCGACGTGGCCGGCGCGCTCAAGGGCGCGGCCAGGACGGTGGAGGCGGCCTACGCCTATCCATTCCTCAGCCACGCCACCCTGGAGCCGCAGAACTGCACGGCGGAGTTCAAGGACGGCAAGCTGGAGATCTGGGCGCCCACCCAGAACCCGGAGCCGGGCCGCCAGCTGGTCGCCCAGACCCTGGGGATCAAGCCGCAAGACATCACCATCCACCTGATCCGCGGCGGCGGCGGCTTTGGCCGCAGGCTCGCCAACGACTACATGGTGGAGGCCGCCTGGATCGCCCGCGAAGCCGGCGCGCCGGTGAAGCTCCTGTGGACGCGCGAAGACGACATGCGCCACGATTTCTACCGCCCCGCCGGCTATCATTTCCTCAAGGGCGGCGTGGACGCGGCCGGCAATATCGTCGCCTGGCAGGACCGCTTCGTCAGCTTCGGCGAGGGCGAGGGCTTCGCGTCCAGCGCCGGCATGAGCCCAACGGAGTTCCCGGCCCGCTTCGTGCCCAACTGCAAGATCGAAGTTTCCACCATGCCGCTGGGGGTGCCCACGGGACCCCTGCGCGCGCCGGGGTCCAATGCGCTGTCCTTCGTTATGCAGTCGTTCATCGACGAGCTGGGCCATGCCGCCGGCGCCGACCAGGTGGCCTTCCGGCTGAAACTGCTGGGCGAACCGCGCATGGTCGGCGAGCCGCCCACCGCCTACCACGCCGGCCGCATGGCCAATGTGCTCAAGCTGGTCGCCGAGAAGTCCGGCTGGGGCCGCAAGACTCCCAAAGGAACGGGCCTGGGCGTGGCCTTCCACTACAGCCACCTGGGCTATTTCGCCGAGGTCGCCGAGGTGACCGTCGCCAAGTCCGGCGCGGTGAAGGTCAACAAGGTCTGGGTCGCCGCCGACGTGGGCCGCCAGATCATCAACCCGCACGGGGCGATCAACCAGGTGCAGGGCTCGGTGCTGGACGGACTTTCTGAGGCGCTGCACCAGCAGATCACCATTGAGGGCGGCCGCACGGTGCAGTCCAACTTCACCGACTATCCGCTGATGCGGATGGCCGACGCGCCGCCAGTGGAGGTGCACTTCCTGAAGGCGGACTTCCCGCCGACGGGCCTGGGCGAACCGGCCCTGCCGCCGGCCATCCCGGCGCTCACCAACGCCATCTTCGCGGCCACGGGCAAGCGCATTCGCAGCCTGCCAATCGATACGGGCCTCTTGAAGAGCTGAGGCTCAGGCGCGCGGATAGAGGATGATCTGGGTGCAGCGGAAGGCGGTCATCAGCTTTCCGGTGGCCGCGTCCTCCACCCGCGCGTCCCACACTTGGGTGGTGCGCCCGCCGTGCAGCAGGGTGGCCACGCACACTGCCTCGCCTTCGCGAAGCGTGCCGGTGAAGTTGGCCTTGACCTCGGCGGTGGTGAATCCCGTGGCGCCCTGCGGCCAGACTGTCGACACCCCGTAGGCGCACAGCAGGTCGGCCACCGACAGCACCACGCCGGCCAGCAGGTAGCCGGTGTGCGCCACCAGGTCCGGCCGAACCAGGAAGCGGCCCACCACCCGGCCGTCCTCCACCTCGGTGATGCGCAGGCCCAGGTGCTCCGGCAGCTTGCCGATGTTCGCGCGGTTGAGGTCTTCGACGCTGGTTCGGTTGACGGTGGTGGGCATGGCGCGACTCCTTGGGGCCACAGCCTAGCCGCTTGAGGTTCCCCCAGGCCAGCCGGTAGGGTCACGGCGAGGCGGCGGAAGACCGCCTGCTCAAAGACCGTTGGGGACGCCGGATCTTGAAGAAGCTGCTGATCGCCAACCGCGGCGAGATCGCCGTCCGCATCGCGCGCACCGCCGCGGAGATGGGCATAGCTACTCTCGCCGTCTTCTCCGAGGACGACGCGGCGTCGCTGCATACCAAGACAGCGGACCAGGCGGTGGGCCTGAAAGGCGTTGGCCCGCCCGCCTACCTCGACATCGCCCAGATCGTGGCGACCGCGGCGGCGCAGGGTTGCGACGCGGTGCATCCCGGCTACGGCTTCCTCAGCGAGAACGCCGCCTTTGCCCGGGCCTGCGCGGAAGCCGGCGTCACCTTTGTGGGACCAAGCCCTGAGACCCTGGAGCTGTTCGGCGACAAGGCCCGCGCCCGGGCGCTGGCGCAGCAGTGCGACGTGCCGGTGCTGCCCGGCGCCGATGGCCCGACGACCCTTGCGCAGGCCCGCGCCTTCCTGGAGGGGCTGGGCGCCGGCGGAGCGGTGATGGTCAAGGCGGTGGCCGGCGGCGGCGGGCGCGGCATGCGGCCCGTCCAGGCGGCCGGTGAGCTGGACGCCGCCTTCGAGCGGTGCGCCTCGGAGGCGCAGGCCGCCTTCGGGAACGGCGCGCTCTACGTGGAGCAGTTCCTGCCTCACGCCCGGCACATCGAGGTGCAGATCGTCGGCGACGGCGCTTCGGTCAGCCACCTGTGGGACCGCGAGTGCAGCCTGCAGCGCCAGCGGCAGAAGGTGATCGAGATCGCGCCGGCCGACATGCTGCCGCAGGCCCTGCGCGAGCGGCTCTTCGGCTATGGCGTGGCGCTCGGCCAGGCCAGCGGCTACCGCAGCCTGGGGACCATGGAGTTCCTGGTGGAGACCGGGTCTGAGTCTCGCGTGGTGTTCATCGAGGGCAACGCCCGGCTGCAGGTGGAGCACACCGTCACCGAGGAGGTCACCGGCCTGGACCTGGTGCGCCTGCAGCTGCAGATCGCGGCGGGCCGCACCCTGGCCGACCTCAGCCTGACCCAGGGGCGCGTTCCGGAACCCCGCGGCCACGCCGTCCAAGCCCGGGTCAACCTGGAGACCATGGCCCTCGACGGCTCGGCCCGGCCGGCGGGCGGCGTGCTGACCGCGTTCGAGCCGCCCTCGGGCCCCGGCGTGCGGGTCGATGGGTTCGGCTATGCCGGCTACCGCACCAGCGCCCGGTTCGACAGCCTGCTGGCCAAGCTGATAGTCCATGCGGGCGCGGGCGGTCTCTCCCGCGCCGTGGCCAAAGCCTACCGCGCCCTGGCGGAATTCCGCATCGAGGGGTCGGCCACCAACATCGCCTTCCTGCAGAACCTGCTGGCCCATCCGGCGGTGGCGGCGGGAGAGGTGCACACCCGCTTCATCGAAGAGCACATGGGCGACCTGGCCGGCGAGCCGCAGACACATCCAAAACTGTACTTCGACGCGACGGCGCGGAGCGGCGCGGCGGCGCCCAAGCGGGCCGGCGCCTCGATCGACGCCGACGATCCGCTGGCCGTGCTGGTCCTGGGCAAGCAGCAGGTGGAGGCCGAAGCCGACGAAACCGAGCCCGAGGGGCCGGAGGGCACGCGGCCCTTGCGAGCGCCCCTGCAAGGCACCGTGATCAACCTCCAGGTCACGATCGGCGACACCGTCCGCGCCGGCCAGGCGCTGATGATCATGGAAGCCATGAAGATGGAGCACGTGATCACCGCAGAGATCTCTGGCGTGGTGCGGCAGGTCACCGTGGCGGTGGGCGACACGGTCTTCGAGGACCATCCCTTGGCCTTTATCGAGGAGGCGGAGGTGGCGGGCGCCGGCGACGCGGCGGAAGAGACCATCGACCTGGACGCCATCCGCCCGGACCTGGCCGAGGTGCTGGAGCGCCATCGCCTGACCCTCGACCAGGCTCGCCCCGAGGCGGTGGCCCGGCGGCGCAAGACCGGCCAGCGCACCGCCCGGGAGAACGTCGACGACCTGATCGATCCGGGCACCTTCGTGGAGTACGGCCCGCTGGTGGTGGCGGCCCGCCGGCGTCGCAACACCCTGGAGGAACTGATCGCCACCACGCCGGCCGACGGCATGATCATGGGCGTGGGCCAGGTGAACGGCGAGCTGTTCACCGAGGACCGGTCGCGCTGCGCGGTGCTGTCCTATGACTACACCGTGCTGGCCGGCACCCAGGGGGGCAACAACCACTGGAAGCTCGACCGGATGGCGGAGCTGGCCCTTCGCTGGCGGCTACCGACCATCTTCTTCACCGAAGGCGGCGGCGGGCGGCCAGGCGACACCGAGGGCGGCGGCTTCACTCGGGGGTTCGAGTACTGGGGCAAGCTCTCCGGCGCGGTGCCGCTGGTGGGGATCAACTCCGGCCGCTGCTTCGCCGGCAACGCCGCGATCCTGGGCTGCTGCGACGTGATCATCGCCACCAAGAACTCAGCGCTGGGCATGGGCGGCCCGGCCATGGTGGAGGGCGGCGGGTTGGGGGTCTTCCGGCCGGAGGAGATCGGCCCCGTCAAGGTGATGCAGGCCAACGGCACCATCGACGTCCTGGTGGAGGACGAGGAAGAGGCCGTGGCCAAGGCCAAGCAGTACCTGGCGTACTTCCAGGGCCCGCTGGCCGACTGGTCCTGCGCCGACCAGCGCCTGTTGCGCCGCGCGGCGCCGGAAAACCGCCTGCGGGTCTACGACATGCGCAAGCTGATCGAGACCCTGGCCGACGCCGGCTCGATGCTGGAGCTGCGGCCCAAGTTCGGCCTGGCCATGATCACCGCCTTCATCCGGGTGGAGGGCCGTCCCATGGGGGTGTTCGCCAACAACCCCATGCACCTGGGCGGCGCCATCGATAGCGACGCCTCGGACAAGGCCGTCCCATGGGGGTGTTCGCCAACAACCCCATGCACCTGGGCGGCCTTGTCC
>NZ_JBKJTG010000253.1:0-8431 GCF_046590535.1 Phenylobacterium sp. | reverse complement strand
GCGCTGGCTGGCCGAGAAATTGTCGTCCGACAGTATGTAGAAGCGGATCGTCCCGTCTGGCCGGGGCCGCGCCGCAAGCCCCTCGAAGTTGTCGACGGTGAAGTTCTCTCCCATGCGATGGGCGGCGATCGTTCGTCCAGCCGCATCGTCGATCCGCAGCACCACCTCCAGGCCCAACCCTGCCACGCCGCGCAGCAGCCAGGCGGTGCGGTCCTGTGGAAGGCTTGCGGCGGCGGTAAGGCCCATTCCCTTGAATTTCTCCACGGTCCGACCGGGGATGCAGCCCTTGGAAAGGCGGCAACGCCAGGTCTGGCCGCTCTCCTCGGCGCCGACCACATAGGCGTCGCGCCCACGCGCCGGATCGGCGGCCAGGGCCTCGAAGCCGCCGTTGTCCGGCAGCTTGACGTCAGGCGCCGGCGCGGGCCGCGGCGGCCCTCCATCCTTGGGGTAGAGCCAGATGCGGTGATGCCGCTCGAAGCTCACCAGCCGGTCTCCGGAGGCCAGGGTCGCCATCCCCTCGGCGTCACTTTCGGACTTTCCCTCCAGGGGCCTGCCCTCGGTGTCGCGCAGGGGCGTCAATCGCCCGTCACGGACGCCGGTCAGCCGACCCGTTTCGTCCAGTATGATACGCGCCTGCACCAGGTCGCCCTGGTCGGACACTGCGGTCAGGGCGCCGTCGGCGGTGACCTCCAGAGCAGATAGGCCATGCAGCCGCGAGGTGTCCGGCGATGTGAGGTGCAGGCCGCCGGCGAAGGTGAAGCCGTCCGGCTTGCCGAACTGCAACATCGTCCAGCCCTCACGAACCTCGCCGACCGGCGCCGCCTGGATGGTGATCGCCGAACCCGCGGCCACGGGCTGGGCCGGCAGGGGCGCCGACGCCTGGGCGCAGGCGGCCAGCAGCAGGGCCAGCGCCAGTCCGGCCGTCCTCACGCCACCGCCCTGCGCACTTCCTTGAACGTCGACCGTCGCGGGGCGCCCGAGGGTCCCTGGGTGTTGGGCGGCGGCGCCAGCAGGCTGGCCTGCTTGCGGCCGACCTTGCGGATCTCCTCTCCGAACAGTTCGGCCAGCTGTTCGACGATGGCGCCGGCCAGTTGCTCCACGTCGACGATGGTCACCGCGCGGCGGTAATAGCGGGTCACGTCGTGGCCGATGCCGATGGCGATCAGCTGCACCGGGCTGCGGGTCTCGATCTCGGTGATCACCTCGCGCAGGTGGCGCTCCAGATAGTGGCCGGAGTTCACCGAGAGCGTCGAGTCGTCCACCGGCGCCCCGTCGGAGATCACCATCAGGATGCGGCGGGCTTCCGGCCGGCCGATCAGCCGCTGGTGCGCCCACATCACCGCCTCGCCGTCGATGTTCTCCTTCAAAAGCCCCTCGCGCATCATCAGGCCGAGGTTGCGCCGGGCGCGCCGCCAGGGGGCGTCTGCGGCCTTGTAGATGATGTGGCGCAGGTCGTTCAACCGGCCGGGCTGGGCGGGCTTGCCGGCCTTCAGCCAGTCCTCCCGCGCCGTGCCGCCCTTCCAGGCGCGGGTGGTGAAGCCCAGGATCTCGGTCTTGACCCCGCAGCGCTCCAGGGTGCGCGCCAGAATGTCCGCGCAGACGGCGGCCACCATGATCGGGCGCCCCCGCATCGAGCCCGAATTGTCGATCAGGATGCTCACCACCGTGTCGCGGAACTCGGTGTCCTGCTCCTGCTTGAACGACAGCGGCGAGGTGGGGTCGGTGATCACCCGGGTCAGCCTGGCGGCGTCGAGGATGCCTTCCTCCAGGTCGAAGCTCCAGGAGCGGTTCTGCTGGGCCAACAGCTTGCGCTGCAGCTTGTTGGCCAGGCGCGAGACCACGTTCGACAGGCTGGCGAGCTGCTGGTCCAGATAGGCGCGCAGGCGGATCAGCTCCTCGGCGTCGCAGAGCTCCTCGGCGGCGACGATCTCGTCGTGGGCGGTGGTGAACACCTTGTAGGTGACCAGCTTGCCGTCCGGCTTCAGGTCCGGGCGCGCCGGCTGCTCGCCCTCGCCCATTTCCGGCGGCTCGTCGGTGTCCTGGGCGTTGGGGTCCTCCTGCGCCTCCATCATCTGGCTGTCGGTGTCCTCGCTTTCGCGATGGCTGGCGTCGTCCCCGTCCGTGGCGGACTGCTGAGGGGACTGGCCCTCGCCGTCGCCGTCGTCCTGGTCCTCGGCGCCGTCCGGCTCGCCCTCCTCGCCGTCCGCGTCGTCCGCCTGGTCGGGGGCGTCGGAAAGGTCGTCGCCCATCTTCAGGTCGCGGATGATGGCCCGGGCGATCCTGGCGAAGGTCTTCTGGTCCTGGATGGTCTCCACCAGCCGGTCCAGTTCGGGCCCGGCCTTGGCCTCGACCTCGTCGCGGAACATCTCCACCAGCGGCCGGGCGCTGGGCGGCGGCGGCTGGCCGGTCAGGCGTTCGCGCACCATCAGGGCGACCACGTCGGCCATCGGCGGCGCTGCCATGGCCTCCGGCTCGTTGAACACCCGCTTGGCCCAGGCCTGGTCCAGCACCGCCTTCAGGTTCTCGCGCACGCCGCCCATGGCGTTGGCGCCGATGGCCTCGATGCGGGCCTGCTCGATGCCGTCATAGATCGGCGCGCCCATGGCTGAGTTCGGCCGGGTCTTGGCGTGGGCGGCAGCGTCGTGGTGGGCCACCCGCAAAGCCATCTGGTCGGCAAAGCCGCGGATGCGGGCGGCGTCGGCGGGGGTCAGGTCCCGGGGCGGGTGGGGCAGGACCGCCCGGTTGCCGGTGAGCAGCGGGCCCTCGCCGGAATAGACGACCTCCAGGTCCGGGGTCTCGGCGAGCGACCGCGCCGCGTGCGCCAGGGCGCGCTTGAAGGGCTCCAGGGGGCTTTCCGGGTTCTTGGCCATCTCAGGGGTCGTCTTAGATCGCCCCAGCGGCCGCGTCATCAGGCGCGTAGCCTCCCCCGCGAACGGGGGAGGGGTCGCCGGCTATTTCTTCGCGCGCCAGGCCTTGGACTGCTGGCCGACCACGTCCACCAGGTCGCCCATGGCCACGTTGGCGTCGATCAGGTGCAGGCCCCAGTCCTTCAGCACCACGCCGGCGTTGACCACGTCCCCGGCGATCTGGTCGGTGCGCGGATCGGCCGGGTCGGCGTTCACCTGCACCTCCAGGTAGTTGAACCCGTCCTTGGAGACGCACTGGCCGGTGAGCAGGCCCGGGACCGCCACGAACGGTGTCGCCGGGTTCGCCTTGCCCTTCACCCAGGGCGGCGGCGCCACGGAGGAACTGGCGATGGCCGCGCCGTTGCCCAGGTAGGCCTTCAGCGGCGCCTTGCCGCCGGCCAGGTTCGCCGGGTTGGTGCAGGCCGCCTGCATGCCCGCCATCTGCACCTTGCCGAACCGGCTGTTGGCCGGCGGTGGGGCGGTGTCGCGGAAGCTCACATAGGAGATCGCGCAACCGGTCTGGGTCGGCGACTTGCACAGCGGGATGGTCTTGAAGGCGCCGGTGTCCTTGCCCGTCTCGACGCCCAGGTTGGAGCCCAGCAGCAGGGCGGAGACCAACAGCTTCTGCGCGGGCTTGCCTTCCACATGCGCCGGGATCATCCGCGCCAGCACGCCGGAGCCCTGGCTATGGCCGATCAGCACCACGCCGCGGCCCTTGTTCGCCGTGGCCAGGTAGTGGTTCCAGGCGTCCACCACGTCGTCGTAGCCGGTGGTGGGCCGCGGCGCATTGGCTCCGCCCATGGGCGTCCCCGCGCTGGCCGCGCGCAAGGCCGTCAGGGTGAACTGGCGATAGAGCGGCGCGTAGATTCGGCACTTGGACCCGAACCGGGCCAGCTGCTGGCGGACCACGTTCAGCTCCTCCGGCCCCGCGGTCATGTCGGAGATCACGCCGGGGTCCATGGACACCGTGGGATAGACATAGAAGCAGTCGATGGGCGCCTTGGGGTCGGCCTTGAACGTCTCGACGCTGGTCGCGCCGTCCGCCGCGATCACCGTGGTGGTCAGGTCGATGGCGCAGGCGTCGCCGGCCTTGCCGGGCCAGCACAGCCAGGCGGCCGGCTTCGAATAGTCGTTCTTCGGCTGCTGCACGCCTTGCGCGCCCGCCGCCCCCGCCAGCATCGCTGCGCCCAGCGCCAGCGCGCCCACCATCATCCTGGTCATGCTTCCCCGCCTGAAATTCTTGTTTGGAACTATGGGTATGAGGATCGCGTGGACGCCGCGTCCGGTCCAGCGGGAATGTCGCGGCGTAGCAAATCTGCTATCCTGCGCGCATGCCGCACGACCGCATCGATATCAACCCGCGGGTCATGGCCGGTAAGCCGGTGATCAAGGGCACCCGGATCCCGGTCGAGCACCTAGTCCGCGAGTGCGCTCACGGCCCGCCGGAGTGGGTGGCCGAGCAGTACGACGGGCTGACGGCGGACGACGTCCGAGCGGCGCTAGCCTATGCGGCGGACCATCTGAACGCCAATCGGCCTTCCCACGCCGCCGAGTGACGTTGCGGATTCTGGTCGACGAATGCGTGCAGCGTCCGATCTCGAAGGCGTTCGAGGCGGCGGGCCACGATCTTCGTTTCGTGGGCGCTGGCCACGCGGGTCTTGATGACCGCCAGGTCGCCGCTCTCGCCATTGCCGATGATCGTGTCGTGCTCACGCACGACTACGACTTCGGCGACCTCGTGGTGCGCCATGGCCTGGTCGTTCCGGGGGTGATCCTGGTGAGTTGCGAAGCACTGCCTCCGAGCCAGCGCGGCGCGCATGTGCTCACAAGCCTTGCGGACGTGATGGATAAGCTGGCCGGCGCCCTGACCATCGTGGAGCCGCGCCGCGTCCGTCAGCGCCGCCTGCGCTGAGCCGCTAAGCCACCCGCACCCGCGCCGTGCTCTCCGGCAGGTCGGCGCCGAAGGCGCGCTGGAAGAACTCGGCCACGGTGCCGCGCTCCAGCTCGTCGCACTTGTTCAGGAAGGTCATCCGGAAGCCCAGGGCGATGTCGCCGCCGAAGATCTCGGCGTTCTGCGCCCAGGTGATCACCGTGCGCGGGCTCATCACCGTGGAGATGTCGCCGTTCATGAAGGCGTTGCGGGTCATGTCGGCCACGCGGACCATGGCCGCCAGGGTGCGCTTGCCCTCCGGCGTGTCGTAGGTCGGCGCCTTGGCCAGCACGATCTCGGCCTCCACGTCGTGGGCCAGGTAGTTCAGCGTGGTGACGATCGACCAGCGGTCCATCTGGCCCTGATTGATCTGCTGGGTGCCGTGATAGAGCCCCGTGGTGTCGCCCAGGCCGATGGTGTTGGTGGTGGAGAACAGCCGGAAGTAGGGGTTCGGCCGGATCACCCGGTTCTGGTCCAGCAGGGTCAGCTTGCCCTGCGCCTCCAGCACCCGCTGGATCACGAACATCACGTCCGGGCGGCCGGCGTCGTATTCGTCGAACACCAGGGCGATCGGCCGCTGGATCGCCCAGGGCAGCATGCCCTCGCGGAACTCGGTGATCTGCTTGCCGTCCTTCAGGACGATGGCGTCCTTGCCCACCAGGTCGATGCGGCTGACATGGCTGTCCAGGTTCACCCGGATCAGCGGCCAGTTGAGGCGCGCGGCCACCTGCTCGATGTGCGTCGACTTGCCGGTGCCGTGATAGCCCTGGATCATCACCCGGCGGTCGAAGGCGAAGCCCGCGCAGATCGCCCGGGTGGTTTCCGGGTCGAACTTGTAGGACGGATCGAGGTCCGGCACGTGACTGTCGCGCTCGCTGAAGGCGGGCACGGTCATGTCGATATCCACACCAAAGGCTTCGCGGACCGAGACCTTCTTGTCCGGGACCAGGGTGAGGAGCTTGTCGTCTTGATTTTCAGCGAACGAGGTCATGGTCCGGTTCGATTACAGGCTTACGCATGCGAAGCAAACGTGTGTTTGATGGGGGTAGTCCCTGCGACCCATACCGGAATGACGAAGGGAGCGTCCACCCATGTTGAAGCAAGCCACACGGTCGTATCGCGCAATTCAGGTCTTCGCCTCCGAGGAGGGCTTCGGCGCCGAGATCGTCGGTGTTGATCTTTCCCGCCCGCTTTCCCCAGAGGCCCGCGAGGAAATCCGCGCCGCCTGGGCCCGCCATTCGGTGGTGAGCTTCCCCGACCAGCCGCTCAGTCTGGACGAGCTTGAAGCCTTCACCCTGCAGATGGGAAAGTTCGGGGTTGATCCCTTCATCGCCCCCATGCCCGGCCACCCCAACGTGCTGGAGCTGCGCCGCGAGCCCGACGAGAAGGCCACCAACTTCGGCGCCGGCTGGCATTCCGACTGGAGCTTCCAGGCCAAGCCGCCCGCCGCCACCCTGCTGCATTCCAAGGTCACGCCCCCGGTGGGCGGTGACACCCTCTTCGCCGACTGCGCCAGCGCCTACGACGCCCTGTCGCCGGCCATGAAGGCGATGCTGGCGCCGCTGAAGGCCGTCCATTCCGCCGGCCGCGCCTACGGGACCAAAGGGGTGTTCGCCCGCGAAACCGAAAAGCGGACCATGGAGATCATCGTCTCCGAGGACGCCGACCAGAGCCTGACCCATCCCCTGGTGCGTACCCATCCGGTCACCGGCCGCAAGGCGCTGTTCGTCAGCCCGGTCTACACCGTCGGCATCGAGGGCTTCGTGGCCAAGGAGTCCCAGGCCATCCTAGGCTTCCTGTTCGGGCACATCACCCAGGACCGGTTCATCTACCGCCACAAATGGCGGCCCAACATGCTGCTGATGTGGGACAACCGTTGCACAGTCCACCTGGCCGAGGGCGGCTATGACGGCCACCTGCGCCTGATTCACCGGACGACGGTGGCAGGCGACACGCCGGTCTGACCCCTACTTCTGGCGCGGCGCCTTCAGGGATGAGCCGGGCGCCTGCAGCTTGCCGGCATGCTTGGCGTGGGCGGCCTCCATCAGGGTGCGGGCGGCGTTGCGGACCTCCTCCTGGACGGCGGTGTCGGCGTCCAGCTCCAGGTGGTTGTCGGCATAGGGCTTCCAGTAGCCGATATAGCGATCCAGTTCGGCGTTCACGCCGGCCGGGATCATGTCCATGAACCGCAGCCAGTCGGCGACGCTGCGCCGGACGTTCTCGGCCCCCTCCACGTCGCCATGGACGACCACCGAGAACACCCGGCCCGACAGATGCTTGG
Source organism: Phenylobacterium sp. (assembly GCF_046590535.1). Taxonomy (GTDB): domain Bacteria; phylum Pseudomonadota; class Alphaproteobacteria; order Caulobacterales; family Caulobacteraceae; genus Phenylobacterium. The sequence continues at coordinate 1,314 of NZ_JBKJTG010000253.1, read as the reverse complement.
GATAGTCCCAGCCGGCCAACTCGATTTCCTTGGCCTTCTTGGCGTCCTTGCCGTGGGTGAGGGTCGGATCGGCGTTGCCGCCGTCGGCGCAGACCAGCCGGTCCATCATCAGCTTCAGGGGTGAGGAGACCTGGTACCAGTTCACCGGGGTGATGATCATGATCCCGTGGGCCTGGACCCACAGCGGGTAGATCTCGTTCATCCAGTCGTTCGTCTGCCCCAGCGAATAGTTGGGATAGCAGGAGCACGGCCAATGGCAGAGCGGGGCCGCAGTGGAGAAGCAGGCCTTGCAGGGATGGATCTCGCGGCCGAACTCCGAGGCCAGGCGCGAAAGGTCCAGGATTTCCACCTCGACGCCGTCAGTCTCCATCACCGCCTTGGAGATTTTCGCCAGCCGGTAGGATTTGGACATCTCTCCGGGGCAGGTGTGCTCGCTGCGCGACGAGGCGTTGACGATCAGCACCCGGCACGGGCCGTCCTTGTCGTCGTGCCGCATCTGGGCCGCGGCGATGGCGGCCTTGGCGGCCAACCAGTCGACGGCCAGGTCGTAGTCGGGATCAGCGTAGCCTGCGCCCGCCTTCTGCGTCCTCGGCGCCTTGCGATGGTGGACGTAGCCATCCCAGGCCGCGCCCGCGATGGCGTCCAGTTCGGCCGACAGCGTGTCGAAGGCCGGATCGATGAACCGGCTGAGGAATCGCTGCCGGAACGTCGCCTCGTCCAGTTGCGGACTGGGCATGCCCTTGCGGGGCTCGGGAGTGGGATGGGCCATATGAGCCCAACGTCAGCCTCCAGGCCACGTTCCGGAGCTAGGCCATCTTCGCCTTGCGGAGCTGCTGGTAGGCCTTGATGACCCGCTGCAGCTTGTGCTCGGCCGAACGGTCGCCGCCGTTGGAGTCCGGGTGGGTGCGTTTCACCAGCTCGATGTAGCGGGCGCGGATCGTGGGCGCATCGGCGTTCTCGTCGAGGTCCAGGTCGGCGAGCGCATTGCGCTCAAGCTTACCGAGCCGGCGGCTTTCGGGCTTCGGTGTGCGGACGCCCGCCGCGCCGCCATTGCCGCTGCCGAACAGGTTGAACGGGTCGCGATAGCCCTTGCCCTGGCCAAAGCCCTGGGCGGCCGCGGCGGCCTCGCGGGAGAATCGGCCGGCCTTGAAGTCCCAGGTCGGACGGTCGCCCTGGGCGCTCTGGGCCTGGCGCTGCTTGATCTCGCCCTCGCTCATGCCGGCGAAGAAGTTCCAGTTGCGGTTATATTCCGCCGCGTGCGGCTGGCAGAACCAGTAGTGCTCGTTGAGCATGTCGCGGGATTTCGGCGCGCGC
>NZ_JBKJTG010000250.1:0-6824 GCF_046590535.1 Phenylobacterium sp. | reverse complement strand
CGGCGCGATCCTGCTGGGGACCGGCTGCGGGGCTTGCGCCGGCTACGGCGCGGGCGTGCTGGCCGACGGGGAAGTCTGCATCTCGACCACCAACCGGAACTTCAAGGGACGCATGGGCCACATGGGATCGGAGGTCTATCTAGCGTCGCCTTACACGGTGGCCGCCAGCGCCGTCGACGGCCGCATCTGCGACCCCAGGCCCTTCTTCCTTGCGGACGCGGCATGAATGGCAAGGTGACTGGCCGCGCCTGGACCTTTGGGGACAACATCGACACCGATGTGCTGGCGCCGGGAATCTACATGAAGCTGACGGCCGAGGAGGTGGCGACGCATTGCCTGGAGGCCGTGGATCCTGAGTTCGCGCTAAAGGTCCAAGCGGGAGACATCTTGGTGGGCGGTGAGAATTTCGGCGTCGGCTCCAGCCGCGAACAGGCCCCGCAGGCGCTGAAGATCCTGGGCGTGGGCGCGGTCCTGGCCAAGAGCTTCGCGCGCATCTTCTACCGCAATGCCGTCAACTTGGGCCTGCCAGCGCTGTTTTTCCGCGAAGCGGACGAAATCTCGGCTGGCGACTGCTTGGAGGTCGATCTCGCGGCCGGTCAGGTGCGAAACCTGACGACCGGCGCAGACTACCCGGTCGAGCCCATTCCGCCGCATCTGCTAGAGATGATCATGGTGGGCGGCCTGATGCCCCATTTGAAGGCGCGGCTGGCCGCGCAACGCGGGACATGAGCGCGCCGGCGCAGGCCTTGCGTGCGGCGCTTGCCAGCACGGACGGCGCGGTACTGGCCCCTGGCTGCTACGATGCGCTGACCGCGTCGCTGATCGAACGGCAGGGGTTCGCGGCAGCCTATCTCTCCGGCGCCTCCATCGCCTATAGCCGCTTGGGCCGGCCTGACATCGGCCTGGTGTCGGCCAGCGAGGTCGCCGAGACCATCTCGCTGATCCGGGACCGCTGCCCGGCGCTTCCACTGGTGGTCGACGCCGACACCGGATTCGGCAATGCGCTCAATGTCCAGCGAACGGTGACCACCTTCGAGCGCGCGGGCGCCTCGGCTATCCAGTTCGAGGACCAGGAGGCGCCGAAACGCTGCGGCCACCTGGCAGGCAAGCGACTGGTGTCCACCGGCGAGATGACGGGCAAGATCCGCGCGGCGATGGACGCCCGCAACCAGTCGGCGACGGTGATCATCGCCCGCACCGACGCGATCGGCGTCGAAGGGTTCGAGCCGGCCCTAGAGCGCGCCGAGGCCTACCTCCAGGCCGGACCCGACATGCTGTTCATCGAGGCGCCGCGATCACTTTCTGAGATGCGCACGATCTGCGCACGCTTCGCCGGCCGGGTCCCGCTCCTGGTCAACATGGTGGAAGGAGGCTCCACGCCGCTCAAGGACGCCGACGAGCTTGGTGCGCTGGGTTATCGGCTGGTGATCTTCCCCGGCGCCACGGCCCGCGTGCTGGTCTGGACGCTGGAGCGGTTCTTTGCCGACCTGAAGGCGCAGAAGACCAGCGCCGGCTGGTCCGACCGGATGCACGATCTCGCCGGCCTGAATGCGGTGCTCGGGACCGAGGAAATCCTGGCCGCGGGCCGCCGATACGACGAGACCGTCGCTGGGGCGGGTCTTTCACCCAAGCTGGCCGGCAAAGAGAGGTGAGCATGGAACTATCAGATCAATCGCCACGCCAGTACTACGCGGCGATCAAGGCGCGGCCCGCACGCGCGAAGTTCGGCTTCGGCGAAAAGCCCGCGCTGGTGAACATCGACCTGCAGAAGGCCTATACGGCCGTGGGGGAGTTCGCGACGGCCTACGAGACCGACCCAAGGCAGCTCGACTACGTCAACGAGCTTGCCGACCTCTGCCGGGCCAAGGGCCTGCCCGTGATCTGGACCTACGTCGCCTATATGGACTCCGGCGAGGACGCCGGCGTCTGGGGCACCCGCACCAACACCCCCGACAGCTTGCAGAACATCAAGGTGGGCAGCCGCCGGGCCGAATTCGACGACCGGCTGCGCATCGACGAGAGCCGCGATATCATCATCAATAAGCGGATGGCCTCGCCCTTCCACGAGACCAACCTCCAGTCGCTCCTGACCTGGCACAAGATCGACACGGTGATCATCACCGGGGGCTCGACTTCGGGGTGCGTGCGGGCCTGCGCCGTCGAAAGCCTGTCGCGCGGCTACCGCACGATCGTTGCGGAGGAGTGCGTGGCCGACAAGCACGAGATCCCCCACTTCGCGAACCTTGCCGACATGCTGCTCAAGTACGCCGATGTGGAGCCGTTCGCGGTGGTGCGCGACTACCTTGCCGCCTGGCCGCAGAGCGCGGGAGCCGGGTAGTGAAGTCCGATCCCGGCCTCTACGACTATTGGCCCTACAGGAACCGGCCCAAGATCGTCTGGCCGGGCGGCAAGCGGCTGGCCTTCTGGGTGGCGCCAAACATCGAGTTCTATGAACTCGCCCCGCCGGTTAATCCCAGCCGCAAGCCCTGGCCCAGGCCGGTCCCGGACGTCGTCGGGTACTCCTACCGCGACTACGGCAACCGCGTCGGCCACTGGCGGATGATGCAGCTGATGGACAAGTACGGCCTGCGCGGCTCGATCTCCCTCTCCGTGGCGCTGGTCGACCACCACCCTGAGATCATCAAGGCCTGCGCAGAGCGCGACTGGGAATTCTTCAGCCACGGCATCTACAACACTCGCTACTGTTACGGCATGGACGAGGCGCAGGAGCGTGCCGTCATCGAGGACTCTATCGAGACGGTGGAGAAGGCGACGGGGCAGCGCATCGCCGGCTGGCTTGCGCCGGCGCTAACCCACACCGAGCGCACCATGGACCTCCTGGCCGAATACGGCCTGAAATACACGTGCGACCTTTTCCATGATGACCAGCCGACGCCGGTAAAGACGAGGACGGGACGATTGGTGTCCGTGCCCTATTCGCTGGAAATGAACGACTCCATCATCTTCATCAACCAGAACAGCACCCCTCGCCGCTACGTCGAGATACTGAAGGCGAACTTCGATCGCCTCTACGCGGAGGGCGCCGAGTCAGGGACGGTGATGTGCATCCCGCTGCACGCCTTCCTGATCGGCCAGCCCTACCGGCTGGAGCCGTTCGAGGAGGTGTTCGAATACATCATGGGACATGAGGGGGTTTGGGCCACCACCGGCCGCGAGATCGCGGAGTACTGGACCGCCAACTACTACGGCGCCGCGGTCGCCGACATCAGAGTGAAGGCGGAGGCGCGCTGATGGCCCTGGATCCTGACTATTTACGCTATCCCATGCGCCGCTATGGCATGGACCACGACCGCTACGACTGGTCGATCCTGCCCGTGCGGCCCAAAGTGTCCTGGCCCGGCGGGGCGAGCATCGCGCTGTGGATCAACGTGGCGCTCGAGTTCTTCCCCCTCGACCAGAAGGGCCAGCCCTTCAAGCTGCCAGGCGGAATGGTCACGCCATATCCCGACCTTCGGCACTTCACGCTCCGCGACTATGGCAACCGCGTAGGCGTCTATCGGCTTCTCCAGCTCCTAGATCAGCTGAAGCTGCGCGCGTCGTGGGCGATCAACAGTCGGGTGGCAGAGCGGTATCCGTCGCTGGTGCGCAGCGTGGTCGACCGCGGCGACGAGGTGGTGGGCCACGGTCTCGACATGGACCATCCCCATTATGGCGGCCAGCCCGAGGCGGAGGAGCGGGCGGTCATCCGCGAGAGCCTCTCGGTGCTGCGCCAGACCACCGGACAGCCGGTGCGCGGCTGGATCTCGCCGGGCAAGTCGGAATCCATGAACACGCCCGACCTGCTGGCGGAGGAGGGCGTCGAATGGTTCGGAGACTGGATCAATGACGACATGCCCTATGTCTTTCGGACGCGCACGCGGTCGCTGGTGGCGCTGCCGCACTCGTCCGAGATCAGCGACCGCCAGATCATTGTCGACTTCCGCCACAGCGAAAGCGACTTCGCCGATCAGGTGGTGGACCAGTTCAACTTCCTGCATCGCGAAGCCCAGGGCGCCGGCGGGCGCATCATGGCGATCACGCTGCACCCGTGGGTGATCGGCCAGCCGCACCGCATCGGAGCGCTCGAACGAGCGCTGAAGCACATCCAGTCCCAGCCGGGCGTGTGGAGCGCCAGCGGCGAGGACCTGGTCGAGGCGTGGACGGCCGCGCAGCCCGCGGGCGCCTGAGGAGAACTCCAGATGACGGACACAACCGCAGCGGCCGACGCCGACCCGGCCCCCGAGACCGCCACCTGGCCGTCGCGGGGATACGCCTGGTACGTGGTGGGCATCCTCGTGCTCTGCTACGCGCTGGCGATCGTCGACCGCATCGCCATCGGGCTTCTGGTGGAGCCTATCAAGGCCGACTTGAAGATATCCGACACCCAGATGGGGCTGCTGCAGGGGCTGGCGTTCGCGATCTTCTACTCGCTCTTCGGCCTGCCCATGGGCGTGCTGGTCGACCGCTGGAAGCGGGTGAACCTGCTCGCGATGGGGGTCTTCTTCTGGAGCGCGGCGACCGTGGCGTGTGGATTCGCGCGTTCGTACGGCATGCTGTTCCTCGGGCGCATTGGCGTGGGAGCGGGCGAGGCGACGGTCACCCCGGCTTCGTCATCCCTCATCGCGGACCTGTTCCGGCCCGCCGAACGCTCGCGCGCCTTTGGCGTCTTCATGGTGGGCGGCGCCATCGGTACGGCGCTTTCCTATGTCGTCGGCAGCGGCGCCATCGTCATGGCGACGGCGCTGAGGGACTGGGAGCCCGGGCTGTTCGGTGGGTACAAGGACTGGCAGCTTGCCTTCATGATCATGGGCCTGCCGGGCGTCGTGCTCGCGCTGCTGGTGGTCCTGACCGTGCGCGAGCCGGTGCGTCGTGACGTGACCGACGCCGGACAGGCCTTCTCGCTGATCCCGATCTGGCGGCAGCTGACGTCGAACTGGGCCGCCTACCTGGCGATCATGGGCGGCACGGTCTTGAACGTGATGGTGGTCAACGCCCAGATCGCCTGGTTGCCCTCGATGTTCATCCGCGCGCACGGCTGGACTTCGGTTCAGGTCGGCACGACGCTGGGCATGCTGGGCTTCCCGGCTGGCACCTTCAGCGCGCTAAGTGCCGGCGTGGTGCTCTGGTGGCTGGCCAAGCGCGGCCGCACGGACGGGCCGATCCTAGTGGTGATGCTCCAGGCGCTCGTGTGGGCGATCTTTGGCACCATCAAGAGCCTGACACCGGACACTACGATCGCGCTCAGCGCGCACGTAGTGACGTCGCTGTTCGCCATCTGGTCGACGACGGCGGCGCTGGTGGGGCTCAATCAGATCACCCCCAATCAGCTGCGCGGCCAGATCACGGCCATCTACGCAATGTTCACTGGCCTGATCGGCGTGACGGTGGGGCCGCTGACGGTGGGCCTGCTGTCTGATCACGTGTTCACGGGCCCGAAGGGTCTGCAACCCAGCCTGGCGACGATGTACGCCGTTGGCGGCTCCCTGGGCGTGGTCCTACTGTTGCTGGCCCGTAAGTCCTTTAGCGACGCGGTCATCCGCGCGCGGTCGTGGACGACGGGCGGCTAGGCGGAGCCGCCAGCTATTTCGCGATGTCAGTGCGCATTCGCAGCACCCGATTGAAGTAGGCCTCGCTCGCGCAACGTCCCGACCTCGGCGGTGAGCCCGAGAGAGTAGTCAACCTAAGTCGAGAATGCAGCACGCTCCGCCTGCAGGGCCACGTCGGAAGATGCGGTTGATATGGAAGGACCCGTCAAATTCAACGACGGGCCGGCTGGGAGACCGTCGGCCTCGCGAGGTTGACCTGACAGTTCCATGGCCGCGCCATTGGGCGCCGGGACCGTCAACCGTTGGCCGGGGTCGACGGGCTGTCATAGTCTGGACGCTGCACCCCCGATCAAAGGACGCTTCCGATGCGCACCAAACCCTGCCTCGAACAGGCTGACGTCCAGACGATCGTCGCTGCGTGCCGCGCCGAGGCTTCGCGCCACGGATGGAAGATTACCATCGCGGTGGTCGATGACGGGGGCTATCCGCTCTATCTTGAGCGGATGGACGGGGTGAAGGTCACCACCGTGGAGGTCGCCCTGGGCAAGGCGCGCACCGCCGCCCTGTCCTGGCTTCCCTCGTCCAAACTGGAGAACCTTATCAAGGACCGGCCGTCGATCCTGAAGCTGCGCTCCCTGCCGATGCAAGGCGGGATGCCCATCCTCAACGAGGGCCAGTGCGTCGGCGGGGTGGGCGTCGCGGGCGCCGATTTCCACGAAGACGAACAGGTTGCCGAGGCCGGCGCCGCCGCCCTGGGGTAGCGCTGCCTCAGCTCAAGTGCTGGTCCAGGCCTGGGCCCGCAAGGCGGCCTGGGCGAAGGCCTTGCGGCCGACCAGCAGCAATAGCAGGCTGGATATGCCGCCAAAGGCGTAGACACAGGCCATGGCGGGCGAAATCCCCGCGGGGCCCGTGAAGACATAATCGGTCAGCAGGCCCACCGACAGTCCGCCCAGGGTCAGGGCCACAAGGCCCGTGATGGCCACGTAGATTGCGATGACCTGCCCGCGCAGCTCGTTGGGGGTAATCTGGCTAAGACCGGTAAGGGTCGCCGTCGTCGCCCAAATCGACACCAGTGAGGTGCTGGCATAGGCGACCAGGGCCAGTTGCGGGGTCGGGGCCAAAGCCGTCATCGTGCCGAAGGTGGCCCAAACGACCGACTGGGTCATCACCGGGAAGATCGGTCCGTCCAGGCGGCCGCGGCGATAGAGCCAGGCCATGAGCCATCCGGCGCTCAGGGCGCTGAAGGTGCCGCAGGGTAGGCCGACCAGGCCAAGGGTG
>NZ_JBKJTG010000179.1:0-20482 GCF_046590535.1 Phenylobacterium sp. | reverse complement strand
TTCGCCCGCCTGGTGAAGGAAGAGGAGTCCGGCGACGACCCCGGCAGCTCCGGCTTCGGCCGCCCCGACCTCGTGCTGATCGACGGCGGCATGGGCCAGATCTCGGCGGTGATGGAGGTGATGGCCGACCTCGGCGTCGACGACATCCCGGTGGTGGGCGTCGCCAAGGGGCCCGACCGCGACGCCGGGCTGGAGCGGTTCTTCATGCCGGGGAAGGTCCCCTTCATGCTCGAGCCCAAGTCGCCAGTGCTCTACTACCTCCAGCGTCTGCGCGATGAGGCCCACCGCTTCGCCATCGGCAGCCACCGCACCCGGCGCACCCTGGAGATGAAAAAGAACCCGCTCGACGAGATCGACGGGGTGGGCCCTGGCCGCAAGCGCGCCCTGCTGCACGCCTTCGGCTCGGCCCGCGGCGTCGCCCGCGCCTCCGTCGATGACCTGTTGAAGGTCGATGGGGTCAGCGCCCCCCTGGCCCAGCGAGTCTACGACTTCTTCCGCAAGGCCTGAAACCGCTCTCCTCGCCGACGAGGAGAGGATAGGGTAGGCGCAACGAAGCTTCACCCCGCACGCTGGGTCGACAGATGAAATCCCTCCCCAATATCCTGACCTCGATGCGCCTGGTTCTGGCGCTGTTCATGTTCCTGGCGCTGGCCGCCGCGGCGGGCGGCGTGCCCTATGTCTCCGAGCGGCTGGAGCCCATGCAGCAGTTCGCCCTGCAGCGCTGGGCGGTCTACGCCTTCGTGGTCGCCGCGGTGACCGACTTCTTCGACGGCTGGCTGGCCCGGCGGATGAACGCCACCAGCGTCTGGGGCGCCATCCTCGACCCCATCGGCGACAAGGTGCTGGTCTGCGGCGGCATCCTCGGCCTCATGGCACTCGGCCCCCAGCCGATGGTGCTGCTGCCCGCCGGCCTGATCCTGTTCCGCGAATTCACCGTCAGCGCCCTGCGCGAAGTGGGCGCCGGCCGGGGCGTCAAGCTGCCGGTCACCCTGCTCGCCAAGTGGAAGACCACCCTGCAGCTCACGGCGCTGGCCATGGAACTGATCGTGGCCGCCTGGGGCGCCTTTAGCCTGTCGGAGGAGGCGGCGATCCGCTCCTGGTTCGCGCTCGCCGCCCACGCCCTGTTCTGGGTGGCCGCCATCGTCACCCTGATCACCGGCGCCCAGTACTGGGAGCAGACCCGCAAGGCGCTGCGGGAATAGATCACCCCGCCTTGGGGGCCTTTGCCAGCTGGTCCTCGCGCCAGCGCTTCTCTTCGTCGATCATTTCCCGCGTCGCGATGCCCTCGAAGTCCTCCGGCTCCATGAAGGGCCGCAGCTCCAGGTCGGCCTCACCCATGGGCGCGCGCCTGGCCCAGTCAATGGCGTCCTGCAGGCTGTCCACCTTCCAGATCCAGTAACCGCCGATGACCTCCTTGGTCTCGGCGAAGGGGCCGTCCAGGACCGTGGGCCTGTTCGCCGAAAAGCTCAGGCGCGCGCCCTTGGCGATGGGGTGCAGGCCGGCGCCGTCCACCATCACGCCAGCGGCGATCAGCTCGTCGTTGAACTTGCCCATCACCGCCACGTCTTCGGCGTTCGGCATGGCGCCGGGCGCGGCTTCGTAGGGTTTCACTAAGACCAGTACGCGCATCGAGCATCTCCCTTGCTTGCGTCAGTTCTATTGCTGGAACGACGGGCCGGGCGGCTGTGATCCGACAAACCTGACGCAGGTGTCTTCGACCTAAACGCTCGCCAGGAGATAGGTCGCGAAGAGCGCCACGAAGACGGCGTCGACCACCAGGAACAAGCCAGTGGTCCGCAGGTAGCGCGGCCCGTGGGCCAGGACGAGGCCGATGAAGGCGGTCTTGCCCACCATAGCCAGGATCAGAGCGAAGCGCCGGGCCTCCGGATGGATCGCTCCATAGACCAGCAGCGCCCCGGAGAGGGTCACCAGAACGCCCCAGTTGCGGATCAGCAGCCGCGCCGCTGGTCCCTCCACCGCTTCGCCGAACATGCTGCGCAGCGTCCGGTCAGGGGCCAGGACCGCGCTGGCCATGGTCATGGTGAGCAGGCCCGCTACGCCCATCACCCAGCCGAAGTGGTCCACCAGCCAGATCATTATCGCCTCAGCATTCCGCCAGGTTGACGGCTAGGCCGCCCAGGGAGGTTTCCTTGTAGATCGCGCTCATGTCCTCGCCGGTGCGCTTCATGGTGGCGATCACCTTGTCCAGGCTCACCGAGTGCTGGCCGTCGCCCAGCAGCGCCAGCCGGGCGGCGTCGATGGCCTTCACCGCCCCCATGGCGTTGCGCTCGATGCAGGGGATCTGCACCAGCCCGCCGATGGGGTCGCAGGTGAGGCCCAGGTTATGCTCCATGGCGATCTCGGCGGCGTTCTCGATCTGGGCGTTCGAGGCGCCGAGCGCCGCGGCGATCCCGGCTGCGGCCATGGAGCAGGCGACGCCCACCTCGCCCTGGCACCCCACCTCGGCGCCGGAGATCGAGGCGTTCTTCTTGTAGAGTGCGCCGATGGCCGCGGCGGTGAGCAGGAAGTTGCGCCGTCCCTCCGCCGTTCCTTGGTGGAACCGGTCGTAGAACCGCAGCACCGCCGGAAGCAGGCCAGCCGCGCCATTGGTGGGCGCGGTGACCACCCGCCCGCCCGCCGCGTTCTCCTCGTTCACCGCCAGCGCCCACAGGTTCACCCAGTCCAGCGCCGCCAGGGGGTCGGCGATGCTGCGGTCGGCGTTGGCCATCAGGCTCTGGTGCACCTGGTAGGCGCGGCGCTGCACCTTCAGCCCGCCGGGCAGGATGCCGTCCGTGCGCATGCCGCGCTCGATGCAGGCGTACATGGCCGCGATGATCGCATCGAGGCCGTCGTCCAACGCCTGGCGGGGCCGCATGGCCTCCTCGTTGGCGCGCACCAGGCCGGCGATGGTCAGGTCGGCGGCGGTGGCCTGTTCAAGCAACTCGACGCCGGAATCGAACGGATAGGGGGTCGGCGGCCCCGGTTCGTCGCGGGTGTTTAGGCCCATCTCGTCCTGGTCGCGGACGAAGCCGCCGCCGATGGAGAAGTAGATCCGCTCGGCCACCGCCTCGTCGCCGGCGTCGAATGCGGTGAACTTCAGGGCGTTGGGATGCTGCGGCAGCCGCGTGCGGCCCTCCCACTTCAGGTCGGTGGTCTCGTCGAAGGCGATCTCGTGCGCGCCGCCCAGGCTCAGGCGCCTGGCGGCGCGCACCTCGCCCACCACCCGGTCGGCCTCGTCGGGGTCGAGCTTGCTGGGCGAAAATCCCGCCAGGCCCAGGATAACCGCCCGGTCGGTGGCATGCCCGCGGCCGGTGAGCGCCAGTGACGCATAGAGCGCCACCTCCACCCGGACGACCCGGGAAAGCGCCGGCCCCAGGTGCTGCAGGAACCGCACGGCGGCGGTCATCGGGCCCATGGTGTGCGAGCTGGACGGGCCGATCCCCAGCTTGAAGAGGTCGAAGACGCTGACGGTCATGGCGCCTGTCTACAGGATCATGGGCCGGAGCGTCCCTCAGCTCATCGGATCGGCGGCCGGAGTTGGTCGTCGGCAGGGGGATGAATTCGGCGTCGTCGGCGTCGGGCAGCTTCATCCGCCCGGCCTGCCAGTCGGCCTTGGCCTGTTCGAGGCGGTCCTTCCACGCATGCCCCGAAGAGGGCATGGTGCAGGCAGCGAGACTAGGCTCGGAGCCTGCGGCCGCCCTTCCACCATGCCTGCGGCGCTGTCCCCCTTCACGTAAACAGGGGAGGAAGGACTCCTAGCTTTGCGCACTCACGTAAGGGCTCACCAGCCCCAAGGGGGCGGCGGTGGTGTGTTTCACCGAGCGGATGACGATCCGGCTTTCGATGTTGGACACCAGGCCAAGGGACAGAATCCGTTCGCGCAGGAAGTTGTCGAAGGCGTGCATGTCGCGGGTGACGATGCGCAGCTCGTAGTCCGCCGCCCCGGTGACCGTGGCGCATTGCACCACCTCCGCCAGCTTGGAGATCGCCGTCTCGAAGGCGTCCAGGTTGTCCTTGGTAGGCAGGCTGAGCTTGACGGTGCAGTAGACCTCGAAATTCAGGCCCAGTTTCTCGCGGTCCAGGATGGTCACCCGGCGCTGGATGACGCCCGCATCCTCCAGCCGCTTGATCCGCCGCCAGCAGGGGCTGGAGGACAACCCCACCCGCTCGGCGATCTCGGCGACTGACAGGCCGGCGTCGTGCTGGATCAGATCCAGGATCTTGGCATCGACGGCGTCGAGGACCTCAGACAAGTTTTCCACCCTCTGCTGGCGCTCACGCGCGTCGTTCTTGCCCCAGAACTCGAACCAGGGGGCACGCTTTTGGCAAGCAATACCCGTGATCTTATATGATCTTCCAATCTCCGTGGGAGGCCCGGAAGGAAAGAAATTGCGATGCGGCGCCTGGATGTGACGCTTGACGACAAGTTTGTGCTCACCGAGGGCCGCGTCTTCATCACCGGCGTGCAGGCGTTGCTGCGCGTTCTCATGGACCAGCACCGGCTGGATCGCGCCGCCGGACTGAACACCGCAGGCTTTGTCTCCGGCTACCGCGGCTCGCCCCTGGGCGGCCTCGACCAGCAGGCCGGGCGGGCGAAAAAGCACCTCGCCGCCGCCGAGGTGGTGTTCAAGGAAGGCCTCAACGAGGACCTCGCCGCCACCGCCGTCTGGGGCAGCCAGCAGGCCAACCTTTTCCCCGGCGCCCGCTACGACGGCGTGTTCGGCATGTGGTACGGCAAGGCGCCCGGCGTCGACCGCACCGGCGACGCCTTCAAGCACGCCAACTTCGCCGGGGTCTTCCCCAAGGGCGGCGTGCTGGCGGTGGCCGGCGACGACCACGCTTGCAAGTCCTCGACCCTGCCGTCGCAGTCCGAATACGCCTTCCAGGACTTCGAGATGCCGGTGTTGTCGCCCTCCGACGTGCAGGAGGTGCTGGATTACGGCCTGATGGGCTACGCCATGTCGCGCTTCTCCGGCCTGTGGGTCGGACTGATCGCCCTGGCCGACACCATGGATTCGGGCGTCACCATCGACATCGGCATCGACCGCCACCGGATCGTCACCCCGGACAACTTCCGCATCCCGGCCGGCGGTCTCGGCATCCGGCTGAAGGACCAACCCCTGGACAAGGAGCGCCGGCTCCGCACCCTGAAGATCCCCGCCGCCCTGGCCTTCGCCCGGGCCAACCGCATCGACCGGGTGATGCAGGGCGCGTCGCGTCCGCGCCTGGGCATCGCCTGCCAGGGCCAGGCCTACAAGGACGTCATCGAGGCCTTCGCCGCCATGGGCATCAGCCCAGGCCAGGCCGCCGACCTGGGCGTGGCGATCTACAAGGTCGGTATGCCCTGGCCCTTGGAGCCCACCGGCATCCGCGCCTTCGCCGCCGGTCTCGAGACCCTGATGGTCATCGAGCACAAGCGCCCGCTGATCGAGACCCAGGCCCGAGCCGTGCTCTACGACCTGCCGGCCCACGCCAGGCCCAGGATCATCGGCAAGACCGACGAACACGGCCATCCGCTGCTCTCGCAGCTGAATTCGCTGTCGGTGGCCGAGGTGGCGCTGGCCATCGCCGACCGCCTGCCCCCCGGCCCGCACATGGAGCGCGTGCACGACTACCTGGCGCGGGTGTCCGCCGCCTCCATGGCCGCCGTGACCCTGTCTTCGGACCAGCAGAGGAAGCCGTTTTTCTGCTCTGGCTGCCCGCACAACACCTCGACCCGCCTGCCGGAGGGCTCCCGCGCCCTTGCCGGCATCGGCTGCCACTACATGGCCAGCTTCAACGACCCGTCCACCGACCTCAACAGCCACATGGGCGGCGAGGGGCTGTCCTGGGTCGGCGCCTCGCCGTTCACCGACGAGAAGCACGTCTTCGTCAATCTGGGCGACGGCACCTACAACCACTCGGGCTCGCTGGCTGTTCGCGCCGCCGTGGCGGCGGGCGCCAACATGACCTACAAGCTGCTGTTCAACGACGCCGTGGCCATGACCGGCGGCCAGGCGGCCGAGAGCGGGTTCACCGTCCCGCAGATCACCCGCCAGCTCGCCTCGGAAGGCGTCAAGACCGTCGTGGTGGTGGCCGCCGAGCCCGAGCGTTACCAGGGCGTCAGCGATCTGGCCGCCGGTGTTGAGGTGAAACCGCGATCCGAGCTGATGGCCGTGCAGCGCACCCTGCGCGACACCCCCGGCGTCAGCGTCCTGATCTACGACCAGGTCTGCGCCACCGAGAAGCGCCGCCGCCGCAAGCGCGGCAAGATGGCGGTGGCCCCCAAGCGGGTGATGATCAACCCGCTGGTCTGCGAAGGCTGCGGCGACTGCTCGCGCACCTCCAACTGCGTCTCGGTTGAGCCGCTCAACACCGAGTTCGGCCGCAAGCGGAAGATCAACCAGTCCACCTGCAACCAGGATTATTCCTGCGTCGACGGCTTCTGCCCCTCGTTCATCACCCTGGAAGGGGCAGAGAATCCGCACAAGGAGACCATGCCGGCGCTTACGGCGGACTCCACCCCGCTGCCGCAGTTCGAGATCCTCACCGGGGTTCGCAACATCGTCTTCACCGGCGTGGGCGGCTCTGGCGTCACCACCGTCGCCTCGATCCTGGGCATGGCCGCTCACGTGGACGGCCGCGCCGCCTCCGTGGTCGACATGACCGGCCTGGCGCAAAAGGGCGGGGCGGTGTTCAGCCATGTCCGCATCGGCGAGACCGAGGACGCCGTGGTCGGCGGTCGGGTGCCCGCCGCCAGCGCCCATGTGGTGATCGCCTGCGATCTGCTGGTGGCCGCCGGCGCCGACGCGCTGTCGCTCTACGCCAAGGACCGCACGGTGGCCGTGGGCAACGCCGACTTCGCCCCCACCGCCGACTTCGTCACCGACCGCGACGTGCGCTTCGACGCCGACGCCACCTCGCGCCGGATCGCCGCGGCGGTGAAGTCCTATGACGCCGCGCCTGCCCAGAACCTGGCGGTCAACAACCTGGGCGACGGCATCTACGCCAACATGATCATGCTGGGCTTCGCCTGGCAGAAGGGCGTCATCCCGATCTCCAGCCGCGCCCTCTACCGGGCCATCCGGCTGAACGGCGTGGAGGCCGACGCCAACCTCCAGGCCTTCGAGCTGGGCCGCAAGGCCGCCCACGATCCCGGCAGCCGCGGCCTGCGCGAAGACGACGTGCCAACGCCGGAGACCATGCCCCTTGACGACCTGATCGTGCACCGGGCCGGCGAACTGCGCGCCTATCAGAACGAGGCCTACGCCCGCCGCTATCTGGAACAGGTCAAGACCATCGCCGCCGCCGAGCAACCCCTGGGCTCCGACGCCCTGACCCGCGCCGTGGCCGTCAACCTCTACAAGCTGATGGCCTACAAGGACGAGTACGAGGTCGCCCGCCTCTACACCGACGGCCGGTTCCGGGCCTATCGCAACGGCACGTTCACTGGTGGCAAGACCAAGGTCTGGCTGGCCCCGCCGCTGGTGGCCCGCAAGGGTCCCGACGGCAAGCCGCAGAAGATCGCCTTTGGCGGCTGGATGCTGGACCTGGCCTTCCCGCTGATGGCCCGCATGAAAGGGCTGCGCGGCACGCCGCTGGACATCTTCGGCTACACCGACGAGCGGAAAATGGAGCGCGGCCTGATCGCCGACTACCAGGCCGCGGTCGCCCGGCTGGTGTCAGGCCTGACCCCCGCACGCCTCGACCTTGCCGTCCAGATCGCCGCCATTCCGCAGCAGATCCGCGGCTTCGGCCACATCAAGGAAGCCTCCGTGGGACCGGCCAAGGCGCAGGAGCGGCTCTTGTGGACCCAGTGGGACAAGGTCGCCGCGCGAGAGCCGGTCGAAGCTTAGCACCACTGGCTCAGCGCCACGGTCCGCGAGAAGTCGCCGGCCCGCGCGTCCGCCTCACGGATGAACACATAAAGCCGCCCGCTGTCGCCCCAGGCCATCTTCAGCGCAGCATCGGAATCAATCTGCACCAACAGGCGCCATTGCCTGGACGCCCGCGCGATGGCGGGTGGCACGGGCGCGCTCCAATCCGGCTCAATCCCCCGCCGGAGATACTCGCATTCGACCGCCAAAGAAGCATTCTGGATCTCGCTCGGGTAGCCGCCGATCCGATGCTGCAGCTCGTCCCCGAAGGGCGCGTCATGAAGGTCGGAGAGTTCATCCCAGACCGCGTCGTCATCCAGGTCCCCCACGTCGACGCCCAGCCAGTCCAAGCTTGGGACGGACGTAAATTTCTTGAAGTCCGCCCTGCGCTCGAGGAACCGCTGCTTGGCGGGCAGATCTGGCGGTGGCGGGCGGGGTGCTCCGGGCGCCTCATCGCTGTGGAGCACCCGAACGAGGTCCGCGAAGCCATATCGCTGATCGTCGTGGAAGACATAGAGGCGGCCGCCGGTGGGAAGCCAGTCCGGGGCGCCGGCGGCGCTGGCCGCCGCCAGGTCGATCTGCGCCAGGAACGCGCGCGGCGCCTTCTCACCCAGGGGCCACGGCAACGACGCCGGCAGTTCAGGGTCGCCCCCAAGCTTTGAAAAAACAGCGCCCTTGGAAGGCGTCAGCAGCAACGTCGGCTGGGCCATCCGCGTCATGCGGGCGCGCACGCGCCCCGCCGCCCTTCTGGACTCGGCGCTCGCCGACGGCGCGCGAGGATTCCCCCTGATACGGTTCCACAGTTTGTGCAGAAGAAACGCAGGGACGATCCAAACGACCAACACCAGAAGGGGAAACGTCAAGAACAGCGCGACCACCAGTAGGCTCACCACCAGGATCTGCGCGGCCTCAATAGCTGTCATTGCCGCTCACCGCTCGAATCGGCTGCCGTGGCTGAGCGGCTCGCCAACAATGCCAGCGCCGACTTGGCCCCGTCAGGCGTCCCGCGCCAATAGCGCTGGATTAGATCGTACTGAGGTTTTTTCGCGTACCGCCCGTGGATGCGCCCATGAACTTCCGGGCTCGGCATGGCGGTGATGTTGGGCGGCTGGTTCTTGAACCAGTCAGGCACGTGCCGTCCCCACCCGCCCTGCGGAATCATCCCATGGTGACCGTGCTGGCCGGCGTCGAGCGTTCCCCGCTTGCCCATCCACTTTCGGGTCGCGCTCCAAGTATGCGAACCACCCAGCTTCAGGCCGCCCTTCGCCAGTCCCTTGACGAAGAAACTCCCCGGCACGAAGTCGGATAGGGCCAAAACACCATTCCCCAGGGCTCCGATGACGTCGCGCTCATAGGCATCCGCGATCCCTTCTCGCGCCGATCCCCAGACAGGGACGAACGATTCCGCGATGCCGGGATGGGTGCGCCAATAGTCCTTTTCCCGGACCGCCCCGCTCGGCGGTTCCGGCGCCCGCGCCGCCGTCGCCCTTTGCTCATCGGCCGCCGCCTGCAGCGCGTTCAGGCGCCGCTGGCGCGCGATCATCTCGGCATAGGCCGCTGCGTCCGGATCGGCCACGGATCGGGGCTGATCGCCCCTTGCATAGGAGCCGCTCAAATTTCCCTCCTGTTATGACAGCGCCGATACGACGCCGCGCACGCCACACGGACGCGACTGTCGCCACCCTCGCAGTCTCTCAAGGCCGCCCTGGTCTGTCAAGAACAAAACATGAACAATAATGCGCGAGCGCCCGGGCTACAGTCCCTCCGACAATCGCTCGAACAGCGGCAGCAGGTCGCGTAACTCCCGGGCGTCGACGCTGTAAGTCCCGGAGAACGGGTGATCCACCGCCAGGATGAACAGGAAGATCAGGCCCAGCGACACGGCCAGGCCGGCGATGATCAGCTCGTTCGCCCAGTTGGCCGGATAGACGAAAGTATAGCTCACGATGATCGCCGAACCGGCGATCACCACCAGCCAGAACAGCACCGGCAGTTCCGCCCGGCTGGCGATCAGCCGGCTGCGGCGGTGGTCGACCACCTCGTTCAGCTTCTTGAACACTTCGCCATAGATCACCGTGTCGCGCGGGGTGCGGGGTTGGATCGTCCCCATCACCGCGAACATGCCGTCGAGCGCGGCGATGGCGCGGGGACTGGCCTCACCCTTGGCCAGCCGCGGCCACTCGTCGTCGAGCACGGCCACCACATAGGTCTTCACCGCCGCCCGCGCCGGGATCGTCTCGGGGCCATAGGTGGTCAAGTCGCGGTAGAGCTCGGCGGTCACCGCCGCCTCTCGGGCCACCGCCTCGTCGGCCACCAGATAGTCCTGCCAGACCTGCACCGCGGCGAAGGCCAGCATGATCCCGATGAACGCCGAGACCACGCCCATCACCGCGGTGGCCAGCGAGGTGACCTCCTCTGACGCCCGGTGGGGGATCAGCGCGCGCACCCCCAGGTGGCCGCCGACGCAGACGCCCACCGTCAGGCCCAGCACCACGATGGCGCTCACCCACAGGGGCAGTTGGTAGAAGATCTCACGCATCGCCGGTCACCGCGCCGCCGTGCGCACAGCTTCGACGAAGGCCGTGCGCGCCATGCTCAGCTCGCGGCCCGTCGCCTGCGGCCAGGCCGAGTTCATCACCACGATCAGCCGATCTTCCGGGAAGGTGGTGATCGACTGGCCGAAGATGCCCGAGGCTTCGTAGCTGCCGTTGGGGCGGATCCACCAGAAATAGCCGTAGCCGGCCGGGGCCGGCTGGCCGTTGCCGATCTGCACCTTGGTGGCCTCGGTGGTCCAGCCCGGCGGCAGCACCGCGCGGCCGGCAGCCCGGCCGCCGTCCAGGATGAACTGGCCCACCCGGCCATAGTCCCGAAGGGTCATGGAGATGCAGCAGCCGCCCCGCTCATGGCCGGCTGGATCCACCATCCAGATGGCGTCGCGTTCCATGCCGTACGGCTTCCAGAGCTTCTCGGAGGCGTACTGCGAGATGGGTTTGCCCACCGCGTTGGAGACCAGTATGCCCACCAGGTCGGTCTCGCCGGTGTTGTAGGTGAACTTGGTCCCCGGCGGGTTGCCCCGGGGCAGCCGCCGCATGTAGCTGACGATCGGATTGACGCCGGCCTCCAGGATCGCGCCGCCGGCGCGGGCCACGTCGGAGTTGGGGTCGGTGTAGTCCTCGTTCCACTTTACGCCCGAGCTCATCATCAGGAGCTGGCGCACGGTGACGCCGTCGTAGCCGGACCCCCTCAGTTCGGGGATGTAGTTGGTGACCACGTCCTCCAGGCCCTTGATGTAGCCGTCCTGGATCGCCGCGCCCACCAGGGTCGAGGTCACCGACTTGGCTACCGAAAACGAGGTCCAGCGCTCCGTCGGCCCGCGCCCCAGCCCATAGCGCTCCAGTAGGATCTTGCCGTCCTTCAGCACCAGCACGCCGGAGACCTTGTAGGCCGCCATGTAGTCGTCGACCGTCCAGGTGCGCCCGGCGTGGGTGAAGGTGGGTTCGATCTGCCGGCCCGCGCGGGGCAGGGGATGCACCCGGGTCCCTCGCGCGATGGTGCGGACGGTCAGGATTTTCTCGATATTGCGATAGCCCCAAGCCTGCTGCGCCGGCGTCCAGGTGAGGATCGACGCGCCCGCCGCCGGCCGCTCTGCCGTGGGCGCCGGGGCCTGCGGTGTCGCGCAACCGACCAGCAGCAATGCGGCGCCGAACGCCGCGGTCGAGACCATCCT
This sequence comes from Phenylobacterium sp., assembly GCF_046590535.1. Lineage (GTDB taxonomy): Bacteria > Pseudomonadota > Alphaproteobacteria > Caulobacterales > Caulobacteraceae > Phenylobacterium. Next base: position 8,899 of record NZ_JBKJTG010000179.1, on the reverse strand, counting down.
GCGCATCATCTTCCCCCGTCTTTCCGCCAGCCTAGCTGACCGGCGGCGGGGGCGAAAGCCGACGCCCCCGCTCCCGGCGGTTTCCAACCCAAGCCTGACGCGTTAGGCCTCGGGCATGGCGGACTTCGATTTCGATGCTGTGGTGGTGGGCGCAGGCGCCGTGGGCCTGGCCTGCGGCTATGCCCTGGCTAGGCGCGGCCTGACGGTGGCGGTGCTGGAGCGCGAGGCGGCCATCGGCCAGGGCGTCTCGTCCCGCAATTCCGAGGTGATCCACGGTGGGCTCTACTACGCCACCGGCTCGCTCAAGGCCCGGCTCTGCGTCGCTGGCCGGCGCGCCCTCTACCCCTGGCTGGACGCCCACCACATCGACTACGACAAGTGCGGCAAGTGGGTGGTGGCCACCACGCCTGCCGAGGTCGAGCGCCTCGACGCCATCCTCGAACAGGCCGAGACCAACGGCGTCGAGGGCATGGCCCGGCTCTCCAAGGCGGAGGCGTTCGCCCTGGAGCCGGAGCTCAAGTGCGAGGCGGCCCTGGTCTCGCCGCAGAGCGGCGTCTTCGACAGCCACGGCTACATGCTGGCCCTGCAGGGGGAGATCGAGGCCGCGGGCGGGGCGGTGGTGCTGTCCACGCCTTTTGAGGGCGCCAGGCCCCTCGACGGCGGCGGCTTCACCGTGCGCGCCGGCGGCGAAGCGCCCACCGAGCTCACCTGCCGCTACCTGCTGACCGCGCCCGGCCTCTCGGCCCAAGGCGTCGCCGGCCTCATCGAGGGCTTCCCAGCCGACTCCATCCCGGAGCTGCACTACGGCAAGGGCGTCTACTTCCGCCTGCAGGGCAAGGCGCCCTTCGCGCGGCTGATCTATCCGCCGCCGATCCCCGGCGCGCTCGGCACCCATTACCGCCGCGACCTGGGCGGCCAGGCGGTGTTCGGCCCCGATCTCAGCTTCGTGGATGACCTGGACTACAGCGTCGACCCGAACGCCGCCGACGGCTTCTACCGCTACATCCGCAAGTTCTGGCCGGGCCTGCCCGACGGCGCGCTGACCCCCGACTACGCCGGCATCCGGCCCAAGCTGCATGGCCCAGGCGAGCCGCAGGGCGACTTCCGCATCGACGGCCACGACGTCCATGGCCTGCCCGGCCTCGTCGCCCTGTTCGGCATCGAAAGCCCCGGCCTCACCTCGTCGCTCGCCATCGGCGACGAGGCGGCGGCGCGGCTGGGGCTGTAGGAGTTTCTCATGGCTGCGGCGAAAGCCCGTCGGCCACCACGGTGGTCCAGCCAGAACCTCCAAGCGGGCGAGGGCTTGGTTCCGCTGCGTAAGCCGTCCGATGCTGACCGCAGCCGGAGGGACACCATGAAGAACCGCATGACCGAACTCCTGGGCGTGAAGTACCCCATCGTTCAGGTGCCCATGAGCGAGTTCCGCCATGCGCTCGATCTCTACTTCGGCGGCGACATGGAGGCCTCCATCGCCCTCTCGGGTCAGGTCGCCGGCCGGATCGACAGGGTTAAGCCGGTGGCCCAGGTGATCGCCGAGACGGCGGCGGAGTTCGAGGCCTGCGTCGCCGATCTCACAGCCCGCGATGGCCGCGAGTCGGCGCCGGCCTGAATGGCAAACGGCCGCCAACTTTTGGCGGCGAAGCGGGTGCGCTGGGGCCTATCCGCGGCCCGGGGTCAGGTGCGCGTGCGCGCCGTGCCGATGGTCGTGCGGGGCGGTGTGGTCGTCGTTGGGGCTGACGCTGACCAGGTTGAGTTCGCCGAACCGCACGCCCCGCTCGGCGCGCACGGCGTCGGCCAGCGCGCGGACGGCGCCGACCGGCCCCTTCAGCAGCACGCTTTCCAGGCAGTGGTCGTGGTCAAGGTGCACGTGGGTGGTGGCGATTATCAGGTCGTGATGGCGGTGGCCGATGTCGATCAGCCGCTGGGCCAGGGCGCGGACGTGGTGGTCGTAGACATAGGACAGGTTGGCCACGCAGACGCCGTCCGCGTGCTCGACCCTGCGCGCCTCAATGGCCTTGCGGACCAGGTCGCGGACCGCCTCGGACCGGCTTGTGTAGCCCTGCTCCCCTGACAGGGCGTCGAACGCCTCGGCCAGGCTCTCGTCCAGGGAAATCGTCACGCGCTGCATGGGCGCCTCCTCGCGCCCCAACAATAGAGGCCGCAAGCGGCGCGGCAAGAAACGTGGCGACGCCTGTGATCCAGGGTCGTCGTAAGAACGTACCGTCTATTGTTCATACGGTTCGGGCGGCGGCCGGATGGGCGTAGGCGTATGGCAGCCCCTCGGAACCCGAACATGACGCGACCTGTCCTGGCGCCCTGCCTTGCGGCCTTCGCTCTCCTGTCGCCGCCGCTCCAGGCCCGCGCGGCGGAGGCCGACGATCCCGTCGTCACCGCCGCGAATGAGGTTTCTGGCGTGACGGTGCCCGGTTCCCGGACCAGCCGCCTGGGGGTCGCGCAGACCGCCAACGAAGGCGTGGTCACCCTGCAGCAACTCGAGGCGCGGACGGTCTACCGGCCCGGCGAACTGCTTGAGGTGACCCCCGGCCTGATCGTCAGCCAGCACAGCGGCGAGGGCAAGGCCAACCAGTTCTACCTGCGGGGCTTCAACCTCGACCACGGGACGGACCTGCGTACCACCGTGGACGGCATGATCGTCAACCAGCGCAGCCACGGCCACGGCCAGGGTTGGACCGACGTCAACTTCCTGATCCCCGAACTCACCGCCGGCCTGGACTACCGCAAGGGGCCCTATTCGGCGGAGGAGGGCGACTTCGCCTCGGCGGGCGCGGTTTCGGTCCGCTACGTCGACACCGTGCCCGCGGGGCTGCTCAGCCTGGGCCTTGGGGAGAACGGCTATCGCCGCGCGCTGGTGGTCGACTCCTTCCAGGCGGGCCGGGGCGATCTGCTCTATGCGCTGGAGCTGTTCCACAACGACGGACCGTTCACCCGAGGCGACGACTACGCCAAGGCCAACGGCGTGCTGCGCTACAGCGCGGACCTGGCGGGCGGCCGCTTCAACGTCACCTTGATGGGCTACGACGCCAGCTGGAACGCCACCGACCAGATCCCGCTGCGGGCGGTGGCGGCGGGCGCCTTGGACCGCTTCAGCTCCATCGATCCCACCGACGGCGGCGAGGCGCACCGCTACAGCCTCTCGGGCGCCTGGCGGCGCGACACCGAGGCAGGATCGTTCTCGATGAACGCCTATCTGATCGACTGGCGCCTCGACCTCTATTCCAACTTCACCTACTTCCTCGACGACCCGGTGAACGGCGACCAATTCAGCCAGCCGGACCATCGGGTCACGTCGGGTCTCAACGCCAAGTATGCGTGGCGACGCGAACTGTTCGCCCGGCCCTGGGAGACCACGTTCGGCGTCCAGGTTCAGAACGACAACATCTTCAACGCGCTGAACAACACCCGCGCCCGGCAGGTGCTGTCGACCACGCGCAGGGACCATATCGTCGAGACCAGCGGCGCGGTGTTCGTCTCTAACGCCACCCGCTGGACGGACAGCTTCCGGACCGTCGCGGGCCTGCGGGCTGACCACTACCGCTTCAAGGTGCGCAGCGACTTCGCCCCCAACTCCGGCGAGCGCGACGACAGCATCCTCAGCCCCAGCCTCGGCCTGATCTTCGGGCCCTGGTCGAGGACCGAGGCCTACTTGAACGCCGGCGCCGGATTCCACAGCAACGACGCCCGCGGCACGACCATAGCGGTCGATCCCAAGAGCGGCGACCCAGCGGACCCCGTGCCGCCCCTGGTCCGCTCCAAGGGGCTGGAGGCGGGCGTGCGCAGCGAGTTCATCCCCCGCCTGCAGACCACGCTCTCGGTCTACGGCCTGGAGTTCGATTCCGAGCTGACCTTCGCCGGCGACGCCGGAACCACCAACGCCGGGCGCGCCAGCCGCCGCGTCGGGTTCGAGCTTTCAAATTACTACAAGCCCACCAACTGGCTGACCCTCGACGCCGACATCGCCTTCGCCCGCGCGCGATTCCGCGGCTCCCACCCGGGCGGCGATCGGATCCCCGGCGCGGTGGAGGGGGTCGCCTCGGCTGCCGCCTCGGTGGACAATCTGGGGCCCTGGTTCGGGGCCCTGCAACTGCGCTACTTCGGCCCGCGTCCGCTCATTGAGGACAACAGCGTCCGCTCTGAGTCCACCGCCACCCTCAACGGCCGCGTCGGCTACCGGATCAACCCTCGGCTGCGCGTGGAGCTGGAGGGTTTCAACCTCACCGACGAGGACGCCTCGGCAATCGACTACTTCTACACCTCGCGCCTACCCGGCGAGCCGGCGGAGGGGGTCGACGACATCCACTTCCACCCCATTGAGTCGCGCGCATTCCGCCTCAGCCTGCAGGCCACTTTCTAGACGACGCGCTACAGCGCAAGAAAGCTTTCGAACCCGCCGTAGATCATCCGCTTACCGTCGCAGGGCATGGTCTCAGCATCGGGCTTGAGGCGTGGGTCGGCCATCACCTTGGCGTTGATAGCGTCGCGCGCCGCGCGGCTCTCATAGGCGATCCAGGAGAACACCACGACCTCGCCGTCTCTGGCCTGCACCGCGCGGGGGAAGGACGTGAGTTCGCCCATCGGCACGTCATCGCCGACGCATTCCACGTAGGACAGTGCGCCGAATTTCGTCGACACTTCGCCGGCCTTGCGGGCCACTTCCTTGTAGGCCTCGATATTGGCCTTCGGCGCCGCCAGCACAAAACCATCGACATCGCGCTTGGCCGTTTGCTGCAGGCCCTTGCAGCCTGCGGTCCGAGGCGGTCTGATCGCCCAAAGACGCTCCATGTGGGGCCAGAGGATATCATGCATCCGAACTGCCTGGGATTGGCCGTCCTGGCCCTCGCCGCGGCCTGCTCTCCCGACGCCGAAATAGCCGCGTCTCCCACGCCGCCTGCCGTGGCGGCCCCGCCGGCTGCCGCCCCGCCCAGCAAGTACAAGGAAGTCGAGTCGCCCGGCGCGGCTCGCGACGCTGCCGGCGCCTACCGCAGCGACACGGTCGACGTCCTGGTGGCGCCGGCCAACCAGGCCGGCGGCGGCGACAAGCTCGAATACAAGCTGCAGATGAAGGCTGGTGACACGCTGACCTACGCCTGGGAGGCGCAGGGCGCGGGCGGTGTGTTCTGGCACGAGTTCCACGGCCACACCGGCGATACGGTGACCTTCTACAAGAAGGCCGAGGGGACGACGCACGCCGGTGTGCTGACCGCGCCCTTCGAAGGCATCCACGGATGGTATTTCGAGAACCGCGGCCCCACGCCCGTGGTCGTGCGCCTGCGCATCAGCGGCTTCTACGCGCTGGTCCCCGACGAGAAGACGTAAGGCGCGCGATCAACAGAAAACCCCGCCGGCGGCGACACCGGCGGTGCTCGTCACATCGCCCGGGCCGCGCGGACGCGGTCCGCCCCTCAGTAGCCCTGGATGCGGGCATAGCGGTCGCGGTGGTAGGCCTGGTTGCCGAAGGCGGCTTCGCAGGCGCGGGCGCGCTTCAGGTAGAAGCCCGCGTCATGGGCGTCGGTCATGCCGATGCCGCCGTGCATCTGGACCATCTCGTTGGACACCAGGTGGAAGGTGTCGCCCATCTTGGCTTTGGCCAGGCTGACCAGTTCCGGCACGTCGGGGGTGTCGTTGTCGATGGCGGCGAGGGCTGCTTCCACGGCCGAGCGCGCCAGTTCCAGGTCGGTGAACATCTTGGCCGCGCGGTGCTGCAGGGCCTGGAAAGAGCCGATCACCTGGCCGAACTGCACGCGGACCTTCAGGTAGTCCAGAGTGGTCTCGAAGGCCTGGACGGCGGAACCCAGCATCTCGGCGGCGACGCCGGCGCGGGCCCGGTCGAGGGTCTTCTCCAGGAGCTCCCAGCCGGCCTCGGCCTCCCCCAGCACGCCGTCGGCGCCCACCTCGACCTTGTCGAAGCTGATGTTGGCCGCGCCGCGGTTGTCGGCCAGGGCCAGGCGCTTGCGGGTCACGCCCTTGGCGTCGGACGGGACGAGAAAGAGGGTGATCCCCTTGGTGTCGCCGGGCTTGCCGGAGGTCCGCGCCGAGACCACCAGCAGGTCGGCGGCCATGCCCTCCAGCACGAAGGCCTTATCACCCGAGAGCGTGTAGCCGGCGCCGGACTTGGTCGCCGCCAGCGCGGTCTTTTCCGGCGCGTGGTGGGCGCCCTCGTCGACGGCCAGGGCCGCGACGATCTCGCCCGCGGCGATCTTGGTGAGCCACGCCTGCTTCTGCGCCTCCGTGCCCCCCAGCATCAGGGCCGAGGCCGCACCCAGCGCCGAGGCCAGCAGCGGCGAGGCGGTGAGCGTGCGGCCGGTCTCCTCCAGGATCAGGCCCATGGAGAGATAGCCGAAGGCCGAGCCGCCGTACTCTTCCGGCACGATCACGCCGGCCCAGCCCATCTCGGCCATCTCGTTCCAGGCGGCGGCGTCGTAGCCCAGGTCCGCGCCGCTATCGCGCATCTTGCGGAAGGCGGTCACCGGGCTCTTTTCCTGGACCCAGCTCTTGGCCGCGTCGCGCAGCATGCTCTGTTCTTCGTTCAGAACGGCCATATCGTTGTCTTTCCTCGAAAATCTGTTCGTTCAAAATGGGTTTGAAAAAGCGGCGGTCACTTGCTCTGCGTCAGGTCCGGCAGGCCCAGGATGCGCTTGGAGATGATGTTGCTCTGCACTTCCTGGCTGCCGCCATAGATGGTCACGGCCTTGCCGCCCAACCACATGCGCACGGCGCCCAGTTCGTCGGCCGTGAAGTCGTCGCCCTCCCAGCCCAGGCCCTGGTGGCCCATGATCTCCAGGGTCAGTTCGGCGCGGTCCTGCATCACCCGCGTGCCGGCGTTCTTCATGATCGAGGTGGCCGCCGAGGGCCCGGAGTTGCCCTTGGATTCCAGCATCGCGCGGATGGCGGTCTGCTGGAACGCTCGGCCCTCCATCTCGGTCTGGATGATGCGCGCGCGCAGGTCGCGGTCGGAAATCCGGCCGGTCTCGTCGACGCCCACATAGTCCTTGGCGAGCTTGGTGATCGAGCCTGCGCCCATCCGCCCGCCGCCGCCGGCGCCCGAAAGGCCCGAGCGCTCGTGCTGCAGGAGCCGCTTGGCGATCGACCAGCCGCCATTCAGCGGCCCGACCAGCTGATCCTTCTCGACCTTCACGTCGGTCAGGAAGGTCTCGCAGAACGGGGAATTGCCGCTGATCAGCTGGATCGGACGGACTTCCACGCCGGGGGTCTTCATGTCGAACAGCACGAAGGAGATGCCCTCGTGCTTCTTGGACGTGTCGGTGCGCACCAGGCAGAAGCACCAGTCGGCGAACTGCGCGCCGCTGGTCCAGATCTTCTGGCCGTTCACCAGGTAGTGGTCACCCTTGTCCTCGCACTTGGTCTGCAGGGAGGCCAGGTCCGATCCGGCGCCCGGCTCGCTGAAGCCCTGGCACCACTGGATGTCGCCCTTCACGATGGACGGGATGTGCTGCTGCTTCTGGGCCTCGTTGCCGTACTCAAGCAGCGTCGGGCCGAACATCATCACGCCCATGCCGCCGATGGGGTTGTAGGCGCCTGCGCGGTTCATCTCCTGCTGCAGGACGCGGGCTTCGGGGCCTGCCAGGCCGCCGCCGCCGTACTGGGAGGGCCAGGTGGGTACGCCCCAACCCTTCTCGCCCACGGCCTTGCGCCAGGCTTCCTGGTCGGCTGAGGGCGCGTCGCGCTCCTCGCGCATCATCGGGTTCTGCGCCCCTTTCAGGGACTTGGGAAAATTCGCTTCCAGCCACCCGCGCGCTTCCGCGCGGAAGTCTTCGAGGTCGCCGCCGCCAAAATCAGCCATCTGAAAATCGCTCCTTCAAAATATGTGATCGTCCTAGCGCGACTGGGTCAGCTCCGGGAGCCCCAGGATGCGCTTGGAGATAATGTTGTTCTGGATTTCGGCGCTGCCGCCGAAGATCGAGAAGGCCTTGGACGACAGCCAGTTTCGAACGGCGGTCAGTTCTTCCGCCTGGAAGCCTTCGCCCTCCCAGCCCAGGCCCTGTGAGCCCATCACTTCGAGCATCAATTCCAGCCTGTCCTGGCCCACCTTCATCGAGGCGTTCTTCATGATCGAGGTGGCGGCCGACGGCCCCTGGTTGGAGCGCGCCTCCGACGCGGCGCGCCGGGTGGTCTGCTGCACCAGCCGGGTCTCCATCTCGTGCTCGACGATGCGGGCGCGTAGGTCGCGGTCGCTGAGCCGGCCAGTCTCGTCGACGCCCACATAGTTCTTGGCGATCTCATGCACCGCCGCCGGCGCAGGGCCGTTCTGGCGGTTGCCCATGCCGTTGCGTTCGAACTGCAGAAGCCGCTTGGCGATGGTCCAGCCGCCGTTCAGCGGCCCCACCAGGTTCTCCTTGGGCACCTTCACATCGGTGAAGAAGGTCTCGCAGAACGGCGAGTTGCCGGCGATCAGCCGGATCGGCCGAGCCTCGATCCCCGGCGTCTTCATGTCGATCAGCAGGAAGGAAATGCCCTCGTGCTTCTTGGTGTTGTCGGTGCGCACCAGGCAGAAGCACCAGTCGGCGTGCTGGGCGCCGCTGGTCCAGATCTTCGAGCCGTTCACCAGCCAGTGGTCGCCCTTGTCCTCGCCCCGGGTCTGCAGGCCTCCCAGGTCCGATCCGGCGCCCGGCTCGGAATAGCCCTGGCACCAGCGGATCTCGCCGCGCACGATCTCGGGCAGGAAGCGTTTCTTCTGCTCCTCGGTGCCGAACTGCAGCAGCGCCGGGCCCAGCATCCAGACGCCGAAGCTCGACAGCGCCATCTGGGCGTCGATGCGGCGCAACTCGGACGCCAGCACCTTGGCCTGCTCGCGGCTCAGCCCGCCGCCGCCGTATTCGGCCGGCCATTTCGGCGCGGTCCAGCCGCGCGCGCCCATCCGCTC
>NZ_JBKJTG010000142.1:0-11866 GCF_046590535.1 Phenylobacterium sp. | reverse complement strand
GCTCATGGAAGTCGAAGCCGACGAAGCGGCTGTTGGGGAACGCTTCCGCCATCAGCAGCGTCGAGAAGCCGACGCCGCACCCGATATCGGCGACCTTGGCGCCTGACTTCAGCTTAGCCTCGACGCCTTCCAGGGCCGGGAGCCAGTTCTGGACGATGTTGTTGACGTAGCCCGGACGGAAGAAGGCGCCCGTCGCGCAAAAGAGGCAGCCCGCAGAATCGCCCCACCGCACGCCGTTCCCGGTGCGGAACGAGTTCTCGACCTTGGGTTCCCCCTCGATCATCGCGGCCACAAGGTCAAACGCACCAGCCAAATAGACCGGGCTGTCCTTGGTTACGAACACCATCGCCTGTTCTGGCGAGAGGCTGAACGTCTCATCAACAGGGTTGTAGTCGATATAGCCATTGGCAGCCTGCGCGAGCGCCCATTCACGGACATAGCGCTCTGTCAGCCCGCCGGCCCGCTCGGCCAGTTGGCCGGCAGTCGCCGCACCGCCCTCGTCCAGGGCCGCAAAGAGGCCGAGTCGGAATCCCAGCCGAACCGTGGGCACGCTGAACGAACCGCCCAGGTCGCCAAGCATCTTGCCGACGAATTCATTCAGCTTGTTTTCGTTTAGCTCCGCCATCACCGTCCTCCTAGCTGATCTGTGTGCCAACCGCCTCGCGGATGCCTTGCAGACGCAAGTCGCGTGACGGTGATCTGCGCCCTGGAGTAGTCGCGCTCCAACGAACACCGGGCCCCTTCATCCGGGTCGGCGATCCAGCCTATCAGCGGCGGTCGGACGCAATCCGGGGTACGCCACCGTGGCGGCTATCCTGCTGTTGCGGGACCGATTTCCGCGGAAATCTCCGTCACCGCATCGGCTGGAAAGCCGCCCTCGCGCGCGTGTCGGTAGATCGTCTCGGCGTCGGGCGCCTCGTGGATGCAGTAGATCTTGTCGCCCGCCACGAAGCTGGTCTCCCAATTGTAGGGCACGCCCAGACCGGCGACGACGGCGTTTGACTTGGCCGCGATATCGCGCAGCTCGTTCCGGCTCAAATTACTGGCGCCGGGGATGTTACGTTCGATCACGAATTTGGGCACAGTGAAGCTCCTGTCGTATGGTGGTAATAGAGAACTATAGGCCACCGATTTATGAAACCGCATCCAGATTCTGGCTGAGGCGAGCTTGAGGCCAGCGAGGTAGTTTTCGGCTCGCTTGACCGACGTCGCCAACGAAGCCGACGTTGTTGGCGCAAGCGTTGGCTCGGACATCGGTGCGCTGGGCGCGATCTCGAGCCGCGCGATCGGAGGCGTAGCTGAGCCCCGGACCTGGACCCTGATGCTGTTGGGTTTCGGCGGGATCGGCTTGGCGGTCAGGCGCGGCCGCCTGCGGGAGATCCCGCTGATCCTGAGGTTGGAGGTTGGGGTTCAATTTCTGAACTGGACGGAGAATGGCGGGCAGGCTTAGGTTCGCCAATTCGAGACCAACAGAGGAAGCCAAACATGTCGCGCCCCCAGGTCACCGCCGTCGCTGTCCTGATGCTTGCTGTCGGGGCCCCGGCTGCCGTGGCCGCTGACTCACCCCTGTCGATCGCCGTCGATGACGCCGCGCTAAAATGGGGCGCCTGCCCAGCCATTTTCCCGACCGGCTGTGAGATCGGCGTGCTGCACGGCGACCCGGCCAAGCCCAATGCCGACGTGTTCCTCCGGGTCCGCGGAGGGCAGACGCTGCCCGCCCATACCCACAGCTCGGCTGAACGGATGGTTCTGGTCTCCGGCCGCCTGAAGGTGAAGTACCGCGGCGCCGCTGAGGCCGTTCTGACCCCAGGGATGTACGCCTTTGGCCCGGCGGGCCTGCCCCATAGCGCGGCCTGCGTGGGCGCGGGGCCTTGCACCCTGTTTATCGCGTTCGAGGGGCCAATCGACGCCATGGCGCACACAGGGTCCCTGGACTGACCAGCGGCGATCGAGCCAGGTCGCAGCGGCGTCCTCTCGGGGAAGGCGGGCTCTCGGGGGAAGGCGGGCTCGCGGGGGAAGGCGGGCTCGCGAGACTGCAGGTTCGTCTCACCCGCTTGGGAGCTGCGGTGCTGGGGTGCTTCGCAGCACCGTCCGTTGCCGACCCATCTCGGATACCGCGGACCTCGGCACGCGCGACCTCGCCCGCACCGCGGCGCTTTATGAGTATACCTCCTAGGCCCCCAGGATCGTCGCCCAGGCCGCCTTCAGGTCCGTCTCGAAAGCCGCCTGGCTGAAGGCCTGCGCCGTGCGGACCCCCGCCGCGCGGCGCCCGGCGAAGCGCTCCCCGGCGACCAGCGCATCGAGCGCCGCGGCCAGGGCGTCGGCGACCTCCACGGGCTTGCCGTCGTCGAACCAGTCGCCGTTCTCCGCGGTGGCGTACTCGCGCCCGCCGCCCCCATGAAACCCGACCACCAGGGCGCCGCCGGCCATGGCCTCCACCGGCGGCAGGCCGAGCCCCTCGTTGTAGCTGAGGCTCAGGAACACCGCGGCGGACTTCAAGGCCCGGGCGCAGTCCTGGCGGCTGGCGTTGGTCAGCTCGATCCACGGGATGGCGGTCAGGTCGGGGCGGCGCGAGCGCAGGAGGCCACGGATCAGGCGGGCGTCCATCCGGCGTTTGCGCGGCATGTAGGCCACCGCCAAGGTGCGCGGCTGGTCGGGATCGCCGTGGAATATCGGGTCGATGCCGGGACGAACCACTGAGGTCGGACCCGTCCAGCCCGCCTGCAGGGCCATGTCCGCGGTGAACCGGCTGGCGCAGATCATGTGCGACGCGCCCCAGCGGCGCATGGACGGCGCGTCGGCGAACGCCTCGAAGATGTAGAACGGGTTCTGGTTGTGGATGACCTTGCGGGCTGGGCTGTCCTGCACCTCCAGCGCGCCCTGGCCGAACATCTCGCCAACCACCACCACATCGTCGGCGGCAAGACCCTGTGCGCCCCGCTGCCAGGGCGGCGGCTCGGACCCTTCCGGAAACGCCGGTTGGAACGGGGCGTCGCCCTCGGCCGGCGGGCGCACGATCAAGAGGCGCGCGTCGTGGCCCCAGGTCCGGAGCGTGGTCACATGGGCGAGATTGACCAGCTGGCCGCCGGCCACATGGTCACCGCTGACGACATAGAAGATTCGCACGGCCAAGCTCTAACCGAGCACTGCGGCGGCGTCAGTCCTCGACGTCGCGCTTTTCCCAGACGTGATCGACGATGCCCCAGTCCTTGGCTTCCTCAGCGGTCATGAAGCTGTCGCGGTCGAGCACTTCCTCGACGGTCTCCACGGTCTGGCCGGTGTGCTTGGCATAGAGTTCGTTCAGGCGTCGCTTGGTCTTGAGGATGTCCTCGGCGTGGCGCTCGATGTCCGAGGCCTTGCCTGAGAAGCCACCGGAGGGCTGGTGGACCATGATCCGCGAGTTCGGCAGGGCGATCCGCTGGCCCTTCTCACCGGCCATCAGCAGGAACGAGCCCATGGAGGCCGCCATGCCCAGGCACAGGGTGATCACCGGGCTCTTGATGTATTGCATGGTGTCGTAGATCGCCAGGCCAGAGGTCACCACGCCGCCCGGCGAGTTGATGTACATCTGAATCTCTTTCTTGGGGTTCTCCGCCTCGAGGTGGAGCAGCTGGGCGCAGATCAGCGCCGCCATGCCGTCCTCAACGGGACCGGCCAGGAACACGATGCGGTCCTTCAGCAGGCGGGAGAAGATGTCGTAGGCGCGCTCGCCACGGCTGGTCTGCTCGACGACCATCGGGACGAGGCCGAGCATGGTGGTGACGGGATCACGCATCTGGAGAAAACCCTTCTTGGAATCGCAGGCGAACCGCTGGGGCTCGCACTCCTTCCCGATATCGCGTGCCCGACGCCCAGGCGCAAGGTGACCCGGTCGATCAGGCGGCGATCCGCGCGATCCAGTCCTTCAAGACGCCCACCACCTGCTCGCCCGGCGCATAGCCGCGGGTGACAACGCCATAGGCGCCGTCCGCGTTAGGCCCGGCGACCAGGGTGGGAAAGCCAGTGACGCCGGCCCGCTGGGAGACGGCGTAGTCGGCCCAGGTCTCCTGCTTGGCGTCTTCCGCGCCCCACTGCTCCAGAAACCCGTCGCGCTTGAACCCCAGCTCGGCCGCCAGGTCCGCCAGCACCTCGCCGGAGGTGATGTCGCGGGCCTGCGCATAGAAGGCGCGCTGCAGGCGGGCCAGGTAGGCCAGCGCCTTCTCCTGGTCGTCGCGGCGCACCACCACCACCGCGCGGGCGGCCGGGTCAGTGTCGTAGATGAAGCCCGCCGGCTCCAGGACAGCGGCGTCGAAGGGCAGGCCTGAGGCGTCGTGCACATGGCTCCAGTGGCCGGCCACGTCGCGGCGCGCGGCGTCGGTCATGGGCGTGGCCGTGCCCGGGCGCAGGCCGCCCATCACCACGCGGATCGGCAGGGCCCGGCCGAAGGCCCGGCGGATGTCCTCGATCACCGGCGAGAAGCCATAGCACCACGAGCACATGGGGTCGGAGAAATAGATCAGGTGCGGCGTGTCCATGGCGGCCTCCGGGCCCAAGCATCGCAGGCAATTCGCCCCCGGTCACGCCTGGGCGCTTCACAGGTTTGCGCGCTTGCGCCAGTTTCACCGCATGGCCGGCCGGCGGAACTCTTTGCGGTTCCGTACGCTGACGCTTCGGCGCGAGGATTGGGATTGATGGTCCAGTACGCGGTGACGCTCAAGGACGGCGACTGGACGGTGTTTTGCGACGGCGCCCCCATGGCCGGCGACCTGACGCGCTCTGCCGCCATCGAGCTGGCCAAGGCGCTGGCGTTCGAGGCCGAGGAACGCGGCGAGACGGTCGAACTGCTGATCCAGGGGTACTATGGGGATCTGTCGCGCAAGCTGACCGGCGCCGAACAGGATTAGCGCCGGGCCGCCAGCCTCAGCCGACGATCTGGTCGTCCGTGAAGAACTGGGCGATCTCCAGGGCCGCGTTCTCCGCGCTGTCGGAGCCGTGCACGGAGTTCTCGCCGACGCTGAGGGCGAACAGCTTGCGGATGGTGCCGTCGGCCGCCTGCTCGGGGTTGGTGGCGCCCATGACTTCACGATATTTGGCGATGGCGCCCTCGCCTTCCAGCACCTGGACGACGACCGGCTCGGACATCATGAACTCCACCAGCTCGCCGTAGAACGGGCGGGCGGCATGGACCTCGTAGAACTTCTGGGCCTGGGCCTGGCTCATGTGGATGCGGCGCTGGGCCACGATGCGCAGGCCGGCGGCTTCGATCACCGCGTTGATCTTGCCGGTCAGGTTCCGCTTCGTCGCGTCCGGCTTGATGATCGAGAATGTGCGTTCGGTCATGGGAATGCAGGGTCTTTTGGCTTGAGGAGGCGGCTGGCCGCGAAGTGGCGGGCTCTATAGCCGCCCAGGGGCCGCTCGCCAAGGCGCTGCGGCGCAACATTTCATGACGCCGGCCGCGCGCTCTGCTATGCGGCGCGCCTTCCGCGCATCCGCCCCTCACGCCACGCCGAGCCCATGCTTCAGATCAAGGACCTCGTCTTCGACGCCTGGGGTCGCCGCTTCTTCGACGAGGCCACCGTCAGCCTGCCCAAGGACGCCAAGGTGGGCCTTGTTGGCCGCAACGGCGTGGGCAAGTCGACCCTGTTCAAGCTGATCCTCGACGAGCTGCACCTGGGCTCCGGCGAGATCGGCATGCCGCGCAATTCCCGCATCGGCTCGGTGGACCAGGAACACCCCGCCACCCCCGTGCCCCTGCTGGACACGGTGCTCGCCGCCGACGTGGAGCGGGCGCGCCTGCTGGAGGAGGTGGAGACCGCCGACCCCGAGCACATGGGTGAGATCTACGCCCGGCTGATCGAGATCGACGCCGACCGGGCCCCGTCTCGCGCCGCCGAGATCCTGGCGGGCCTGGGCTTCACCAACGAGGACCTGTCGCGGCCGATGGCGGAGTTCTCCGGCGGCTGGCGGATGCGGGTGGCCCTGGCCGCGTCCCTGTTCGCCGAACCGGACCTCCTGCTGCTCGACGAACCCACCAACTACCTCGATCTGGAAGGAGCGCTCTGGCTTGAGGCGCGGCTGAAGAAATACCCGCACACCGCCATGGTGATCAGCCACGACCGCGAACTGCTGAACAACTCCGTCGACCACATCCTGCACCTGAAGGACGGCAAGCTCGATCTCTACCCGGGGGGCTACGACAACTTCGAGCATCAGGTGTCCGAGAAGCTGCGCCTGCAAGCCGCCACACGGGTGAAGGTCGAGGCCCGCCGGGAGCATCTGCAGGCCTTCGTCGACCGCTTCCGGGCCAAGGCCTCGAAGGCCGCCCAGGCCCAGTCGCGCCTGAAGATGATCGCCAAGCTGCCGCCGGTCTCCGCAGTGATCGAGGAACGGGTCGCCCCGTTCAACCTGCCTTCGCCGGAACGTCCCCTGCCCCCGCCGCTGATCCGCCTGGAAGAGGCCACCGTTGGCTATGGCGGCGCGCCGATCCTGCGCCACCTGAACCTGCGGCTCGATCTGGACGACCGCATCGGCCTCTTGGGCGTCAACGGGGCCGGCAAGTCGACCTTCGCCAAGCTGGTGGCCGGCGCGCTCACCGTCGAGACCGGCCGGCTGCATCGCAGCCAGCGCCTGCGCGTCGGCTGGTTCCACCAGCACCAGATCGAGGCGATGGACCCCACCGACACGCCGCTGGAGATCATCCGGCGCGCCATGCCGGAAGCCGCCGATTCCAAGCGCCGGGCGGCGCTGGCGGGCTTTGGCCTGGGCTACGACAAGGTGGAGACCACGGTGGCCAATCTCTCCGGAGGGGAGCGGGCGCGGCTGTTGCTCAACATGGTGGCCATGGAGGCCCCGCACCTGCTGATCCTCGACGAGCCCACCAACCACCTGGATATCGACAGCCGCCGGGCGCTGCTGGACGCGCTCAACGACTACGAGGGGGCGGTGATCCTGATCACCCACGACCGTTCGCTGATGGAGCTGGTGGCCGATCGCCTGTGGCTGGCCGCCGACGGTGGCATCACACCCTTCGAGGGCGACATGGAGGACTACGCCAAGTTCGTCCTGGACCGCGCCCGCATGGCGGCCCGCGCGCCGACACAGGTGAAGGCCGAGGCGGTCGCGCCGCCGCCGCCTCCCCCGCCGCCGGTCCGCACCAAGACACCGTCAGGTCCGGCTCGGCGGCGCGCGGAAGCCGCGGAAGCCGCGCTGGCGCGGGCGAGCCAGGCCCTGGCCGTGATCGACCGCGCGCTCACCGATCCGGCCACCTTCGCGGCCGATCCCGGCAAGGCCGCGGAGCTGGGCCGCAGGCGCGCGCAGGCGCAGGCGGCGGTGGACACCGCCGAGGCCGAGTGGCTGGAGGCCCAGGAAGCCTATGAGGCGGTGAAGGCATAGGAACAGGGACGCCTGAGCGCCCCTGTTCCCAGTCGATCTGAGCGGACCTCGCGGTCCGATGTTCAGGTGATGTGCTTGGGGCTGATCGGATCAGAGCCCGGGAAGGTCTCCTCGATGGCCTCGTCCAGCAGGGCTTCCTGGCGGTCCTCGGCCACGCCGGCCTCGCGCTCAGCCATCTGGTCGTGCTTTTCACCTTCCGGCAGCGGGGTGGCTTCCCGTGCATGCGGCGCCTCGATGTGGCGGTCCTCGCGAACCGGCGAGCCGCCGTCGCTGGCCATGTCCGCGGTCGCGCCGCTGGAGCCGTGGGTGAAGGCGCGCTTGGCCTGATCTTCGGTCTGCTTGCGTTGCATGGGGATCACTCCTGGAGCCTGGCTTTTCCCTTGTTAAACCCCCAGACCCGGCGCCGGGTTGCCCCGAACCCCACCGGCTCACGGTTTGTAACGCTTCTTTGCATTCCCAGACGCGGGCCTTACCGTGCCGGCCAACGAGAACAATTGGGGAGGCGTTCGCCCTTGTCGCGTCCGTTCGATGCCAGCCAGGCGCAGATGTCTTTGTTCGACGCCCTGGTCGACGCCAGCCGCAAGTACGGCGCCAAGAAGCCGATCCTGGAGGACCAGGAACGCAACCCGCTTACCTACACCGACCTGATCCGCGCGGCCTTCGCGCTGGGCCGCAAGATCGCGGGCTTCACCGCCAAGGGCGAGCGGGTGGGGATCATGCTGCCGGCCTCCAGCGCCGCGGTGGTCACCTTCTTCGCCCTGCACGCCTTCGGGCGCACGCCGACCATGCTCAACTTCACCTCGGGCATCCGTAACCTGAAGGCCGCCTGCGAGCTGGCCGGGGTCAAGCGCGTGCTGACCTCCCACCGCTTCGTCGAGCAGGGCAAGCTGCACGACCTGATCGACGCGCTCGATACGCTCACCACCGTCACCTACCTGGAAGACGTGCGCGAGACCGTGGGCCTGCCGGACAAGCTGATCGCCGCCGCCGCCGCCGCCTTTCCCAAACAGTTCCGCGCCGGCAGCAGCCCGTCCGACCCCGGGGTGATCCTGTTCACCTCCGGCAGCTTCGGGGCGCCGCGCGGCGTGGTGCTGACCCAGGCCAACCTGATCGCCAACGTCCGCCAGGTCGCCCAGCACATCACGCTGGATCTCGACTGGGTGATGTTCAATCCCCTGCCGACATTCCACTGCTTCGGCCTCACCGGCGGAGCGCTGCTGCCGATCCTCAGTGGCCTGAAGTCCTTCCAGTACCCGTCCCCGCTACACGTCAAACAGATTCCGGCCCTGGTGAAGGACACCGGGGCCTCGGTGCTGTTCGCCACCGACACCTTCATCAACCAGTACGTCCGCGCCGCCGAACCCGGCGAGCTGTCGGGCCTGAAGTTCGTGGTCTGCGGCGCCGAGAAGGTCCGCGAGGAAACCCACAACCTGATCGCTGAGAAGTTCGGGCCGATCCCGCTGCTGGAAGGCTATGGCGCCACGGAAGCCGCCCCGGTGATCGCGGTGAACACGCCGGGCGATAACCGTCGCGGCACGGTGGGCGGCCTGCTGCCCGGGGTCGAGGTCAGGCTGGAGCCGGTGGAGGGCATCCCCGGCGGCGGGCGGCTATTCGTGCGCGGTCCCAACATCATGGCCGGCTATCTTACGCCCGGCGGCGGCATCGAGCCGCCGGTGGACGGCTGGCACGACACCGGCGATGTGGTCTCGCTCTCCGACGACGATTGGATCAAGATCCTCGGCCGGGTGAAGCGTTTCGCCAAGATCGGCGGCGAGTTGGTCTCCCTGACCGCCGCGGAGGACCTGGCCGTGGCCGTATGGCCGGATGGCCGCCACGCCGTGGTCGCCCTGCCCGATCCGAAGAAGGGCGAGCGGCTGATCCTGGTCACCGACAGGCGCGACGCCGACGCGGCGGCCCTGATCGCACACGCCCAGGCCATCGGCGCGCCCGAGATCGCCGTGCCGCGCAAGATCATCAAGGTGCAGGAGATCCCGGTGCTGGGCACCGGCAAGACCGACTATGTGGCGCTCCAGCGGATCGTGGACGCCGAGATGCGCCGGGCGGCCTAGCCGCGCCGGTGATGGAAACGCCGGGGCTGTCCCGGCGCAAGGGGGGACGAACTCATGCCCAACCTCGACGCCTGGGCGCCGCGGGTGCTCAGCATCCTTCGCATCATGGCCGGCCTGCTGTTCATGGAGCACGGCCTGATGAAGCTGCTGGAATTTCCCGCCGCCCAGCCTGGCCTGCCCGACCCGCTGCCACCGCTGATGCTGGCGGCCGGCTGGATCGAGACGGTGGGGGGCGGCTTGATCGCGCTCGGCCTGTTCACCCGCGCCGCGGCCTTCATCGCCTCGGGCATGATGGCGGTGGCCTATTTCAGCTCCCACGCTTCGCAGGGACCGTGGCCGGCGCTGAACGGCGGCGACGCAGCGATCCTCTACTGCTTCGTGTTCTTCTACCTGGTGTTCGCCGGTGGCGGACCCTGGAGCCTGGACGCCCTGCGCCGCCGGCGTTAGCCGCTAGCGCTCAGATGTGCAGGACCTTGCCGTAGGCGTCGAGCGAGGCCTCGTGCATGGCTTCGCTCATGGTCGGATGGGGATAGACGGTGGCGTGCAATTCCGCCTCGGTGGCCTCCAGGGTGATGGCCAGCGCGAACCCCTGGATCATCTCGGTGACCTCGGCGCCGATCATGTGCGCACCGACCAGGGCGCCGGTCTTGCCGTCGAACACCGTCTTGACGAAGCCCTCGGTTTCGCCCGAGGCGATGGCCTTGCCGTTGACCTTGAACGGGAAGCGGCCAACCTTGACCTCCAGGCCCTGGTCCTTGGCTTGCGCTTCGGTGAGCCCGACTGAGGCGATCTGCGGGTTTGAATAGGTGCAGCCGGGGATCGGCGCCGTCAGGTTCGAGGACGGCAGGCCGGCGATGCGCTCGATGCAGTGGACGCCCTCGTGGCTCGCCTTGTGGGCCAGCCAGGGCGGACCGGTCACGTCGCCAATGGCGTAGAGGCCGGCGACGCCGGTGGCGCCGTGCCTGTCCGTCACCACATGGCCGCGGTCGATCTTCACGCCCAGGGCTTCCAGACCGAGATCCTCGACGTTGCCCGAGATGCCCACCGCGACGATGGCCACGTCAGCTTCCAGGGTTGCGGACTTGCCGTCAGCTTCGAGTTCAACAGCGACGCCGGCCTTGGTCCGGGTGAGCTTCTTGACGCTGGCCCCGACCCGGAACTTCAGGCCGCGCTTCTCGAAGGCCTTTTGGGCGGCCTTGGAGACCTCCTCGTCCTCGACCGGCAGGATGCGGGGAAGCGCCTCGATTACGGTAACTTCTGATCCCAACGCCCTGTAGAAGCTGGCGAATTCTATGCCGATGGCGCCTGAGCCCACCACGATCATGGTCTTGGGAGCCGTCTTCGGAGTCATGGCTTCGCGATAGGTCCAGACCCGGTCGCCGTCCGGCTCCAGGCCTACGGCAGGGATGGTGCGGGCCCGGGCGCCGGTGGCCAGGATCACGTGCTTGGCGCTCAACGTGCGCGAGCCGCCGGCCTTCAGCGCCACCACCACCTTGGGGGCGCCCTGCCCCTTTTCCAGCTTCGCGGCGCCGTCGATCACCTCGATCTTGTGCTTCTTCATCAGGAAGGCGACGCCGGCGTTGAGCTGGCTGGCGACCTTGCGGGAACGCGCGATCACCTTGGTGAAGTCGAAGCCGCGCTTCTCCACCGTGATGCCGTACTCGGCCAGGTGGTCGAGCTGCTCATAGACCTCGCCGGACTTGAGCAGCGCCTTGGTGGGGATGCAGCCCCAGTTCAGGCACACCCCGCCCAGGGCTTCGCGCTCGACGATGGCGGTCTTCATGCCAAGCTGGGCGGCACGGATGGCGGTGACGTAGCCGCCGGGGCCTGCGCCGATGACGATGACGTCGAAATCCATCGGCTGGCCCTAGATGATCATGGTGAGCGGGTCTTCGACCAGGGCCTTGAACGCGGCCAGCCAGCGCGCGCCGATGGCGCCGTCGACCACCCGGTGGTCGCAGGTGAGCGTCACGGACATGACCGTGGCCACAGCAAGTTCGCCCCCACGCACCACGGGCCGCTGCTCGCCGGCGCCCACGGACAGAATCGCGCCCTGCGGCTGGTTGATGATCGAGGCGAACGACTTGATCCCGAACATGCCCAGGTTGGAGACCGTGAAGGTGCCCCCCTGGAATTCCTCAGGCTTGAGCTTCTTGGTCCGCGCCCGCTCGGCCAGGTCCTTGGCCTCGGTGGCGATCTGGGCCAGGCCTTTGAGCTCCGCGCTACGGATGATCGGTGTGATCAGGCCGTGCTCCAGGGCCACCGCCATGGCGATGTCCGCGTGGTGGTGCATGGCGATGCCTTCCGGCGAATAGGAAGCGTTGGCCTCCGGCACCTGCTTCAAGGCCACGGCGGCGGCCTTGATCACCAGGTCGTTGACGCTGACCTTCACGCCCTGCTTTTCCAGCATGGCGTTGATCTTGGTC